>NZ_QWFB01000032.1:0-215445 GCF_003576205.1 Achromobacter sp. K91 | reverse complement strand
GCGGACAACCGCCGCGCCGGCCCGCCTCTCGCGGCTTCCGCCGCGCCGGCGGCCCGCGACGAGGCCCGCCGCAAGGCCGAGGCTGAAGCCGCCGCTCTGCGCGAGATGCTGAACCGTCCGCGCAAGGTGCTGCGCGCTCCCGAACCGGAAGCGCCCGCCGCTGCCGCGCCGATCTCCGGCACGCTGCACAAGCCGGCTGGCAAGCCGGGCGCCGCTCCCGGCGCCAAGAAGGACGCCAAGCCCGCCGCTCCCGGCGCGAAGAAGACCATCAAGACCGCCGAAGTCGCTTCGACCTGGTCCGATGACGCTTCGCGCAAGAAGCCCGCGGACAAGCCGGCAGCCCCGGCCAGCCGCGACGGCTGGCGTGCTGGCGGCAAGGGCGGCGGCAAGGGCGGCCGAGGCGGCCGCAACCAGCAGAACGATCGCCGCAATGAGCCGGCGCCGCAGGAATTCATCGCGCGTGAAGTTCACGTGCCGGAAACCATCAGCGTGGCCGACCTGGCCCACAAGATGTCCGTCAAGGCCGCAGAAGTCATCAAGCAATTGATGAAGCTGGGCCAGATGGTCACCATCAACCAGGTGCTGGACCAGGAAACCGCCATGATCGTGGTCGAGGAACTGGGCCACGTGGCAATCGCCGCCAAGCTGGACGACCCGGAAGCCTTCCTGGACGAAACCGCGAGCGTGTCGGAAGCCGAACAGCTGCCGCGCGCGCCGGTTGTCACCGTCATGGGCCACGTCGACCACGGCAAGACCTCGCTGCTGGACTACATCCGCCGCGCCAAGGTTGCCGCGGGCGAAGCCGGCGGCATTACTCAGCACATCGGCGCCTACCACGTTCAGACCGAACGCGGCATGGTGACCTTCCTTGACACCCCGGGCCACGAGGCGTTTACCGCCATGCGTGCCCGCGGCGCCAAGGCGACCGACATCGTCATCCTGGTCTGCGCGGCCGACGACGGCGTGATGCCGCAGACCCGCGAAGCCATCCACCACGCGAAGGCCGCAGGCGTTCCGATGGTCGTGGCCATGACCAAGATCGACAAGCCCTCCGCCAACCCCGACCGCGTCAAGCAGGAACTGGTTGCCGAGGAAGTGGTGCCGGAAGAATACGGCGGCGACGTGCCGTTCGTGTCCGTGTCGGCCAAGACCGGCGAAGGCATCGACGATCTGCTGGAAAACTTGCTGCTGCAGGCCGAAGTGCTGGAACTGAAGGCTCCCGTCGACGCGCCCGCCAAGGGCCTGGTGATCGAAGCTCGTCTCGACAAGGGCCGCGGCCCGGTCGCGACCATCTTGGTGCAAAGCGGCACCCTGCACCGTGGCGACGTGGTGCTGGCCGGCGCAAGCTTTGGCCGCGTGCGCGCCATGCTGGACGAAAACGGCAAGCCTATCCAGGAAGCCGGTCCGTCGATCCCCGTGGAAATCCAGGGCCTGACCGAAGTGCCGGCCGCTGGCGACGAGCTGATGGTGCTGTCCGACGAGCGCAAGGCGCGCGAAATCGCGCTGTTCCGCCAGGGCAAGTTCCGCGACGTCAAGCTGGCCCGCCAACAGGCCGCCAAGCTCGAGTCCATGTTCGACAACCTGGGCGAGGGCACGCAGACCCTGGCCCTGATCGTGAAGACCGACGTCCAGGGTTCGCAGGAAGCGCTGGTGCAGTCCCTGGTCAAGCTATCGACCGACGAAGTGCGCGTGCAGGTCGTGCACGCCGCCGTGGGCGGCATCTCGGAAAGCGACATCAACCTGGCCATCGCCTCGAACGCCGTCGTCATCGGCTTCAACGTCCGCGCCGAAGCCAGCGCCAAGAAGCTGGCCGAGAACAACGGCATCGACGTGCGCTACTACAACATCATCTACGACGCCGTGGATGAAGTGAAGGCAGCCATGTCGGGCATGTTGGCGCCCGAGAAAAAGGAAGAAGTCATCGGCTTGGTCGAGATCCGCGAGGTTTACAGCATTTCCCGCATCGGCAACATCGCCGGTTGTATGGTGCTGGACGGCCTGGTGCGTCGCGATTCGCAAGTCCGCCTGCTGCGCAACAACGTGGTCCAGTGGACCGGCCAGCTCGATTCGCTGCGCCGCTTCAAGGACGACGTCAAGGAAGTCAAGTCGGGCTTCGACTGCGGCCTTACGCTGCGCGGCAACAACGACATCCTGGTGGGCGACCAGCTGGAAGTCTTTGAAATCAAGGAAATCGCGCGTACGCTGTAAGGCGACCGCGAGGCATTTTTTCTAATGAGCCGTCACAAGTCCAAAGCCATCCCCGGCCGCAATCTGCGGCTGGCCGACCAGATCCAGAAGGATCTGGCCGGGATCATCCAGCGCGAGATCGACACGACCCGCGCTGGACTGATCACGCTCTCTGGTGTGGAATTGTCGACCGACTACGCGCATGCCAAGGTGTATTTCACGGTTCTGGGCGCCGAGCCCGAAGCCGCGACCGCCTTGCTGAACGAGAAAGCCGGTTGGCTGCATTCCCAGCTGTACAAGCTGCTGCACATACATACTGTCCCCACTTTGCGCTTCTTCCACGACGAGCAGATCGCCCGTGGCATCGAAATGTCGATCCTCATCGACCGCGCAAACCGGCCCGGCCCGCATTCGGGCGTGCCCGACGAACCTGAAGACCAGTCCTGATCGGGCTGTCGTCACTGCTTTAAACCGGATTCCGACGATGGCTAAACGACGCGGGCTTACGCTCGACGGTGTGCTGTTGCTCGACAAACCCGTGGGTTTGTCGAGCAACCACGCCCTGCAACGCGCCAAACGCGCCATGGACGCGGCAAAAGCCGGCCACACTGGCACGCTGGATCCCTTCGCCACCGGTCTGCTGGTGTGCTGCATGGGACGCGCAACCAAGATTTCCGGCGCGATGCTCAACGCCGACAAGGCATATCGCGCTACGCTGCAATTTGGCTCCGAAACCGACTCCGGCGACCTGACCGGTAATGTCGTGTCCACCGCCGAGCCGGGCTTTACCGTTGATGAGCAGGCGCTGCGCGACGCGCTGTCACGTTTCTCGGGCACGATCGAGCAGATTCCGCCCATGTATTCGGCGCTCAAGCGCGACGGCAAGCCCTTGTACGAGTACGCGCGCGCCGGCATCGAGCTGGAACGGCCGCCGCGCCAGATCACGATTTACCGCATCGAACTGCTGTCCCTGAACGGAACCGAGGCGGAGATCGATGTGGCATGCAGTAAAGGCACATACATCCGGACGCTGGCCCAGGACATCGGGCGCGTGCTGGGCTGTTACGCCCACCTGACGGCGCTGCGGCGCACGCACGTCGGGCCGTTTTCCCTGGAACGCGCCGTTGCGCTGGATGCCTTGCAGGCCATGCCAGACCCCAAGCAGGCATTGCTTGCATTGAACGAATTGCCGGAGGGCTTGCTGCCCTCCACCCTGACCTTAAAGGACTCGCTATGACTCGCGCCTTGCGCAACGTCGCCATCATCGCCCACGTGGACCACGGTAAAACCACCCTGGTCGACCAGCTGCTGCGCCAATCCGGCACCTTCCGCGAAAACCAGGCGCTGACCGAACGGGTCATGGACTCGAACGACCTGGAAAAAGAACGCGGCATTACGATTCTGGCCAAGAACTGTGCCGTCGAATACGAAGGCACGCACATCAACATCATCGACACCCCGGGACACGCGGACTTCGGCGGCGAAGTCGAGCGCGTGCTGTCCATGGTCGACGGCGTGCTGCTGCTGGTGGATGCGGTTGAAGGCCCCATGCCCCAGACCATCTTCGTGACCCGCAAGGCGCTGGCCCTGGGCCTGAAGCCCATCGTCGTGGTCAACAAGGTCGACCGTCCGGGCGCCCGCACCGATTTCGTCATCAACGCCACCTTCGACCTGTTCGACAAGCTGGGCGCCACCGACGAGCAGCTGGACTTCCCGGTGATCTACGCCTCGGGCCTGTCGGGCTACGCCGGCCTGAATCCTGAAGTGCGCGAAGGCAACATGCGCCCGCTGTTCGAAGCCATCCTCGAACACGTGCCGCAGCGCGACGACGATCCCAATGGTCCGCTGCAGATGCAGATCATCTCGCTGGACTACAACAGCTACGTCGGCAAGATCGGCGTGGGCCGCATCAACCGCGGCCGCATGCGTCCCGGCATGGAAGTGGCTTACAAGTTCGGTCCTGAAGGCCAGGGCGGCCGCGGCCGCATCAACCAGGTGCTGAAGTTCCACGGCCTGGAGCGCATCGTCGTGGACGAAGCCGAAGCCGGCGACATCGTGCTGATCAACGGCATCGAAGAGCTGGGCATCGGCTGCACGGTGACCGACACCGCCAATCAGGACGTGTTCCCGATGCTGCGCATCGACGAGCCCACCCTGACCATGAACTTCATGGTGAACACCTCGCCCTTGGCCGGCCGCGAAGGCAAGTTCGTGACCAGCCGCCAGCTGCGCGACCGCCTGGACCGCGAACTGAAGTCGAACGTGGCGCTGCGCGTGCGCGACACGGGCGACGACACGGTGTTCGAGGTGTCGGGCCGCGGTGAACTGCACCTGACCATTCTGCTGGAAACGATGCGCCGCGAAGGCTACGAGCTGGCCGTGTCGCGTCCGCGCGTGGTGTTCAAGGATATCGACGGTGTGAAGTGCGAGCCGTTCGAATCGCTGACCGTCGACGTCGAAGACGCCCACCAGGGCGGCGTGATGGAAGAGCTGGGCCGCCGCAAGGGCGACCTGCAGGACATGCAGCCGGACGGCCGCGGCCGTACCCGCCTGGAATACCTGATCCCGGCTCGCGGCCTGATCGGTTTCCAGAACGAGTTCCTGACGCTGACGCGCGGCACCGGCCTGATGAGCCACATCTTCCACGAATACGCGCCCATCAAGGAAGGCTCGATCGGCGAGCGCCGCAATGGCGTGCTGATCAGCCAGGATCACGGCGACGCCGTGGCCTACGCCCTGTGGAAGCTGCAGGATCGCGGCCGCATGTTCGTGAGCCCGGGCGATGCGCTGTACGAAGGCATGATCATCGGCATCCACAGCCGCGACAACGACCTGGTCGTGAACCCCATCAAGGGCAAGCAGCTGACCAACGTGCGCGCCTCGGGCACCGACGAAGCCGTGCGCCTGGTTCCGCCCATCCAGATGTCGCTGGAATACGCCGTGGAATTCATCGACGACGACGAACTCGTGGAAATCACGCCCAAGTCGATCCGTCTGCGCAAGCGCTTCCTGCTGGAAAACGAGCGCAAGCGCGCCGCGCGCGAATCCGCCGTCTGATGACACGGCGCGCAGCTTGGCTGCGCTGCTACAAAGAAACGCAGCCTTCGGGCTGCGTTTTTTTTGGGGGCCGCAGTGTCAGGGGCGATTCGCGCTTGCCGCGCCAGGCAGGCGCTGCACCGCGTCCAGCAGCCGGGCGGCGAACTCCTGGGCGGCGCGGCTGCGCGAGGCTTCCTTGCGCCACAGGATGGCCGCGCGGCGGATGGTGGTGGGGTCGGTCAGCGCGATGCTCTTCAACCCCGATCCGGCCGCGCCCGCCGCATGCTCGGCGGCGATGGTCGCCAGTTCGCCCTGCCGGCACAGGTGGATCAAGGCGTCCACCGACTCCATTTCGACCCGCACGTCGGGCGTCAGCCCTGCCTGGGCGCAGGCCGCGTCTATCATGCGGCGCGTGGCGAAACTGCGCGGCAGCAGCGCCAGCGGCACACCCGCGAGATCGCGCATGCGCAGGCTGCGCCGCGAGGCCAGCGGGTGGTTTTTGCCAACCACGACCTGCAGGCGTTCGTCGAACAGGGGTTGCGCCTCGATTTCTTCCCGCAGCGCCGGATGGAATGAAATGCCCAGGTCCAGCTGGCCGCTGACCAGCAGGTCTTCAATGGGGCCAGCCCGCAGATCGCGCACCTGGATCTGGACCTTGGGAAAGGCCAGGCTGAACCTGGCCACCGCGTCCGGCACGAAATGGGTCAGGAAGGTGGGGATGACGCCTATGGTCAGGGACCCCGCCTGCAGGCCGGCCAGATCCGCCAGGGCCATCTTGCCGGCTTCGATTTCCTGTAGCGCCCGGCTGGCGTGGTCGCGCAGCACCCGGCCCGCCTGCGACAGGCGCAGCCCCCGGCCGATGCGGTCGAACAAGGGCATGCCCAGCTCTTCTTCCAGCTGGCGCAGGCCATGCGACAGGGTGGATTGGGTGACGTGCAGGGCGTCGGCCGAGCGGGTCAGGTGCTCGGTGTCGGCGACGCTGAGAAAGTAGCGCAGCTGGCGCAATTCCATCGAGGGGCTCCTGGCGCTATGCCGGTCTGGGCAGTCGATGATTGTAAGTGTATCGTTCGACCATATCGAATAATAAATGCAATATAAATCATTGGATGCAAAACCGGCCGAGCCCTAACCTTGCCGCATCACTCACGCAGGGCTTCAGGCTTTATGACATCCGTTTCGACCCCGGCTCCGATCACGGCAGACGATGCCACCTGGCGCATCGAGCGCATCCACGCAAGAATCGTCGACATCCCGACGATCCGGCCGCACAAGTTTTCGTTCGGCGCCATCAACCGGCAAAGCCCGGTGATCGTGCAGCTCTGGCTAGCCAACGGCGCCTGCGGTTTTGGCGAAGCGGCCACGATAGGCGGCCCGTCGTGGAACGAGGAATCGCCGGAAACCATCCTGCATGCGATCCAGAACTACCTGGCTCCCGCCGTGGCCGGCGCGGATGCGCGCAGATTCGCTGAGCACCTCAACCGCTTCGATGCGGTCTGCAAGGGCAATACCTTCGCCAAGAGCGCGGTCGAGATGGCGCTGCTGGACGCCGTGGCGCGCAGCCTGGGCGTGCCGGCCTGGCAATTGCTGGGCGGCAAGCGCATCGAACGCCTGCCGCTGGCCTGGACGCTGGCCAGCGGCGATTCGCAACGCGATCTGGAGGAGGCCGAGCAGATGATGCAGGCGCGCCGCCATCGCCTCTTCAAGCTCAAGATCGGCGCGCGCAGTCCGGCGGACGATGTGGCACACGTGACGCGCATTGCGCGCGGCCTGGACGGCCGCGCCGACATGACGGTGGATGTCAACCAGGCCTGGGACGGCAACACCGCCCGCCGCTATCTGCCGCAACTGGTGGAGGCCGGCGTGACCCTGATCGAACAGCCCGTGGCGAAGTGGGACGTGCAGGCGCTGCGCGAAGCGACGCAGTCGCTGGGTTCGGCCGCGCTGATCATGGCGGATGAAACCGTGTGCTCCGCGCAGGACGCCTACATGCTGGCCGCGCAGCGCGCCTGCCATGTGTTTTCCCTGAAGGTTGCCAAGCACGGCGGGTTGCTGCGCACGCGCGAGGTCGCGGCCGTGGCGCAAGCGGCCGGCATCGGCTGGTACGGCGGCACCATGCTGGAAACCTCGCTGGGAAGCGCGGCGTCGGCGCACGTGTTCGCCACGCTGTCCGACCAGCACCACGGTTGCGAACTGTTCGGCCCGCAATTGCTGGTCGACGACATCGTCGAGCAGCCCATGACCGTGCGCGACTTCGAACTCCACCTTCCCGACGGCCCCGGCTTTGGCGTCGTCGTCGACGAAAAACGGCTGGAACGTTTTGACCGCGCAAGGGCGGGCCTGACGCCCGCCACGGTCGACTTCGGCCGCCGCGGCGAGGCCGCTGCGACCTGACCCATCACTTTCCCGATCATTCCAAAAAGCAGGAGACGCATCATGGCTGAATATACCCAGCAACAACTACTGGACCTGGTCAACAGCTCCCAGGTCAATCCGGGCAACGACCGCGTGCGGCAGATCACGCAGCGCATCGTGTCGGACCTGTTCCGCGCGATCGACGATCTCGACATCAAGCCCGATGAATTCTGGGCGGGCGTGGACTGGCTTGCGCGCCTGGGCGGCAGCGGCCAACTGGGGTTGATCACGGCAGGCCTGGGCTTTGACCGCCTGATCGACATCCGCGAGGAAGAGGCCGACGAGGCCGCCGGCCGCGCCGCCGGCACGCCGCGCGCGATCGAGGGACCGCTCTACATCGCGGGCGCGCCTTTGTCCGACGGCGAAGCCCGCCTGGACGAAGATCCCGCAGCCGGCACGGTGCTGGTGATGGAAGGGCAGGTGCGTGACGTGGCCGGCAATCCCGTCGCTGGCGCGCTGGTGGACGTGTGGCACGCCAACGAGCTGGGGCGTTATTCGCACTTCGATCCCGACCAGGCGGACTACCACCTGCGCCGCAAGATCAAGACCGACGCGCAAGGCCGCTACCGCTTTCGCAGCTTCATCCCGCCGGGCTACGCGATTCCGCCGAACAGCCCCACGTCCGAACTGTTCGGGGCGCTGGGCCGCCATGGCAACCGGCCGGCCCACATCCACTTCCTGGTGGCGGCCGACGGGCAGCGCACCTTGACCACGCAGGTCAACATCCCGGGCGACACCTTCCTGGACGATGACTTCGCCTTTGCCACGCGCGACGGCCTGGTGGTCGAACTGCAGCCCAATACGCCGGCCGCCGGCTATGAGAGCCTGGGCGTGAACGCGCCGTTCACGCGCGTCTGTTTCGACTTTGTGCTGCAGCCGGCGCTGGACGCCGACGAGGCCCGTCCGCAAGCCCGCATGGACCGCGCCACCGCCTGACCGATGCCCGGGCGGCGCCCGCAAGCGGCGCCGCCATTTTTTCCCCCAAATCACCTAGAACAACCCGCAGGCGCGAGGCCGGGTTCGGCCGCGCCATGGAGACAACCATCATGACCGCGACTTCCAGCTGGTCGATTCCGACGCTGATCGACCAGGAACGACTGGGCGCCTTTCAATGGCGCGTGTTGATCCTGTGCTTTCTGATCGCGCTGTTCGACGGCTTCGACACACAGGCGATCGCCTTCACCGGGCCGGCGATCCTGGCCGCCTTCGATCTGAAGGCGGGCGCGCTGGCGCCCATCCTGACCGCTGGCATCGTCGGCATGACGGTGGGCGCCATGACCCTGGGCCTGATCGGCGACCGCATCGGCCGCCGTCCGGCCATCATGCTGGGGCTGGCCCTGTTCGGCCTGTCCACGCTCGCGACGGCCTGGGCCACCGACACCACGCATATCCTGGTGCTGCGCTTCATCGCCGGCCTGGGCATGGGTGGCTGCACGCCGGTGCTGCTGGCGCTGGCCGCCGAGTACGGTCCGGCCCGTTTGCGCGGCGCCATCATGACCGGCGTGCTGCTGGGCCTGCCGGCCGGCGCCATGCTGGGCGGCCTGTTGGCCGCCCGCATGCTGCCCGTCATCGGCTGGGAAGGCATCTTCATCGTGGGCGGCCTGGCGCCGCTGGTCCTGCTTGCCGTCGCCTTTCTGATGCTGCCCGAGTCGCTGTACTTCAAGGCCACGCGCCGCGATCCGGAAAGCCAGCGCTACATCGCGCGCGTCTTGTCGGCCATCTCGCGCCGCAAGCTGGACGCCGACACGCAGTTCACCGTGCCGGAGGAATCCGTCGCGCGCGCCGGCGTCGGCGCCTTGTTCTCGGATGGCCACGGCGCCAAGACCGTGGCGATCTGGGCGGTGTACCTGCTGAACTGGGTGGCGTGGTTCATGCTGCTGTCGTGGCTGCCCACGGTGCTGAAGGCCGCGGGCCTGCCCGCCGAGCAGGCGCCCATGGGCACGGTCATCGTCAACGCCGTCTTCATCATCTGCGCGATTCCGCTGTCCTTCGTGCTGCCGCGCGTCAACACGAGGAGGCTGCTTGGCGGCATGTTCGCGCTGGGCATCGTGGTGGCCGTAGGCCTGAGCCAGGCTGGTGACAACTGGACGCTGGTCTTCATCCTGGTCGGCGCGGCCGGCTTCGGCATCGGTGGTCAGCAGATTGCACTGAACTACCTGGTCGTGGGCGCTTACCCCACCGCCTTGCGCGCCACCGCCACCGGCTGGGCTATCGGCATGGGCCGCGCGGGCGCGATCGCGGGTTCGGCCATCGGCGGCAGCTTCCTGGCCTGGGGCGGACCGTCGGGATTCTTCATCGCGTTGGCGATACCCCTGGCGGTCGCGGCCCTGGCGGTGCTGAGCCTCAAGCTCAAGCACGCGCGGCCGGACGGCGCGCTTTCGGCGGCCCATTGATATAGCAAAGGACGATACAAGCATGAGCACACATCTACGCTTCGAGGGCCTGGTGGCCCTGGTCACCGGCGCCGCCCAGGGCGTGGGCCGGGCAACGGCCCGGCGCCTGGCGGCTGAAGGCGCGCACGTGGTCGTGGTGGACCGGGCGGAGGAGCAGGGCGCCGCCGTGGCCGAGGAGATCCGCGCCGCGGGCGGACGTGCGAGCTTCGCACAGGCCGATCTGGAAACCCATGAGGGCGCGCAGTCCATGGTGCGCGCCGCGTTGGAGATCAACGGCCGCATCGACGTGTCGGTGCACAACGTGGGCGGCACGATCTGGACCCGGCCGTTCTGGGAATACACGCCGGAGCAGATGCAGCGCGAGGTCAACCGTTCGTTGTGGCCCACGCTGTGGTCCTGCCGTGAAGTCATACCGGTGATGCGGGCGCAGGGCGCGGGCGCCATCGTCAACGTGGGTTCCAACGCCACGCGCGGCATCTACCGGGTGCCGTATTCGGCCTCCAAGGGCGGCGTGCACGCCGCCACCGTCTGCATGGCGCTGGAGCTGGCGAAGTCGGGCGTGCGTGTCAATTGCGTGTCGCCGGGCGCGCTGGACAACGGCGTGCGCGCGATTCCGCGCAATCACGAGACGCCATCCGCGCAGGAAGCCGCCTGGGTCAGCGAGATGTATGCCTCCTGCCTGCGCGACACGCCGCAGGACCGCCTGGGCCAGGCCGAGGAAGTCGCCGCGGCGATCTGCTTCATGGCGGCGCCCGAGGCGTCCTACATCACCGGGCAGATCATGTATGTGGCGGGCGGCGACATAGGCTGAAGACCGGGCTGGCTCAGCTGGCCTTGCGCCCGGCCGCCAGCCAGTCCAGGAAGTCGCGGCCCGGTCCCTGGTCGCGCACGATCGCGCCGATGGGCTGGAATGAACCGGGCGATTCGATGCGCACGCGCTGGAAATGTCCGTGCTGCATGTACCAGTTGCCCAGGGTCTGCGGCACCATGGCCAAGGCCTTCTGCGCCTGCATGACGGCGATGAGCAGCGGCATGGGCGGGGCGGCGCTGCTCAGCCGGCACAGCCGCGGCACCACGCCGGCGCGTTCGAAGAAGGCCTTGAAGACCGCATGGATGGCCAATTCCGGGCGAGGTTCTATCCATAGCTGGGATGCCACCTGCGCCAGCGTGGGGGCGTCGTCCGGATCCAGCAGCGGGTGGCCGGCAGCAGCCACGATCACCGCCGCGTCTTCCTGCAGCGGCACGAATTCCAGGCCGGTGGGCACGGCTTCCGGACGCCGGCACAGCAACATGTCCAGGCTGCCGCTGGCGGCTTGCGGCAGTAGTTGCTCGCGGCTGCCTTCCACCACCTCTACTTGCAGTCCGGGCCGCGCGTTCATGTAGGCGGGCAGGCGCTCGGCCAGCAGGCCGCCCGTGGCTGCCGGGATGGCGCCCAGGCGCAGATTGCCCGTGGCGCCCTGGCGCAGGGCCGCCACCGAATCAGTGGAAGCGCGCAGCGTCGTCAGCATGCTGCGGGCGCACTCCGCCATGAGCTGGCCGCTGCGCGTGGTGCGCATGCCGCGGGCATGGCGCTCGAACAGTTGCACGCCCAGCAGATCTTCGATGTCGGCCAGCGCATGGGTGGCCGCGGGTTGGCTCAGGCCGATATGGCTGGCCGCCTGCTGAATGCTGCCGAGGTCGGCGATGCTGGCCAGCAATTGCAGGTGGCGCAGGCGGCCTTTGGCGAGCAGGCGGGACAGCAGGGTGGCGGGAGCGACGTCCATGGCTCGGGGAGGGAAGCTATTCAAAATACGAATATATCCACGCATTAATGTATTTGAAATAAGGATATGCCCTGGACACAATGCAGCGATCCCTTACATCGCTTCCGTTCCCCAGGAGTGGCTGGTCCATGAAGTCCCGTCTGCTGCACGCGCTGGTTTGCGCCGTAACTTTCAGTGTTTCGTCCCTGGCCGCCGCCCAGGATGCCTATCCCTCCCAGCCCTTGCGGCTGATCGTGCCGTTCGCGCCCGGCGGGTCCACGGACGCGCTGGCCCGCGCGGTGGCCGAGGGCCTGCGCAAGGAACTGGGCCAGAGCGTGGTGGTGGAGAACCGCGCCGGCGCGGGCGGCCTGCTCGGCACCGAGGCGATGGCCCGGGCCGAACCCGACGGCTACACGCTGGGCATGGCCACGGTCAGCACCATGGCCGTCAATCCGCTGCTGTACGGCACCAAGCGGGTCAACCCCGAAACGCAGCTCAAACCAGTGGCCTCGGTGGCGACGGTGCCGGTCGTGTGGATGGTGAATCCGGCGTTTCCGGCGCAGGATTTTGCGCAGTTCCTGGCTGAGCTGCGGGCCCATCCGGGCAAGTATTCCTATGGTTCGCCCGGCGTCGGTTCGCTTGGCCACCTGAATCTGGCGGCGATGAATGCCGATCTGAAGGTCGATGTGCTGCACGTGCCGTACCGCGGCATGGGGCCGGCGCTGACCGCCGCGGTGGGCGGCGAGGTGCAGGTGCAGCAGGACCAGTACGCGTCCGCGCAATCGCTGGTCAAGGCTGGCAAGCTGCGCGCCATCGCCGTGTCGGCGCCCGCGCGGATGCCTGACATGCCGGACCTGCCGACCATGACGGAACTGGGTTATCCGCAGCTGAACGCGCTGGGCCAGACCTGGTTCGGCCTGGTCGTGCCCGCCGGTACGCCCGATGCCGTGGTGCAGCGCCTGAATCAGGCCGCGGTGCGTGCGCTGGCCGAGCCTGGGCTGGTGCAGCGCCTGGCGGGCATGGGCGCGCAGCCCGACGCCGGCACGCCGCAGGCCTTTGCAGAGCGCATCGCGCAGACGCTGGCCGCCAACCGCAAAATCATTGAAACTGCCGGCATCAAGCTCGACGAGTGACCTGACCGGTTTTTTCCCCGCCATTACAGCCACAGGAGAAACAATGGGTGCCATCGATAAACTTGCGCCGTTCATCGACGCGCGCAGCGAGCGCTACGCGGAACTGAGCGACCGCATCTGGAGCCTGGCCGAACTGCGCTACGACGAACACAAGTCCGCCGAGCTGCACATCGCGATGCTGGAAGTAGCGGGTTTCCGCGTCACGCGCGACGCCGCCGGCATTCCCACCGCCTTCGTGGCCGAGGCCGGCAACGGCGGCCCGGTGATCGGCATCCTGGGCGAGTACGACGCGCTGTCGGGCCTGAGCCAGGAGAGCGGCGCCTACGCCTGCCAGCCTTCGCCGGAAACGCCGAACGGCAACGGCCACGGCTGCGGCCATCATCTGCTGGGCACGGCCGCGCATTTTGCGGCGGTGGCGGTGAAGGAATTCCTGGAGGCCAACGGCCTGCCCGGCACCATCCGCTTCTACGGCTGTCCGGCCGAAGAGGGCGGTTCGGGCAAGACCTTCATGGCGCGCGCGGGCCTGTTCGACGACGTGGATGCGGCGCTGACCTGGCATCCCGCATCGCACACCGGGATCTTCCACCAGTCCTCGCTTGCCAACATCCAGGCCTATTTCCGTTTTCGCGGCGTTGCCGCGCACGCGGCCAATTCGCCGCACCTGGGCCGCAGCGCGCTGGACGCGGTCGAGCTGATGAACGTGGGCGTGAACTACCTGCGCGAGCACATGGTGCCGGATGCGCGCGTGCATTACGCCGTGACCAACAGCGGCGGCATTTCACCGAACGTGGTGCAGGCCCGCGCCGAAGTGTTGTACCTGGTGCGCGCACCCATCAATTCGCAGGCGTCTGAGCTGTACGAGCGCGTGCAGAACGTGGCGCGTGGCGCGGCGCTGATGACGGGTTGCGAACTGGAAATCGTGTTCGACAAAGCCTGCTCGAACTACATTCCCAACGGCGTGTTGAACCAGATCATGTACGCCAACATGCTGGCCTTGCAGGGGCCCGATTACACCGCGGGCGAGCAGCAGGCCGCTCGCCGCATGTGGGATGCGATCTCTACGGACGACATCGACAACGCCGGCAAGAACCTGGGCGCGGTGCTGCGCAATCCCACGCCGCTGTTTGCCGGCGTGGCGCCCTACGAGCCCGGCAAGGCTGAGATCACCTACGGTTCCACCGACGTGGGCGACGTGAGCTGGGTCGCGCCCACTGCGCAATGCTGGGGCGCTTGCTACGCCTACGGCACGCCGTTCCATTCCTGGCAGATGGTGGCGCAGGGCAAGATGTCCATGGCGCACAAGGGCATGGTGCACGCGGCCAAGATCATCGCGGCGACCGCCGCCGATCTGTACACGCAGCCCGAGGCGCTGGCGCGCGCCAAGGAGGAACTGATGGAGACGCGCCGCGGGCAACCTTACGTCTGCCCGATTCCGCCGGACGTGCTGCCCTCGTTCATGCGCAAATAACAGGGAAAGGGCCCCCACGCTGCGCACGCTTCGCGCGCTTGCTGCCCCTCCGAGGGGGCGGCAAGCGGGCCTCGAGTTACATGCGATTTCAGGCCGGCAGGGACGGCGCGTATTGCGCGTCCGAATTGACCTTGGCGTGGAATTCCACCACCTTGCGCACCACCTTGACGGGATCGTCTTCGATGATGAAGAGATCCAGGTCATGCGCGCCTATCATGCCGTTGGCCAGCACCTGGCCGCCCAGCCATTCGACCAGTCCGGACCAGTACTCGCTGCCCACCAGCACGATGGGAGCGGGCGGGACCTTGCCCGTCTGGATGAGCGTCAGCGCTTCGAAGAGTTCATCCAGGGTGCCGAAACCGCCAGGCATCGCCACATAGGCGAAGCTGTGCATGAAGAAGGTTGCCTTGCGCGAGAAAAAATACTCGAATGACAGGCTGATGGTTTGGTATTCATTGTTGTGCGCTTCGTGGGGCAGGCTGATGTTCAGACCGATGCTGGTGCCGCCTGCTTCGAACGCGCCCTTGTTGGCTGCCTCCATGATGCCGGGACCGCCGCCGGCGATCACCGCGAAACCCGCATCCGCCAGGGCGGCGGAAATTGCGACGGTGGTTTCATAGTGGGGGGAATTACGGCTGACTCGCGCACTGCCGAAGACGCTGACAGCAGGCCCGATGTTCGCGAGCTTGTCTGCCGCCGTCCGTATCTCTGACATAATCAGCGGAATTTGTTTGTTGGCGGGTGTTTCCGCAGCTATTGCCATATCTGCCTTTGTAACCATGAAAAAAACCTTATTACTGGTCGACGGTTCAAGTTACTTGTACCGCGCTTTCCACGCTATGCCTGATTTGCGCAACGCGCAAGGCGAACCCACGGGGGCGCTCTACGGCGTGGTGAATATGCTGCGCAAACTTGTCTCTGATCATAAGGCAGAGTATGCCGCATGTATTTTCGATGCCCGCGGCAAGACCTTCCGTGACGATATCTATCCGGAATACAAGTCGCATCGCCCGCCCATGCCGGAAGACCTGGCCGCGCAGATCGAGCCCATCCACCGCGCCGTGCGCGCGCTGGGCTGGCCGGTGCTGGCCATCGAGGGCGTCGAGGCCGACGATGTGATCGGCACCCTGGCCAAGCGCGCCGCCGAGCATGACGTGCACACCATCGTGTCCACCGGCGACAAGGATCTGGCGCAGTTGGTCAACAGCCACGTCACCCTGGTCAACACCATGACGGGCGAAGTGCTGGACGAGGCCGGCGTGGTCAACAAGTTCGGCGTGCCGCCCGACCGCATCGTGGATTACCTGATGCTGGTGGGTGACGCCGTGGACAACGTCCCCGGCGTCACCAAGGTGGGCCCGAAGACGGCGGTCAAATGGCTTACGGAATTCGGCTCGATAGACAAGCTGATTGAAGGCGCGGAAGGCGTCAAGGGCGTGGCGGGCAGCAACCTGCGCGAGGCCATTCCCAACTTCCCGCTGACGCGCCAATTGCTCACCGTGAAGTACGACTGCGACCTGGCCGGCCACGTGGACAACGTGGATGACCTGACGCCGCGTCCGCGCGACGATGCGACGCTGACCGAACTCTATGAACGCTACGGTTTCCGCACCTGGCTGCGCGACCTGACCGGCGACGCCGAACGCGTGCCCACGGGCGACGCCCGCGTTGCGCACGAGGCGCCCGCTGCGCCCGTGGAGCTGGATTATCAGATCATTTCCGATTGGGCCGCGTTCGACGCCTGGATGGAAAAGCTGAAGGACGCGCCCCTGGTCGCGGTGGACACCGAGACCACCTCGCTGGACGAAATGCAGGCCAGGATGGTGGGCATGTCGCTGGCGGTGGCGCCGGGCGTGGCGTGCTACATCCCGGTCGCGCATCGCGGTCCGGACAATGCGCCGCAGCTGCCCAAGGCCGAGGTGCTGGCGCGCCTGAAGCCCTGGCTGGAAGACGCGTCCCGCGCCAAGCTGCTGCACCACGCCAAGTACGACGCGCACGTGTTCGCCAACGAAGGCATCAAGCTGGCCGGCATCGCCGAAGACACGATGCTGCAGGCCTATGTGCTGGAATCGCACCGCGGCGTGGGCCTGAACGACCTGGCCCAGCGCTATCTGGGCCGCAGCGGCGTGTCCTACGAGGACCTCTGCGGCAAGGGCGCCAAGCAGATCGGCTTTGACGAAGTGGCGGTGGACAAGGCCGGCCATTACGCGGCCGAAGACTCGGACTTCACCTTGCAGCTGCACCAGGTGCTGCGCCCCATGGTGGCGGCCGATGCGGGACTGAACCGTATCTACCTGCTGGAAATGCAGGTGTCCTCGGTGCTGACCACGGTCGAGCGCAACGGCGTCAAGGTAGACGCCGCGGAGCTTGGCCGCCAGAGCCACAAGCTGGGCCAGGAGATGCTGCAGCTGGAACAGAAGGCCTATGAACTGGCCGGCCAGCCCTTCAACCTGAATTCCCCCAAGCAGCTGGGCGAGATCCTGTTCGGCCGCATGCAGCTGCCGGTGGTGCGCAAGACCGCCAGCGGCGCGCCGTCCACCGACGAAGAGGTGCTGAGCAAGCTGGCCCAGGACTATCCGCTGCCGCAGGTGCTGCTGGAGTACCGCGGCCTGTCCAAGCTGAAGTCCACCTATACGGACAAGCTGCCGCGCATGATCAACCCGGATACCGGGCGGGTGCACACGCATTATTCGCAGGCCGCGGTGATTACCGGCCGCCTGGCTTCGTCCGATCCCAATCTGCAGAACATCCCCGTGCGCACCGAGGCCGGCCGGCGCGTACGCGAGGCGTTCATCGCCGAGCAGGGCATGCTGCTGTCGGCGGACTATTCCCAGATCGAGCTGCGCATCATGGCGCACGTGTCGGACGACGCCAACCTGCAGCGCGCCTTCGCAGCGGGCGAGGACATCCACCGCGCCACCGCTTCGGAAGTGTTCGGCGTGTCGCTGGCCGACGTCTCCACCGACCAGCGCCGCGCCGCCAAGGCCATCAACTTCGGCCTGATCTACGGCATGGGGGTGTTCGGCCTGGCGTCCAACCTGGGTATCACGCGCGATGCCGCGCAGGCCTACATCGACCGCTATTTCGCCCGCTATCCCGGCGTGGCCATGTACATGGACGACACCCGCCGCCGCGCGCGCGAGCAGGGCTACGTGGAAACCGTCTTCGGACGCCGCCTGCAGTTGCCGGAAATCCGCGGCGCCTCGGGTCCGCGCCGCCAGGCGGCCGAACGCGCGGCCATCAACGCGCCCATGCAGGGCACGGCGGCCGACCTGATCAAGATGGCCATGGTGGCGGTGCAGGACTGGCTGGAAGCCGAAAAGCTGCAGACGCGCATGATCATGCAGGTGCACGACGAACTGGTGCTGGAAGCGCCCGACGCCGAGCTGGAACTGGTCAAGGAAGCGCTGCCGCGCCTCATGTGCAACGTGGCGGAACTGCGCGTGCCGCTGGTGGCGGAAGTCGGCATGGGCAAGAACTGGGAGCAGGCCCACTAGGGCCGGAAGCAGCCGGTTCCAGGACACATGGGCCGCCTGCGGGCGGCCCATTTCCGTTTTTGGTATTGAAACAATATAATGTTTCGCTTCCCTCCGCCTTAAAGCGTCCCCCCAAAAATGTTGCTGCTCTGGATTTTGCTCGCCACCGTCACCGGCGGGCTTATCGCCGTCCTTGTCGCCAGCTGGCTGGCCTACAAGGTTTTCGCGCAATACCTGCACCACATGGTCAGCCTGTCGGTGGGGGTGCTGCTGTCGGTGGCGCTGCTGCACCTGCTGCCCGAGGCCTTCGAGACCGGGGTGGGCGATGCCCACGTGCTGTTCGGCCTGATGCTGGCGTCGCTGATCGGCTTTTTCGTGCTGGAGAAGATTGCGCTGCTGCGCCACAGCCATCACCACGAGGGCGACGGCCATCACCACCACAAGGGGCATGACCGCCACGAGGCGGGCCGCGGCGGCGTGCTGATCCTGATCGGCAGCTCGCTGCACAACCTGTGCGACGGGGTGCTGGTGGCGGCGGCTTTCCTGACCGATCCGCTGCTGGGCGTGCTGACCGCGGCGTCCATCATCATCCATGAGGTGCCGCACAAGCTGGGTGACTTCGTGGTGTTGCTCAACGCGGGCCTGGCGCGCCGCCGCGCGTTCTCCCTGATCCTGTTCACCAGCTTGTGTTCAGCCGTGGGCGGCATAATAGGGTACTTCGTGCTGCAGCAGGCGCAGCAATGGGTGCCGTATGTCCTGGTGGTTGCAGCCAGCAGCTTCCTCTACATTTCGGTGGCCGACCTGATGCCGCAGATGCACGAACGGGTATCCCTGGCCGATGCCGTCCCGCAATTGCTGCTGGTCGGCGTGGGTGTGGTGCTGATCTACAGCGTCACCACGGTGATGCACCATGGGCACGACCACGAGGCCGAAGCCGGCCAGGCCGCGCCGCAAGTGGAGCATGGCCACCGGCACTAGGACAGGCGCGGGGCCGTGCAGGCGCTGACGGGATATCCGGCTTGGTTGATCATCCCTACACAGGAGTTCTTCATGAGTTTTTCCGCCGCAGCCGGCAACGTCGCGCCCACCGTGATCCACACGGACACCCAGGGCCTGGTCCACGGGGATTTCAAACTGCCCGTGGCCGACGACACGATCGCCGCCTATTACGCCGCGCCCGAAGGCAAGCGCGACCTGCCCATCGTGCTGGTTGTGCAGGAGATCTTCGGCGTGCACGAGCACATCAAGGACCTGTGCCGCCGGGTCGCCAAGGCCGGCTACCTTGCCGTCGCTGCCAATCTGTACGAACGCCAGGGCGATGCCTCGGTCTACACCGACATCCCGAAACTCATTGCCGAGCTGGTCAGCAAGGTGCCGGACGAACAGGTGTTCGCCGACCTGGACGCCAGCGTGGCCTGGGCGGCCGCGCACGGCGGCGATCCCAAGCGCGTGGCGGTGACGGGCTTTTGCTGGGGCGGTCGCCTGACCTGGATGTACGCCGCGCACAATCCCGACGTGAAGGCGGGCGTGGCCTGGTACGGCAAGCTCAGCGTGGGCCATGGCCCGCTGATCAAGCGCGTTGCCTTCGACGTGGTCAACGAACTGCATGCCCCGGTGCTGGGCCTGTATGGCGGCAAGGACGCCAGCATTCCGCTGGCCGACGTCGAAACCATGAAATCCAAGCTGGCCGCCGGCAACGACAACGCCCGGCGCTCGGAATTCGTGGTGTATCCCGAGGCCGACCACGCCTTCCTGGCGGACTACCGCGCCAGCTACAAGGCCGAGGCCGCGCAGGATGGCTGGAAGCGCATGCTGGAGTGGTTCAACCGCTATTTGTAAAATGCGGGGCAGCGAAAGCTGCCCAAGAGCGCGGTGAAAAAAGCCGACCACATAAGGTCGGCTTTTTCGTTCTGCTCAGTTCCCAGCCTCGCGCAAGCGGCTGGGCAGCAGTTCGCCGTGCCGCGCCAGCAGCGGATAGGCCGCCGCGCCGACCAGATGGGAATTGATGCCCTTCATGTCGCGCAGGATGTCCAGGTAGAGCGCGCCCACCTCGGCGGCGTCGACCTCGCCGCCCTTGATTTTCTGCAGGTGCGTGTCCGCGGCATGGGTTTCGATCGAGCGGAAGCGCGCCTTTTCACCCGCCAGCGCACGGGCCTGGCGCAGGTCGTCGTTGACGAACAGGGCGGCGGCGGTGCGCTGGTTGGCGATGAGCTGGCCCAGCGTGTCGTCCAGGCTGGCGCGCTGTTCGGGCGAAAAGATCCAGCCCTGCTTGCGCAGCTTGGCGACGTGGCTGAGCAGGCCGTGGTGGGCGATGTCGCCGGCATGGCCGATATTGCTGGTGAAGGCCAGGATGTCGTCCAGGCGCTGGATGTCCTCGCGCGTCATGTTCTCCTGGTCCAGGGTGGCCAGGTAGGTGGTGATGGCGTTTTCCAGCTTGTCCAGCGCGGCGTCCAGCTGGCGCGCCTGCACCATGCGGTGGCGGTTGTCGCGCTTGAAGCCGGCGCGGGCGTAGAGCAGCAGCGTCTGCAGCATGTCGGCCATGCGCAGGGCCTCGCGCGCGGCGTTGCCCAAGGCTACGGCGGGCACGTCATGAGCCCATTCATCCAGGTACTGCGGGCGCGACGGGTCGTTCGGATCCGCGCGCTTGGGCAGCCAGCGCGTCAGCAGAGCGGCGTAGGGCGTCAACAGCGGCAGGAACACCAGGGCGATGACGGCGTTGAACAGGGTGTGGAAGTTGGCCACGGCGCGGGCTGGGTCGGAGGCCAGATCGCTCATCATCGGCTGCAGGTAGGGCAGCAGTATCAGCCCGATCAGCACGCCCAGCACCCGGGTCAGCAGGTTGCCCAGGGGCAGGCGGCGCGCGGCGGGGTCGTCTCCGGTCACGCCTTCGATCATGGGGTTGATGGCAGTGCCCAGGTTGGCGCCCAGCACCAGCGCGAAGGCTACGTGCGGGGCCACCATGTGGTGGCTGGCCAGCGACATGACCAGCACCACCACGGCCACGCTGGAATGCGCCGCCCAGGTGAAGGCGGCCGCCAGCAGTACCGTGGCCACGGGCTGGGTCGCCAGCGCGTCCAGGATCATGCCCAGCATGGGCGCGGTCTGGAAGGGCTGGAACAGTTCGACCAGTTGGTGCAGCGACAGCAACAGCAGGCCCAGGCCGATGAAGACGCGTCCCAGGTCGCGCGTGCGGCCCGGCGGGTAGCGGCGGAACATCCATACGCCCGCGAGGATCAGGATGGGGGCGAGCGAGGTCAGGTCGAAGGACAGCAGCTGGACGATGAGCGTGGTGCCGACGTTGGCGCCCAGCATGGCGGCCAGGGCCGGCGCCAGGCCGACGACGCCGCCGGCCGCGAAGCCGGTGATCATCAGGCCCGTGGCGGTGCTGCTCTGCAACGCGGCGGTAATGCCCAGTCCGGCGGCGAATGCCCGCAGCCGGGTTCCCAAGGCCTTGCCCAACGCCGCGCCCAGGGCGGCCCCGAAGGCGCGCTGCACGCCTGTTTGGACCATATGCACGCCCCAGAGGAGCAGGGCGACGTAGCCGGCGAAGTCAAGCAGGGTAATGAGTCCGGACATCCTGGCGTATTTCCATTCTTTTATGACAAGTAATAATTCTGTAATGATCGCATGCGCGGCGCTGCCGGGGGAACCTGTCCCCGCAATACAGCATACGCCTGCGGGCGCATCTGCGGGGCAGGACGCTAGCTGCGCGTGGGCTGGCCTACGCGTATCATTGCCTCATCAATCGCAGATGCAATGGAGTTTTGCGTGGCTGTTTCCGTATTCGACCTGTTCAAGATAGGCATAGGCCCGTCTAGCTCCCATACGGTGGGCCCCATGCGGGCCGCCCTGTTGTTCGCGCAAGGCCTGGAGCGCGACGGCCTGATGCCCAATGTGGCCACGGTGCGCGCCGAGCTTTACGGCTCGCTGGGCGCCACGGGCAAGGGCCACGGCACCGACAAGGGCGTGCTGCTGGGCCTGATGGGCGAAGCCCCCGACACCGTCGACCCCGCCGCCATCGCCGGCATGATCGCGTCGGTGCGGGCCAGCCGCCAATTGCCGCTGCTGGGACGCTATCCGGTTCCTTTCGTCGAAAAGGAACACATGATGTTCTACCGCCGCGAAGCCATGGCGGAACATCCTAACGGCATGAAGTTTCACGCCTTTGACGCCAATGGCGAATCCCTGCGCGAGGCCCGCTACCTGTCGGTGGGGGGCGGTTTCGTGGTGACGGCCGGCGCGTCCAACAGCCAGGTCATCGCCGCGCACGACCAGTTGCCGTACCCGTTCCGCATGGGTCGCGAACTGATGGGCATGTGCAGCGAGAGCGGCCTGTCGGTGGCGCAGCTGATGATGAAGAACGAGTTGACCTGGCGCGACGAGGCCGAGGTGCACGCCGGGCTGGACCGCATCTGGCAGGTCATGCAGGACTGCGTGTCGCGCGGCTGCGGCATCAACTATCCGGAAGCGGACGGTGAACTGCCCGGTCCCCTGCGCGTGCGCCGCCGCGCGCCCGAGCTTTACCGCAACCTGACCCAGCGCGCCGAGCGCACCCTGTCCGATCCCCTGTCCGTGATGGACTGGGTCAATCTGTACGCCATGGCGGTCAACGAAGAGAACGCCGCGGGCGGGCGCGTCGTGACGGCGCCGACCAATGGCGCGGCCGGCATCATCCCGGCAGTGCTGCATTACTACGACCGCTTCGTGCCTGGTTCCAACCGCGAGGGCGTGCGCGACTTCCTGCTGACCGCGGCGGCCGTGGGCCTGCTGTACAAGTACAACGCCTCGCTGTCGGGCGCCGAAGTCGGCTGCCAGGGCGAGGTCGGCGTGGCCTGCTCGATGGCGGCGGGCGGCCTGGCCGCGGCCCTGGGCGGCACGGTCGAACAGGTCGAGAACGCGGCCGAGATCGGCATGGAGCACAACCTGGGCCTGACCTGCGACCCCGTGGGCGGCCTGGTGCAGATCCCCTGTATCGAGCGCAACGCCATGGCCTCCATCAAGGCCGTGAACGCTGCCCGCATGGCGCTGCGCGGCGACGGCCAGCACTACGTGTCGCTGGACTCCGTCATCAAGACCATGCGCGAGACCGGCGCCGACATGAAGACCAAGTACAAGGAAACCGCGCGCGGCGGGCTGGCGGTGAACATCGTCGAGTGCTGAGGGCACGGGGTGACGACGATGCGGGAGGGCGAGCGGCTGTCATGGCCTCGGGGTTTCTTTCCGAAGCAAGGGAAGAACGCAGGCCGGGGAGGAAATGGCAAACGGCACGCCTGCAGGCTGCAGCTGGCCGCTGTCCAGGTCGATGCGCATGCAGGAAATGCGGTGCTCGTCCTGGCTGGCGACCAGCAGGAAGCCGCCGTCCGGGGTGATGGCGGCGTCCCGCGGGGTGCGCCCGCCGGCGGGCCACAAGCCTATCGGCTCAAGCCAAGGGGCGGATTCCAATAGCCGAAATCCTGCGATGCTGTCGTGGCCGCGGTTGGTCGCGTAGAGCCAGCGTCCGCTCGGATGCAGGCAAAGCGCGGACGCGGAGTTGGCGTTTTGCCAATCTGCCGGCAGCGTGCCGATCCGGGCGAGCGCGTGTGCATGGGGATCGCGTGCCGTGGGCAGTTGAACGACGCTCACGCTATTGGACAGTTCGTTGAGCACGAAGGCGCGGGTACCGGCCGGATTCAGCCGCAGGTGGCGCGGCCCGGAACCTGGTCCTATCTGCACCTGCAGGTCCGGGAGCAGATCCAGCGCGGCGTCCCGCAAGGCATGGCGGGCGACGCTGTCGGTACCCAAGTCACACAGGTAGACCGCATCGCCGGACGGGGTCGGCTGGGCGCAATGCACATGGGGGCTCGCCTGGCGGTCGCTGCGCGGACCGCTGCCATGGCGCACGATGATGTCGGGCGGGGCGCTGGGCAACCCCTGCCGGTCGAGCCGGTAGCTCAGGAGTTCGCCGCTGCCATAGTTGGATACGAAGAGGCGGTCCGCCGCAGGCGTCAGGCTGATGTGGCAAGGGCTGGCGCCAGGCGTAGGCACATTGAGCAAATGCCGCAGCGTGGCCGCGTCGTCGACCGCGTAGACGTCGATGCTGGCGCCTACCTCCTGCTCGCTCACGCCGTACAGCAGGCCGAGGGACGCGGAATGGCACAGGTAAGAGGGATTGACGCCATGGCTGTCCACCTGCAATTCACGCAGCGTGGCCGTCGCGGCGTCGAACCTCAGCAAGTGGATGCCGCGCCCTATGCCGTGCACATGCGGCATCGGCCGCGTATACGTGCCCACGGCAACCAGCCAGCTGCCCGTTCCGCGGGCCGGGGAGTGCGTACTCGATTCAGCCACGGTCTGCCCTCGACATCACGTCTATCCATACGGCCAGGACCGGCGCCAGGCCCCTGAAATTATGCGCCCACCCCATTGAAGCAGGAATGTCTGATCGTTGGTCGTCTTCGGGGTCTGCCTCGCATCCTGGGGACCTTTTTTGGCCGGAGCCGGAAAAGACGATGGCCCGCGCAAGCGGGCCATCGAGTCAGGGCTGCAGGGCGCGAGGCCCGTCTGAGCGAAAGGCTTAGATCACGCGCGCATTCTGCAGCGCGGCGATGCGGGCCGGAATCGGCGGGTGCGAGGCGAACATCGCGGCCAGGCCGCCCTTGCCGGTGATGCCCGAGGCCTCGAAGGACTTGGGCAGCTCGCCCGGTTCCAGGCCGCCCAGGCGGGCCAGGGCGCGGATCATGGGTTCGCGGGCGCCCATCAGGTGGGCCGAGCCGGCGTCGGCGCGGTACTCGCGCTGGCGCGAGAACCAGGCCACGATGATCGAGGCCAGCACGCCGAAGATGATTTCACAGACCAGCACGGTGATGTAGTAGCCCGGGCCGATGCCGCGTTCGTTCTTGAACACCACGCGGTCGATGAAGTAGCCGACCACGCGGGCCAGGAACACGACGAAGGTGTTCACCACGCCCTGGATCAGCGTCAGCGTGACCATGTCGCCGTTGGCGATGTGCGCGACTTCGTGCGCCAGCACGGCGGCGACTTCTTCCTCGCTCATGCTTTCCAGGAGACCGGTGGACACCGCGACCAGCGAGTCGTTCTTGAAGGCGCCGGTGGCGAAGGCGTTGGGGGCACCTTCATAGATGGCGACTTCCGGGCGGCCGATGCCGGCGCGGTCGGCCAGCTGGTGCACGGTGTCGACCAGCCAGGCTTCGCGCTGGTTGCGGGGCGAATTCGGGTCGAGCACCTGGGCGCCGGTGCTCCACTTGGCCATGGGCTTGCTGATCAGGAGCGAGATGATCGCGCCGGTGAAACCGACCACCACCGAGAAAATCAGCAGGGCGTTCAGGTTCAGGCCGTTGGCGGTGATGTAGCGGTCCACGCCCAGGATGCGCAGCGTGGCCGACAGCACCAGCATGACAGCCAGGTTGGTCAGGACGAACAGGACAATGCGTTTCATGTTTTTTGTGTTCCTCTGCGAGCAGGATATGCCGGGATTCGACACTGCTGCGGGCCGCCAGTTCCCCGACTCGCGGCGCCGCTTCCGGTGACGGAGAGTATAGTATCGCTTTCCCTTATTCCTCCTCACTTTTCCCTTAGCGTAGACCCCCATGCAGGCACTCTGGATGTTGCTGGCGTCCGCCATGTTCGCCATCATGGGTTCGTTCGTGAAGCTCGGCACCGAACACGGCGCCTCGCTGCCGCAAGTCGTTCTATTTCGCGGATTGCCGTCGGTCATCCTGCTGCTGATCTGGGCCCGCGCCGGCCGCCAGTCCATCATCCCCGTCAGCTGGAAACTCCACCTGTGGCGCAACCTGTCCGGCGTCACCTCGATGTGGCTGGGCTTTTTCGCCATCGCCCATCTGCCCCTGGCCACCGCCACCAGCCTGAACTACACCGCGCCGCTGTTCATCGCCTGCTGGATGCTGGGCTGGGGCGGCGCGCAGCGCGACCCCGTGCGCATCGTGGCGGTGGCGCTGGGGTTCCTGGGCGTGATCGCGGTGCTGCGGCCCAGCATCAACGAGGACCAGTGGCTGGCTGCCCTGCTGGGGATGACCGCCGGCGCCATGTCGGCCATCGCCATGATGCAGATCCGCCAGTTGGGCCGGGTCGGCGAACCCGAATGGCGCACGGTGCTGTTCTTCTCCGTGGCCGTTTGCGTGTCCAGCCTGGCCGGACTGTTGTTCGAGGGCTGGGGCCACGCCGACTGGACCGGCTACCTGTCGCTGCTGGGCGTGGGCGTGACGGGCCTGTTCGGCCAGTTGGCCATGACCCGCGCCTTCGGCCTGGGGTCGGCGCTGCTGACGGCGGCGCTGCAGTACAGCACCATCATCTTCGCGGCCCTGCTGGGCATGGGTTTCTGGGGCGAACAGCTGGACGCCCTGGCCTGGGCCGGCATGGGCTTGATCATTTTCGCGGGCCTGTTGTCGATCTGGCGCACCATGCGCGATCCCAAGCCGGCCTGAGCCGCGGTCGCCCAACACCCTTACAGGAGCACACCGAATGACGATGACCCTGATTTCCGCCGCCGACCTGGCCGCGCGCCTGGATGCGCCGGACGTGCGCGTGTTCGACGTGCGCCACGACCTGACCAACCATGCGGCGGGCCGTCAGGCCTATGACGCGGGCCACATCCCCGGCGCGCGCTACCTGGACCACGAAACCGAACTGGCCGCGGCCCGCACCGGCAAGAACGGCCGTCATCCGCTGCCGTCGCGCGCCGCGTTCGGCGCGCTCATGGCCGCCCACGGCGTGACGCCCAAGACCCTGGTGGTGGCCTATGACGCCAGCGGCGGCATGTACGCTGCGCACCTGTGGTGGATGCTGCGCTGGCTGGGGCATGACCAGGTGGCAGTGCTGGACGGCGGCTGGCAGGCCTGGACGGCGGCCGGTTTGCCGACCACGACCGAGGCGGGCGCCGCCGTGCGCGCGGGCCAGCCCGTCGAGCCGGGCGCCTCGCTGGCGGGTTCGGTGGATGCGCAGGCGGTGCTGGACAACATTCCCCGCCAGGCCTTCACCGTGATCGACGCGCGCGCGGCCAACCGCTACCGCGGCGAGGTCGAGCCCATGGACCCGGTCGCCGGCCACATTCCGGGCGCGCTGAACCGCCCCAACGGCGAGAACCTCCAGGCCGACGGCCGTTTCAAGCCGGCCGCGCAGTTGCGCGAGGAATTCGCCACGCTGCTGGACGGCCGCGATCCGGCTGCCATCGTGCACCAGTGCGGCTCGGGCATCACGGCTTGCCACAACCTGCTGTCCATGGAGATCGCGGGCCTGTCCGGTTCGCGCCTGTACCCGGGCTCCTGGAGCGAGTGGTGCAGCGATCCGTCCCGCCCGGTGGCTACGGGCGCTCAGTGACCCGAGGCCTGGGCCTGACGCCCGGGCCTGGACGCCCGGGCGTCGGCAAAGACCCGGGAACCCAGAAAGTCCACTAGCGCCCGGACCTTCGGCGACGGGTGCTTGCTGGCGGGCCACAGGATGTGGAAGACGTTGGTCCGCTCCGATTTTCCTTTCAGGACCTGCACCAGGCGGCCGTCCGCCAGGGGTTCGCGGATGGCGAAGTCCGGCAGGTAGGCAATCCCCAATCCTTGCAGCGCGAAGCAGGCGCGCGTCTCGATGTTGTTGCAGATCATCGAGACGGGCAACTGCAGTTCAGGCTCGTCGTCGGCTTGCCGCAGGGCCCAGGTCTCCAGCTTGCCGCTGCTGGGAAAGCGGTAGTGCAGGCAGCTGTGGCGCAGCAGGTCGGCCGGCGTTTTGGGCGTGCCGCGGCTGGCCAGGTAGGCGGGGGAGGCGACCAGCAGGATCTGGAAGGCGCCCAGGCGGCGCGCCGACAGGCGTGAGTCGGCCGGCTCGCCCGTGCGCACCACGGCATCGAAGCCTTCTTCGATCACGTCCACCATCCGGTCGGTGAAATCCAGGTCGAGTTCGATCTCGGGATACTCGCGCATGAACTCGCCCAGCACCGGCAGCACCAGCCCGCTGACCAGCGGCAGACTGACGCGCAGGCGTCCGCGCGGCGCGGCGGCGGCCTGCGACAGCTCCAGTTCGGCCGCTTCGATCTCGGCCAGGATGCGGCGGCTGCGTTCCAGGAACAGCGCCCCCTCGGCCGTCAAGGTGACGCTGCGCGTGCTGCGGTGGAACAGGCGCACGCCCAGTTTTTCTTCCAGCCGCGCCACGCTTTTGCCGATGGCGGATGCCGACACGCCCAGCAGCCGGCCGGCGGCGACGAAGCTGCGCGTTTCGGCGACCTGCACGAACACGACAAAGCCATTGAGGCTATCCATCTGTTTCCTCGATTGCGGACATATAGTTCCGCATAAGAAGGAAATGTAGCCTACTTTTTCTTTAATCCGGGGGGCTCTATCGTCTCGGCACCAAGCTTCAACCAAGGTGCCTGAGATGAAAAAAGCCACGAATTCCCCGCGTCCGCGTACTGCGCCCACGCATCCCCCCGCCGGTCGCGACCGCCTGCCGCTGGGCGCCTTGCTGGCGCTGGCGATGGCCGGCTTCATCACCATCCTGACCGAGGCGCTGCCGGCCGGGCTGCTGCCGCAGATGGCGCAGGGCCTGGCCGTGTCCCAGGCCAGCATCGGCCAGACCGTCACCATCTACGCGATCGGGTCGTTGGTGGCGGCGATCCCGCTGGTCGCCGCGACCCAGGGCGTGCGGCGGCGTCCGCTGCTGCTGGCGGCGATCGCCGGGTTCGTGCTGGCCAACACGGTGACCGCGCTGTCATCCGGCTATGTGCTGACCCTGGCCGCGCGCTTCCTGGCCGGCGTGTCGGCGGGACTGTTGTGGGCGCTGCTGGCAGGTTACGCCGCGCGCATGGTGCCCGCACATCAGCAAGGGCGCGCGATCGCGGTGGCGATGCTGGGTGCGCCGCTGGCGCTGTCGCTGGGCGTTCCGGCCGGCACGTTCCTGGGCGCGCTGTGGGGCTGGCGCGCAGGCTTTGGCATCATGAGCGGGCTGGCCTTGGTCCTGATGATCTGGGTGCGTTTGCGGGTGCCGGACTTTGCGGGACAGGCCCGAGGCCGGCAACTGCCGCTGCGGCGCGTATTCCTGCTGCCCGGCGTGCGCCCGGTGCTGTTCGCGGTGCTGGCGTTCGTCCTGGCGCACAACATTCTCTACATCTATATCGCGCCGTTCCTGGCATCGCTGGGCATGGCTGCAAACACCGAGCTGGTGCTGCTGGTGTTCGGACTCAGCTCCCTGGCCGGCATCTGGCTGATCGGGACGTTGATCGACCGTCATCTGCGGGCGCTGACTTTGGCCTGCATCGCCCTGTTCGGCCTGGCCGCGCTGGCGCTGGGTATCGCGGGCGGCATGCCGGCCATGCTTTATCTGTCGGTGGGGGCTTGGGGCGTGGCGTTCGGCGGCTCGCCGACGCTGTTCCAGACCGCGCTGGCCAAGACGTCGGGCGATGCCGCGGACGTGGCGCAGTCCATGCTGGTGACCGCGTGGAACACGGCGATTGCCGCAGGCGGGATCGTAGGCGGCGCGTTGCTCGAACGCCTGGGCGTGGCCGCGTTCGTACCGGTGCTGCTGGCGCTGTTGGCGGCGACGCTGGCGGTGGTCTGGGCCGCCAGGACGCACGGCTTTCCGGCCAGCCCTACCAGATGGCAGCCAGCTTGACCCGACCCGAGATGCTCTCGGCGATTTCCAGGAAGTGGTCCAGGGGCGGCGTTGCCAGCCCCGGAACCTTGGCCATGTCGTCCCAGCGCCTCAGGCGGATCGCATCCGGCGCGCCCGGCATGCTCGCGAATTCCACCGCCTGGCTCGCATCGAAACTGCCCCCCTGCAGCGCCAGGCTGCGTTTCGAATCCTCCGAGAGCGACGCTTCATATTGCGGTTCCACATAGCAGAGGTAGCGCTTGGCTTCCACGTGCAGCCGGATCGGGTCCAGCACCGCCGAGCTGAACAGGCCGCGCAGGAAGGGCAGGACGAAGTACTGGTGCTTGTCGTCGATGCCGCGCAGCGTCGGCGTGCCAGGCCGGTCGGCGATGAGATGGCCCAGGTCGTGCAGCAGGCTGGCGGTGATCAGGTGGGCGCCGGCGCCGTTGCGCTCGGCCAGCGCCGCGGTCTGCAGCGCATGCCGCAGGTGGCTGACGGATTCGCCGTCATAGGAGCGGTGCCCGCGCTCCAGGAAAATCTGCTCGATATCTTGCAAGGTCAAGGCCATGGTTGTCTCCTGGGTGGCCGCATAGGGGAGGGCGGCGCTCAGCCGGCGGCTGGCGCCATCTCCAGAAAGCGCGCGATCAGCTGCACCGGTTGGCGCTCGCGCAGGCAGTACAGGTATTCGTGCATCACGATGTCGGCGCCCTCGATGTCCAGGGCAGCCAGATCGGGATGGGACGGGATTTCGCGCGAGGGGATCAGGCTGATCCCCAGGCCGCACAGGATGGCCTGGCGGATGGACTCGCGGCTGCCGATTTCCAGCGTGCGGCTTACCGTGACGCCGGCCGCCTGCAAGGCGTCCTCCGTCAGCTGCCGCGTCATGGAGCCGGGTTCGCGCAGCAGCAGCGCGTGTTCGGCCAGGTCGGCCAGGCGGACGTGGCCGTGGCGCGCCAAGGGATGGTCGCGATGCGCCACCACCCGGATGGGGTCGGCCGCGATCATGCGGCGGTACAGGTGCTTGTCATCCATCAGAAACGACGACGTGGCAATCTCGATGCGATAGTCATGCAGCGCCTGCAGCATGCTTTGCGAATTGCCGATAGCCAGCGTCAGGTCTATGCCCGGATAACGCTGGTTATAGGCGCGCACCGTGTCCATGATGTAGTAGGGGCCGGTGGCGCCGATGCGCAGATTGCCTTCGCGCAGGTCGCTGGCGTCGCGCAGCCGGAAGTCGATCTCGGTTTCCTGCTGGACCAGCTTTTCCACCATGGGCATCAGGCTGTGGCCGGCGTCCGACAGGCGCATGCCGCGCCCCTGGCGGTGGAACAGTTCGACGCCGTAACGCGACTCCAGCTGGCGCAATTGCCCCGTCACCGTGGGCTGGCTGACGCCCAACTGGGCGGCGGCCTTGGTGACGGTGCCGCAGCGGGCCACGGCGTAGAAGGATTTGAGTTCGGCGACAAGCACGGTGCAGGGGGCGGAATAGGGGCGCAATGCGCAAGACCGCCAGTACACCAAAATAATTTGATGTTTTTATTACTGCATTTGCGCGAAGTGTCATAAACACTCAATACGCGTCTTCCATACTGCCTTCGTTCCCAAACCGGAGGCCCCATGGCCGAACGCGATACCGCATTTCTCTCTGTCAGGCATCTGGTGAAGCGCTTTGGCAGCCACACCGCGCTGTCGGACGTCTCGCTCGACATCCGCGCCGGGGAGTTGGTGTGCCTGCTGGGCCCCTCGGGCTGCGGCAAGACCACCTTGCTGCGCGCCATCGCCGGCCTCGAGCGCCAGGACAGCGGCACCATCGTGCTGTCCGGGCGCGACATCTCGCACGCCGAACCGCAGGCGCGCGACTACGGCATCCTGTTCCAGTCGTACGCGCTGTTTCCCAACCTGACGGTGGCCCAGAACGTGGCCTACGGCCTGAGCGGCAAGCGCGCCCACCGCAACCACGTCGCCAACCGCGTCGAGGAAATGCTGACGCTGGTCGGCCTGGCGGGCGCGGCGGATAAATATCCGGGACAGATTTCCGGCGGACAGCAGCAGCGCGTGGCCCTGGCGCGCGCGCTGGCGCCATCGCCGTCCCTGCTGCTGCTGGACGAGCCCATGTCGGCGCTGGACGCCCGCGTGCGCGAGCATCTGCGCATCGAGCTGCGGGCCCTGCAGAAGCGCCTGTCCATCACTACGCTGATGGTCACGCACGACCAGGAAGAGGCCATGGTGATGGCCGACCGCATCGCCGTAATGAATGGCGGCATCATCGAGCAGTACGGCACGCCGCGGGAACTCTACCGCCAGCCCGGCTCGGCCTTCATCGCCGATTTCGTGGGCGAGGCGAACTGGCTGCCGTTCGAACGCGTGGACGCGCACCGCGCCCGCGTCGGACGCCAGGAGCTGGCCGTGGACGAGGCGCTGGACGCCGCCAGCGGCAAGCTGTTCGTGCGCCCGGAAGCGGTGCGCGTCAGCACCGCGCGCCCGGATCAGCCCAACGCCATGTTGGCCGATGTGCTGGACGGCGTGTTCCTTGGCCGCGGCTATCGCCTGGCCTTGCGCCTTGAGGGCGTGCCCGGCAGCACGGTGCATTCCATCGTGTCCCCCGAAATCGGAGACGCCCTGCTGGGCCCTCACGCCGCCAGCCGCTGCTGGGTGGAGCTGCCGCGCCATGCGATTCGCGCCTACGCTTGATCCGGCCATGAACCGTTCCTCCAACGCCGCCGCGCCGGCTGCTGGAAATATCGCAGCGCCCATGCCGGCCCCGGCGCTGGGCCGCCGCCCGCTGCCGGCCTGGGTTGGCGCCTTCGGCCTGGCCACCGGGCAGGGCGCCCTGGCGCTGGGCCTGTTGCTGTTCCTGGCGCTGCCGCTGGCCGCCATCCTGCTCAAGTCGGTGACCGACAGCGATGGCGCCTGGGCCGGGTTATCGGTGCTTGCGGACATCATCGGCGGCGACGGCTTCATGGCCATGGTCGCGCGCAGCCTCGCGGTGGGCGTGGTGACGACCCTGCTGGTCGTGCCCTGCGCCTATGGATTCGCCTATGGCCTGACCCGCACGCGCCTGCCGGGCAAGGGCCTGCTGCGCACCGTCGCCTTGCTGCCGCTGCTGGCGCCGTCGCTGCTGCCGGGGATCGCGCTGGTGTACCTGCTAGGCAACCAGGGGCTGCTCAAGAGCCTGACGGGCGGCGCGACCATCTACGGTTTCTGGGGCATCGTCGTGGGCGAGGCTTTCTATACCTTCCCGCACGCGCTGATGATTCTGCTGACCGGCCTGGCCCTGGCCGACGGCCGTCTTTATGACGCCGCGCGCGCCATGGGCGCCGGCCCCTGGCGCACCTTCCTGACCGTGACCCTGCCGGGCACCCGCTACGCCGTGTTTTCGGCCTGCTGCGTGGTGTTCACGCTGACGGTGACCGACTTCGGCGTGCCCAAGGTCGTGGGCGGCGATTACAACGTGCTGGCGATGGAAGCCTACAAGGCCGTGGTCGGCCAGCAGAACTTTCCCAAGGGCGCGGCCATCGGCATCCTGCTGCTGCTTCCCGCGATCCTGACCTTCGCCCTGGACCGGCGGCTGCGCGCCCGACAAGGCGCTCAGCTGAGCGGCCGGGCCCAGCCCTATGCCGCAGGCGCCAACCGCCGCCGCGATGCCGCGTTCCTGGCGCTGGCCGGCGTGCTGGCGGCGTTCCTGCTGCTGATCATCGGCGTGGCGGTGTGGGCGTCCTTCGTGAAGATGTGGCCCTACAACCTGTCGATGTCGCTGCGTTCGTACGACTTCGACAATATGGACGGCGGCGGCTGGCTCGCCTGGCGCAACAGCCTGCAGCTGGCGTTCTGCACCGCCCTGGCCGGCACGGCCGTGGTCTTCACCGGCGCATGGATGATGGAGAAGGTGCCCGCCCGCGGCCAGCTTGCGCGCGGCCTGCGCGGCATGGTCGGCATGCTGGCGCTGATGCCCATGGCGGTGCCGGGCCTGGTGCTGGGCCTGGGCTACATCTTCTTCTTCAACAGCCTGTCGAACCCGCTGAACGTGCTGTACGGCACCATGCCGCTGCTGGTCCTGTGCACCATCGTCCACTTCTACACCAGCGCGCACCTCACGGCTGCCACCGCGCTCAATGCGCTGGACCCCGAATTCGAAGCGGCCTCCGCGTCGCTCAAGGTGCCGCGCCTGACGACCTTCCTGCGCGTGACGCTGCCGATGTGCCTGCCGGCCGCGCTGGACGTGGCCCGCTATCTGTTTGTCTCCGCCATGACCACGGTGTCCGCGGTCGTGTTTCTGTACAGCCCGTCGACGGTGCTGGCCGCGGTCGCGGTGCTGAATATGGACGACGCCGGCTTCATCGGTCCCGCTGCCGCCATGTGCACCGTGATCATGGCCAGTTCGGCCGTCGCTGCCCTGGTCCTGCACCTGGCCAGCCGCGCGCTGGTGGCGCGCAGCCAGGCCTGGCGCCGCCCCGCGGCCCATTGAACGATTTTTCAAGGATGACCCTCATGACTGTTTCGCCTTTGCCCGTCCGCCTGGAGGCGGTGATCTTCGACTGGGCCGGCACGCTGGTCGACTTCGGTTCCTTCGCGCCCACCAAGGTGTTCGTGGACGCGTTCTCGCAGTTCGGCGTGGAAATGTCGCTGGCGCAGGCCCGCGGCCCGATGGGCATGGGCAAGTGGGACCACATCCGCACGCTCTGCAATGAGCCGGTCATCGCCAGCCAGTACCAGGCCCAGTTCGGCCGCCTGCCCACCGATGACGACGTGACCGCCATCTACGAGCGCTTCCTGCCGATGCAGCTGGACAAGGTTGCCCAGTATTCGGCGGCGATCCCCGGCGCGGCAGAACTGCTGCGCGCTCTGCGCCAGCACGGCCTGAAGATCGGCTCGTGCTCGGGCTACCCCGCCAGCGTCATGCGCCGCGTGGTCGAGCGCGCCGCCACCGAAGGCCTGGAGCCCGATTGCATCGTCGCCAGCGACGACGTGCCGCGCGCGCGCCCGGCGCCCGCGATGGCGCTGAAGAATGTGGTCGAACTCGGCCTGTCCGACGTGGCCGCCTGCGTCAAGGTCGACGACACCGCGCCCGGCATCGAAGAAGGACGCCGCGCCGGCATGTGGACCGTGGGCCTGCTGCTGTCGGGCAACGCCGCCGGCCTGACGCTGGAGGAATACCTGAGCCTGGACGACGCAGGCCGCCAGAAAGCGCGCACCGCCGCCAGCCTGGAGCTGTCGCCCGCCGCGCCGCACTACCTGATCGATACCGTCGCCGACCTGCCTGGCGTGATCTCCGATATCGAAGCCCGCTTGTCCGCAGGCCAGCGCCCCTAACCCTCTCACCTGTCTGCACCGCTTGCCGGGGCCGGTTCGCGCCAGCCCCGGGGGCCTCCCTCAGCCTTTTTCCGCCTACCCACGGAGTACTTCATGAATCGCTACAAGCTGCTTGCACTGGCCGCCGCCCTGACGGGCGTGACGGGCGCCGCCTCCGCCGAGACCACGCTGACGGTCTACACCGCGCTCGAAGCCGACCAGATCAAGGCCTACCAGGCCGCGTTCGAGAAGGCCAATCCCGACATCAAGATCCAGTGGGTGCGCGACTCCACCGGCATCATCACCGCCAAGCTGCTGGCCGAAAAGAACAACCCCAAGGCCGACGCCATCTGGGGCCTGGCCGGCACCTCGCTGGGCCTGATGGACAAGGAAGGCATGCTGCAGCCCTACGCCCCCAAGGGCCTGGACCAGATCGCCGCCAACATGCGCGACGCCAAGGCCGAGCCCAGCTGGGTCGGCATGGACGGCTTCGCCGCCGCCATCTGCTTCAACACCATCGAAGCCGAAAAGCAGAAGCTGCCCAAGCCCACTTCGTGGCAGGACCTGACCAAGCCGGTGTACGCCGGCAAGATCGTGATGCCGAACCCGGCTTCGTCGGGCACCGGCTTCCTGGACGTCAGCGCCTGGCTGCAGATCTTCGGTGAAGAGAAGGGCTGGGCCTACATGGACGCCCTGCACAAGAACATCGGTTCGTACACGCACTCGGGCTCCAAGCCCTGCAACATGGCTGCCGCCGGCGAATTCCCGATCGGCGTGTCGTTCGACTACCGCGCCGCCAAGCTGAAGGCCGACGGCGCGCCCGTCGAAGCCGTGTTCCCCTCGGAAGGCCTGGGCTGGGAAGTGGAAGCCACCGCCATCGTGAAGGGCACTAAGAACCTGGAAGCCGCCCGCAAGCTGGCCGACTTCTCCGCCAGCCGCGAAGCCAACGAACTGTACAAGGCCAACTTCGCCGTGCTGGCCATCCCGTCGATCGCCACGTCCAATCCGAACCTGCCGGCCGACCTGATGCAACGCATGATCAAGAACGACTTCACCTGGGCCGCCACCAACCGCGACCGCATCATCGCCGAGTGGACCAAGCGCTACGACGGCAAGTCCGAGCCGAAGAAGAAGTAAGTCCGTTTGACCGCGGCGGCGCCGGACGCCGCCGCGCCCCGGGGGGCGCCCGCCAGGGCGGCTCCCGCCGCATTTCCCTTTGCAATGTTCCACAGATGAAAAATTTCGACGTAGTCGTGGTGGGCGCCGGCATGCTGGGCATCGCCCACGCCTGGGCCGCCGCCAAGCGCGGCCTGTCGGTGGCCGTGATCGAGCGCAGCCGCCAGGCGCATGGCGCCACCATCCGCAATTTCGGCCAGGTCATCGTGACGGGCCAGGCCCCCGGCATGATGCTGTCGCACGCCCAGCAGGCGCGCGAACTGTGGCTGGAACTGGCGGACCGAGCGGGTTTCCATGTGCGCGCCAACGGCGCCCTGGTGCTGGCGCGCAATGCCGAAGAGGCGGACGTGCTGCAGGAATTCGCCGACACGCGCATGCGCCAGGAAGGCTATCGGGCCGACCTGCTGTCGGCCCGCGAGGTGGCCCGGTTGTACGGCGGCCAGCTGGCGCACCACTGCGCGGGTTTGCAAGGTCATGACGATCTGCAGATCTATTCGCGCGAGGCGCTGCCGGCCATCACGCGCTACCTCGCGGAATCGCTGGGTGTGCAGTTCATCACCGGCACGCTGGCGCGCGCGGTCGAGGGCGGGCTGGTGTGTACCTCGGCTGGCGAATTCAAGGGCGGACACGTGTTCGTCTGCCCCGGGCATGACTACCTGACCCTGCTGCCCGAGCGCTTTGCGCCGATGAACCTGGAGGTCACGCGCCTGCAGATGTTGCGCGCCGCGTTCGAGACTCATCCCATCGCGCTGGACCGCCCCTTGCTGACCGGCCTGTCCTGCGTGCATTACGGCGCATTCTCGGACCTGCCGTCGGCGCTGGCGTTGCGCGACGTGATCCAGGCGCGCACGCCCATGCTGCTGGAGAACGGCATCCACCTGCTGATCAGCCCCACGCCTTATGGCGAACTGATCATCGGCGATTCGCACCGCTACGGCCAGGACGCGCCGCCGTTCAACGACGAGGCGGTCGACAATGCCATGCTGGACCTGGCGACCCAGGCGCTGGGCGCGCGCCTGCGCGTGCTGGAGCGCTGGCAGGGCGTCTATGGCGCGCATGGCCCCGCTCCGTTCTCGGTCATGCCGGTGGATCCGGCCACGACGGTTGCGGTGATGCACTCGGGCGTGGGCATGACGGTGGGACTGGCCATCGGCGAGCGTACGGTGGCGGGTGTGCTGGGCCGCTGATCGCGGCAGCCGGAAAGAAGAAAGGCCTCGCATGTGCGAGGCCTTTTTGCATGGGACAGGCGCCGGAGCCAGGCTTCAGACCCGCTCCTGCATGATGCGGCGATACCATTCATGGAAGTGCTGCATGCCGTCTTCCATGGGCGACTGGTAGGGACCGGTTTCGTTCACGCCGCGCAGCATCAGCGCCTTGCGGCCCGCGTCCATGCGCTCGGCGATCTCGTCGTCCTCGATCGCCGTTTCCATGTAGGCGGCGCGCTGCGCCTCGACGAACTCGCGTTCGAAGGCGGCGATTTCCTCGGGGTAGTAGAACTCGACCACGTTCACAGTTTCCTGCGGGCCCTTCGGGTACAGCGTGGAGAGCACCAGCACATGCGGATACAGCTCGATCATGTGGGTCGGGAAGTACGTGACCCAGACCGCGCCGAAATCAGGCGCATCGCCTTCGCGGAACGCCAGCAGGCGGTCGTGCCATTGCTTGTACACGTCGGACCCCGGCTGCGCCAGGGCGTTGTGCACGCCGACCTTCTGCAGGCTGTACCAGTCGTTGAACTCCCAGCTCAGGTCGTCGCAGGTGACGAAGCGGCCCAGGCCCGGATGGAACGGACCGACGTGGTAGTCCTCGAGATAGACCTCGATGAAGGTCTTCCAGTTGTAGTTGCACTGGTGCACTTCGACGTGGTCCAGCACGTAGTCGCCGAAGTCGAATTCCGGGCGCGAGAACAGCGGCGCCATGTCGGCGGCCGGATCACGCGGGCCTTCGAACAGCAGGCCATGGCAGTCGCGCAGGCGGAACTTCTGCAGGTTCATGCAGGGCGTGGTGGCGAACTGGGGCGCGCCCAACAACTCGCCCTGGTTGTTGTACGTCCAACGATGCAAGGGGCAGACGATATTGCCGCCGGTTGCCTTCAGATTGCCATGCGTATTGCAGTTGCCGGCCACATTGCCGGTTTCGCCGCCAAGCATCAGCGCCTGGCGGTGGCGGCAGACATTTGAGATGAGTTCGACGCCTTGCTGGTTGCGAACCAGCACGCGTCCTCCGTCTTCCTGGACCAACGTACGCCAATCCCCGATTTCGGGCACCACTTTCTGGTGGCCGACGTATTGTGAGGATTGCTTGAAAATGAGTTCTTGCTCGCGGGCAAAGAGGGCTTCGTCAAAATACGCGCTGACGGGTAGCTGGGTGCGAGCTGGCACTACATGTGCCATCCGACCGATGTCGGTCATGATTCCCCCCGCTCGGATAAAAAAGCCAGGACGGAGGGGCTTTTGCCTGGCGGCTTTGAAATCCGCAGGATGCGTTCCGTGCTGGCGCGAAGAAAAATCGGTGTCTGGCCGATCAAATAAGCCGTGAATTGTACCCCAAGCCCTTACCCCGCGCCCGTGAAGATCTGCGAAGCTTCGTGAAGTTATGCCGTAGCCGTCGTGCACGCGCTGCGCGAGGCATAACCCCTTGAAGATGTAGGCCTTTCAGACGAAGCGCCGGGTGGCCGGATGGCGTCTCATCAGCCAGCTGCTGGCCGCCGACAACATGAACACGGCCACCGCCAGCATGGGCAGCGTCCAGGCCTCGTTGCGCGCGCCCGTCAAGGCGCCGGCGCGATGCGCCACGTCCAGGAACAGCGGATGGATCAGGTAGACACCGAAGGTCAAAGGCGCCAGAGAGGCCAGCCGCGGCAGGCGCGGCGACCCAACGATCCACTGGAACGCGGCCAGCGACATGAACGGCACCGTGAGACTGAAGTAATCGTAGAAGTAGGTATCCAGCGCGCGGTTGCTCGACATCGTGTACACGCCCAGCGCGGTCGCGGCGACGCTGGCCGCCAGCATCAGGCCGGGACGCGGGATGCGCATCTGGCCGTCGAAGATCAGGCGGCCCGCCACGAAGTAGCCCAGATAGGGCAGGAACCAGGTCAGGAAGAAGCCCGCGGGCGCGCCCAGCGCGCGGCGGTACAGCGCGTCCAGGATCGCCACGCCCAGGATGCCGACCACCCACAAGGCGCGGGCGCGCGGCGTGCTGCGCGCATACAGGACGCGCACCAGCGGCGCGAACAGATACAGGCCCACGATCATGTACAGGTACCACAGGTGGTAGTACGGCTCGCCCTGCACCAGCTTGCGCGGCCAGAACGAAAAATCGATGCGGCCGTCGTCCCACCAATCCAGCGCCGTGCGCCAGGCCAGATAGAAAAACGTCCAGAACAAGAGCGGCGCGCAGATCCGCGCCATGCGCCGGCTGTAGAACTGGCGCGCGTCCTGCGGCTTGTCGGGATCCAGCAGCAGGGCGCCGCTGACCATGACGAACACGGGCACGCACCAGCGCGCCGCCGAGTCGTACAGATTGGCCGCCAGCCACGCTCCCCCGCCGTACACCGCGGGGTTGCTTACCACCATGGCGGCGCTGTGCAGCAGCACGACGGCTACCGCCGCCAACCAGCGGGCGGCATCCAGGCGCGCATATTTCTCTTCGGCGTACGGCATCGGGCTCCCATGGCGGTGTCTACTTTTTCACCATAGCAGCGGGCAGCGTCCTGGTTCTGTATCCAGGAGTTAGAGGGCATATCGACGCGCATGAAAAACCGGCAGGGGCGCTGGAGCCCTCTGCCGGCGGACGCCGCGCGGCGCGGCGCATTCACGGGCGGGCGCGGGCCCGCCTACGTTTTGTCACGAAACCAGCCGCGCCATCATTGCAGGACGATATTGGCCTGCTTGATCAGTTGCGCCACGATCGGCTGTTCGGTCTTGATCTGCTTGTCCAGTTCGGCAGCCGTGCCCGAGCGCGGGTCGATGCCCATGTCCAGCATGCGCTTCTTGATGGTCTCGTCCTGCAGGGTCTCGGCCAGGGCCTGCTGCAGCTTTTCCATCACGGGGGCGGGGGTGCCCTTGGGCGCCACGAAGCTGAACCAGGCGGTCATGTCGAACGCGGGATAGCCTTGTTCGGCCAGCGTCGCCAGCTTGGGCTGCGTCGCCAGGCGGCCCGGGCTGGTGATGGCGAAGACCTTGACCTTGCCGGCATCGGCCTGCGGCATGCCGGTGGCCACCATGTCGAAGAACAGGTCCACGTCGCCGCTGACCAGGGCGGGCAGGGCCTGGGTCGCGCCCTTGAAGGGCACGTGCAGGATGTCGATGCCCGCGCGTTCCTTGAAGAGTTCGCCCGCCAGGTGCGAGGACGTGCCCGGGCCGAAGGTGGCGAAGGTCAGCTTGCCTGGATTCTGCTTGGCGTAGGCCACCACGTCCTGGGTGCTGTTGAACGGCCGCTTGGGGCTGGACAGCAGGACCAGCGGCCCGACGCCGACCATGCCGATGCGGGCGAAGCCATCGGGATCGTAGGGCAGTTCCTTGTATAGATAGCGGTTGGTGACCAGCGTGGAGTTGGTCGCCATCAGGATGGTGTAGCCGTCCGGCGCTTCGCGCGAAACAAAGGCCGCCCCGATCGAGGTGCCGGCGCCTGCCTTGTTCTCGACGATCATGGGCTGGCCCAGCGTCTTGGCCATGCGCTCGGCCAGGATGCGGGTCAGCACGTCGGTGGCGCCGCCGGCGGGGAAGGGCGAGACCACCTTGATCGGCCGGGCCGGATAGGTTTCGGCCTGGGCGCCCAGTGCGGCGGCGCTGAGCAGCAGGCTGGCCAGCAGTTTGAAGCTAGTGCGAATCATGTTTTCCCCTTGAAATCGCGTGCATGAGTGGATGGTCGGGCCTGGCTTGGCGCTGCGGGTAGCGCTTGCCAAGTCTCCTTGGGTGCATTAAATTCCGTAAAATGGAATTTAATTTTGTTATTCGAAATAAACTATAAAAACGAAGCGAATAGAAATGCAATCTTTTTCTGACGCCAAGCGCATCGCCCATCCCGCCGCCAAACCGGACGGCAAGGTCGAACTCAGCCTGCCCGCGCGCCGCAAGCGCGCCGCCGGCGCGGGCGGGGGCGCCAACTCGCCTGATTTCATTACCGCACTGGCGCGCGGGCTGGATGTACTGCGCTGTTTTCGCCATGGCGTGACGGCCTTGGGCAATCTGGACCTGGCGCGCCTGACCGGTTTGCCCAAGCCCACCATCAGCCGCATCACCTACACCCTTACTGAATTGGGTTATCTGTGCTATCACCCGGACACCGGCAAATATTCGCCTGGCTATGGCGTGCTGGCGCTGGGCTTCGGCCTGCTGGCCGGGCTGGAGGTGCGCGAACTGGCCAAGGCCTCGATGACCGAGCTGGCGCGCGCCACCGGCGGCGCGGTGGCCCTGGGCGCCTTCGATGGCGATGCCATGACCTACGTCGAGGCCATCCATGGGTCTTCGGCGCTCTACCTGCGCCTGCCCGTCGGCTATCGCGCCAGCCTGGACAGCGCCATGGGCCGGGCCTACCTGGCCAGCCTGCCGCCCCAGGCCTGCGCCGACGCGTTGGCCCGGCTGGGCGAGACCGCGCCGGACGCGGCCGCCATGGAGCGCGCCCGCGCCGAACTGCGCGACACGGGCTGCTGCTACGCCATCGGCGAATGGCAGTCGGGGATCAATGCGGTCGCCGTGCCGTTTGCCTCCATTACGGGCGAGGGCGTCTTCGTCATGAGCTGCGGCGGGCCCGCCAGCCTCTTGCCCGAGGCGGACCTGCGTACGCGCGTGGCGCCGCTGCTGCAGGGCGCCATTGCGGGGCTGGCAGGCGCTGCGGCCTGAGACGCGCCGCGCGCGGCGGCAAGCCCGACGGCCTTGCGGGTATCTCGTACAATTCACGGATTGATCCACCCCTAGCGCCCTCGGAGACCCGTTTGGCCAAATCTTCACAAGCCGATCCGCAGATCGATGACCGTCCCTTGCCCCAGGATTTCGAAACGGCGCTGGCCGAACTCGAATCGCTGGTAGCGGCCATGGAAGACGGCTCGTTGCCGCTGGAGCAGTCGCTGGCCGCCTACCGGCGCGGCGTGGCGCTCACGCGGGTCTGCCAGGAACGCTTGGCGCAGGCCGAACAGCAGGTCAAGGTCCTGGAGGGCGACTTGCTGCGTCCGCTGGACCCGGCGGCGCTGGATGACGAATAAGAACCCGATGAAGCAAATTCAACTCGCCTTCCCGGAATGGTTGCAAGGCCGTGTCCAGCACGTCGAAGACGTCCTGGACGATCTGCTCCCCCCGGCGGACGCGTTGCCCGCGCGGCTGCATGAAGCCATGCGCTACGCCGTGCTTGGCGGCGGCAAGCGGGTGCGCGCCGCGCTGGTCTACGCGGCGGGGCAGGCCTGCCCCGTCAGCGGCAGCGTGCTGGCCGTGCAGGCCTCGCTGGACCGCGCCGCCGCGGCGGTGGAACTGATCCACGCCTATTCGCTGGTGCATGACGATCTGCCCTGCATGGACGACGACACGCTGCGCCGCGGCCGTCCCACCACCCACGTGAAGTTCGACGAAGCCACCGCCATGCTGGCGGGCGATGCGCTGCAACCGCTGGCCTTCGATCTGCTGGCTTCCATGCCGATCGCGCCCGCGCTGATCGTGCAGGCCACTCAGTCGCTGGCGCGCGCCGCCGGCAGCCAGGGCATGGCCGGCGGCCAGGCCATTGACCTGTTCAGCGTCGGCCGCGCGCTGTCGCGCGACGAGCTGCAAACCATGCACAGCATGAAGACGGGCGCCATGCTGGCTTGCAGCGTGGCCCTGGGCGGCATCGTGGCGGGCGCCAGTTCGGCCTCGCGCCAGGCGCTGGACGCCTACGCGCAGGCGGTGGGCCTGGCCTTCCAGGTGGTCGACGACATCCTGGACGTGACCGCCGACAGCGCCAGCCTGGGCAAGACGCCGGGCAAGGACGCCGCCGAGAACAAGCCCACCTATGTATCGCTTCTGGGCCTGGACGGCGCGCGCGCGTTCGCCCAGGAACTGCGTGAGGACGCGCTGGCCGCCCTGGCTCCGCTGGGCGAGGCCGGATCGCGCCTGGCTGAACTGGCCGACTTCATCGTCCTACGAGACCGCTGAACCGGGACCAGCCCGGGCTGGAGGCAGGCCGGGCCAACGAACCACATAAAAGCATGACGACAGATTTACTGGACCGCATTCAATCCCCGGCTGACCTCAAGCGCCTGGATCGCCGCGAGCTGAAGAAGCTGGCCGACGAGCTGCGCGGCTTCGTGCTGGAATCGGTGTCCAAAACGGGCGGGCACCTGTCGTCCAACCTGGGCACGGTCGAGCTCACCCTGGCCCTGCATCAGGTGTTCGACACGCCGCATGACCGCATCGTCTGGGACGTAGGCCACCAGTCCTACCCGCACAAGATCCTGACTGGCCGCCGCGCCGGCATGGCCAAGCTGCGCCAGCAGGGCGGGATTTCGGGTTTCCCCAAGCGCAGTGAATCCGAGTACGACGCCTTCGGCACCGCGCATTCGTCCACTTCCATCTCGGCGGCGCTGGGCATGGCGGTGGCCTCGCGCAACGCCGGCGTGCAGCGCCAGCACATCGCCATCATCGGCGACGGCGCGATGTCCGCCGGCATGGCCTTCGAAGCCATGAACAATGCCGGCGTCACGCCCAACATCAACCTGCTGGTGATCCTGAACGACAACGACATGTCGATCTCGCCGCCAGTGGGGGCGCTGAACCGCTACCTGGCGCGCCTGATGTCGGGCCGCTTCTATGCGGCCGCCAAGAACGTCGGCCGCGCGGTGTTGCAACACGTGCCGCCGGTGCTGGAACTGGCGCGCCGCTTCGAAGAGCATGCCAAGGGCATGGTCACGCCGGCCACGCTGTTCGAGGAATTCGGCTTCAACTACGTCGGCCCGATCGACGGGCACGACCTGGACGCGCTGGTGCCCACGCTGCAGAACCTCAAGGCCCTGGAAGGCCTGCAGTTCCTGCACGTGGTCACCAAGAAGGGCCAGGGCTACAAGCTGGCCGAGGCCGACCCGGTGCTGTACCACGGTCCGGGCAAGTTCGATCCGGCCGTCGGCATCCAGCAATCGAAGGCGCCGGGCAAGCGCAGCTTCACTCAGGTGTTCGGCCAGTGGCTGTGCGACATGGCCGAACAGGATTCGCGCCTGGTCGCCATCACGCCCGCCATGCGCGAGGGCAGCGGGCTGGTGGAATTCGAAAAGCGCTTTCCGCAGCGCTACTTCGACGTGGGCATCGCCGAGCAGCACGCCGTGACGTTCGCCGCGGGCATCGCCTGCGAAGGCCAGAAGCCCGTGGTCGCGATCTACTCCACCTTCATGCAGCGCGGCTACGACCAGTTCATCCACGACGTGGCCCTGCAGAACCTGGACGTGACCTTCGCGCTGGACCGCGCCGGCCTGGTGGGCGCGGACGGCGCCACGCATGCGGGCAATTACGACATCGCCTTCCTGCGCTGCGTGCCCAACATGGTCGTGGCCACGCCCTCGGACGAAAACGAAACGCGGCTGCTGCTGTCGACCTGTTATCAGTATCCCGGCCCGGCGTCGGTGCGCTATCCGCGCGGCGCGGGCTGCGGCGCGGCTGAAGCGCCCGGCCTGGACACGGTCGAGCTCGGCCGCGGCGTGGTGCGCCGCGAGGGCCGCAAGATCGCCATCCTGGGTTTCGGCATGCTGCTTCAGGCCGCGTTGGGCGCGGCTGAAAAGCTGGATGCCACCGTGGCCGACATGCGCTTCGTCAAGCCCATCGACCGCGAACTGATCCTCGAGCTGGCCAGCCGCCATGACGCCCTGGTTACGCTGGAAGACGCTTCCATCATGGGCGGCGCCGGCAGCGCGGTGCTGGAAACGCTGAGCGCGGCGGGGGTTGCGATCCCGGTCCTGCAACTGGGCCTGCCCGACGAGTTCATCGACCACGGCGAGCAGTCGGCGCTGTGGGCCGGCATCGGCCTGGACGCGGCGGGCATCGAAAGCGCGATCCGCGCCCGTTACGCCAATCTGCTGGGCTGAATCCGGCCCGATTCCGCGGGCAGGGGCCAGGCCACTGTCCGCGGCAATGAAACACACTGTTCCGGCCCCGCCAACCTACGGATAAAAGGGTTTTCCCTGGCGATCCGCGGACTATGGGCGATAATGGCCCCCTTCTCAAAGATTCCTAGGCCCGTGCGTTTTCACGACTGATTGCCTAGACAGGTAAGCCGAAATGAATTCTCCGATCGACCCCGCCATCGTGATGCCCGACGTCCAGAGTTCGGCGGACACCCGGCACATCCCGATTCAGCGCGTGGGCATCCGTGGCGTGCGCCACCCCATGTTGATTGAAAGCGGCGACGGCTCGCCCCAGGGCACCGTGGCCAACTGGACGCTCACGGTGGCGCTGCCGCCCGAAGAAAAAGGGACGCACATGTCCCGCTTCGTGGCCCTGCTGGAAAAGTACCGCAGCATCCCCATGACGCCGACCCTGTTCCGCGCCATGGCTGCCGACATGCTGCCGCTGCTGCATGCCGAGCGCGGCGACATCACCGCCGCCTTCCCGTACTTCATCAACAAGTCCGCCCCGATTTCCGGCGTGCAAAGCCTGTTGGACTACGAAGTGCAATGGATCGCCCGCGCCCAGGGCGACGAGGTCGAGTTCGAGTTGATCGTGCAGGTGCCCGTCACCAGCCTCTGTCCCTGCTCCAAGGCCATCTCCGAATACGGCGCGCACAACCAGCGCTCGCACGTCACGGTGTCGGCCATCCTGAATGCCGACATCGGCATGGACGGCGTCATCCGCCTGATCGAAGAAGAAGGCTCGTGCGAACTGTGGGGCCTGCTCAAGCGCCCGGACGAGAAGTACGTCACCGAGCGCGCCTACGACAATCCCAAGTTCGTCGAGGACCTGGTGCGCGACGTGGCTGCCCGCCTGAACGCGCATCCCGGCATCGCCCGCTACCGCGTGGAAGCCGAGAACTTCGAATCCATCCACAACCACTCGGCCTACGCCGTCGTGGAAGGCTGAGCTTTCCGTGAGCCATCCGGCGGCCAATGACTGGCCGCTCATCGCGGGGCTGCAGGAGTGGGAATCGCGGCTGGCCAGCAATCTGGCCGGCCGCGGCCGTTTTGGCGTGGCCCTTTACGAGTTCTTCCGCTTTGGCGTGAAGCAGGCCTGGGCCTGCCTTTTCGGCGGCCTGATGTGCGCGCTGCTGCTGGGCACGCACTGGTGGTATCCGAAAGACGCCGCGCTGGCCCGCTACGACTTCCTGACCCTGGCCGCGCTGGGCATCCAGGCGCTGCTGCTGGCGCTGCGCATGGAAACCTGGAGCGAAGCCCGCGTGATCCTGCTGTTCCATGTGGTGGGCACGGGCATGGAAGTGTTCAAGACCGCCGCGGGTTCGTGGATCTATCCCGAGGCCAGCGTGCTGCGCATCGGCGGCGTGCCGCTGTTCACGGGCTTCATGTACGCGGCGGTGGGCAGCTATCTCGCCCGCGTCTGGCGCCTGTTCGACTTCCGCTTCCGCGCGCATCCGCCGCTGGCGGCCTGCGTGGCGCTGTCGGTGCTGATCTACCTGAACTTCTTCGCGCACCACTACATCATGGATATCCGGTGGGCGCTGTTCGCGCTGACCGCCATCCTGTTCGCCCGCACCTGGGTGTATTTCCGCATTTGGCGGGTCTACCGCCGCATGCCGCTGCTGCTGGGTTTCGTGCTGGTGGCCCTGTTCATCTGGTTCGCCGAGAACATCGGCACCTTCGCCAACGCCTGGCGCTATCCAAACCAGTCGCAGGGCTGGCAACTCGTGTCCATCGCCAAGCTGGGCTCATGGTTCCTGCTGATGATCATCAGCTACGTGATGGTCGGCGTGGTCAACCGTCCCCAGGAAATCGATGTTGCCGATTTGCCTCGGCAGGCGGGGCAGGGCGATGGAAATAGTCCGTCCCTTATTTCCTGACCTGCCTCTGGCTTGCGTCTGACCGCTCAATCGGTGATAATCGAGAGCTTTCTTGCTCGACCGCCCATGGTTTTTGGGTAGCGGGCTGCCCCTTGCGGGCCACTGTTCAAGATGCATATTGCGATCCGCCCCTGATGGAAAGCGGGGGCGCAGGACGGTCGGCCAGCGAGACATCCTCAAGGAGTTTTACTCATGCGTCACTACGAAGTGGTGTTTATCGTTCACCCCGACCAAAGCGAGCAAGTGCCCGCCATGGTCGAGCGTTACCAAGCGCTGGTCACGGGCCAAGGCGGCTCGGTTCACCGCCTGGAAGACTGGGGTCGCCGTCAACTGGCCTACCCGATCCAGAAGCTCGTCAAGGCTCACTACGTCTGCCTGAACATCGAGTGCGGCCAAGCCACGCTGGATGAGCTGGAACACTCGTTCCGCTACAACGACGCCGTTCTGCGCCACCTGGTCATCAAGACCAAGAAGGCTCAAGCCACGCCCTCGATCATGATGAAGTCGGTCGAACGCGAAGAAGCCCGCAAGGCTTCGGCTGAAGCAGCAGCGCCGGCTCAGGCCGAGTAAGCAGGGCTCACGCAGAGCTCATCCCATGAAGTCCCCTCGGTGCCTGGCAGGATGAACAAGCTGGAACTCAGCGCCCGCGTTCTCGAATGCGAGCCTTTGCGCCACACTCCCGCCGGTTTGCCCGCACTGGAAATGGTGCTGGCGCACGAGTCCGAAGTCATCGAAGCAGGCCACCCGCGCCGCGTCGAACTGACTATCGCGGCCGTGGCACTGGGCGATCTGGCGTTGCTGCTGAAGGACACCGCGCTAGGGTCCGAATTGCTGGTGCAGGGGTTTCTGGCTCCCACCCGCAAGGACTCGGTGAAGGTCAAGCTGCATTTGCAGCAGGCACGCAGGATCAGCGGCAGCGCAGGGCGCGATCCGCTGGTGGCTTGAAGGGAATTGGGCAAGAGGCGCGATGAGCGCCTTCTGATTACGGATAGGTTATGGGGGTTTGGGCCCGTTTTGGGTAGAACCCGGCCCCCTCAAACAAAGAGGCACATATCATGGCTTTCTTCGGAAAACGCAAGGAAAAACGCAAATTCACGCAGCAGAACCCGCTCTTCAAGCGTCGTAAGTTCTGCCGCTTCACCGCTGCCGGCGTGGAAGAGATCGACTACAAGGATCTGGACACCCTGCGCGACTTCGTGCAAGAAAACGGCAAGATCATCCCGGCTCGCCTGACCGGCACCAAGGCAATCTACCAGCGTCAGCTGGACACCGCCATCAAGCGCGCGCGCTTCCTGGCCCTGTTGCCTTACACCGACAACCACAACTAATCCGGGGCACTGAAATGCAAGTTATTCTGCTCGAAAAAGTCGTCAACCTGGGTAACCTCGGCGAAGTCGTCCGCGTGCGTGATGGCTACGCCCGCAACTTCCTGATCCCCCAGCGCAAGGCCCGTCGCGCAACCGACGCCGCCCTGAAGGAATTCGAAGCGCGCCGCGCCGAACTGGAAAAGGCCCAGGCTGAAAAGCTGGCCGCCGCCCAGGCTCTGGGCGAGCGCGTCGCCGGCTTCCAGCTGAAGATCGTCCAGAAGGCTGGCGTCGACGGCCGCCTGTTCGGCTCGGTCACCAACGCCGACATCGCTGAAGGCCTGCGCAAGGCCGGCTTCGAAGCCGTGGAAAAGGCGCAAATCCGCCTGCCCAACGGCCAGCTGAAGTCGATCGGCGAGTTCCCGGCCCAGGTTGCCCTGCACGCCGACGTTCTGGTCGACGTGACGATCCTGGTCGAAGGCGAACTGTCCTAAGCCGGTACCCGCAGTAAAAAAGAAGCCGGCCCGCGCGCCGGCTTTTTTTCTTTTTGTCCATCGCGTATTGCGTGTAGTCTTCGGACTCCACGATCCAGGCCCCGCGCCGCATTCCTCAGAGGACGTCTTGACTCAGCCCCCCGTTCACCACAACGCGCCCCCCGGCCTGCGAGCCTGGTTGGATAGCGTGGATGCGTCGCGTGAACCTTCGGTGAGGGATTTGACGATAGATGGCGTGCGCTGCATCATCAAGCGCCGCCGTCCCGGCATCGGTCAGGGCGTGAGCTACGCGCTGCGCTATGTGCGCGCCCTGTTCCTGGGCGTGGGATGCAAGATTTTCCTCGGCGAGTTTCCACGTCCGGGCGTGTTGCTGCGCAACGGCCTGACGCACGAGTCGCAGCGCCTGGCGCAACTGCTCAAGGCCGGTTGCCGCGTGCCCGAGGTCTGGTGGCAGGAGCAAGGCCTGCTGGTGCTGGAATACGTGGGCGAAGACCTGGCCGACCTGATCCGCAACGAGGACACGACGTCCCGCTTGTGGCTAGCGCGCGCCGCGGCAGCAGATCTGGCCGCTTTCCATGCCCGCGGCATGTGGCATGGCGGCGCCCAGATCCGCAACATCACCCTGCAGGACGGCGAGCTGTGGCGCATCGATTTCGAAGAGAACATCGGTTCGACCCTGTCGCGCCCGCTGGCCCAGGCCTATGACCTGTTCCAGATGCTGGCCTCTCTGGTGTCTTTGCGTAAATTGCCGGACGACGTGGCCCGCACGCTGGGTAAACTGGCGTTCGAAGTCTATTTCGAAAGCAACCCCGACCCCGAGGTCCGAGCCCGCCTGACGCGCCTGGCGCGCGTGCTCTGCGGCATTGCCGCGCCCTTGCGCGTGGTGCTGGGCCGATTGCCCTCGCGCGATATCCAGGGATTCTTCCGCGTCGCGGACATCCTGCAGCCGTTACTATTGAAGTCATGAATACACCTGCCGACTCCCAGCTCGAATACCTGCGCGTTCCCCCCCATTCCATCGAGGCGGAACAGTCGGTTCTGGGCGGCCTGCTGCTGGACAACGCAGCCTGGGACCGCATCGCCGACGTGCTGGTCGAAGAGGATTTCTACCGGCACGACCACCGGCTTATCTGGCACCATATTGCCCGCCTGATCGGGCTGGCGCGCCCGGCGGACGTCATCACCGTCCACGAGTCGCTGGTCAGCGCCGGCAAGGCCGAGGATGCCGGCGGCCTGGCCTATTTGAACGCGCTGGCCCACAACACGCCGTCGGCCGCCAACATCCGCCGTTATGGCGAGATCGTGCGCGAGCGCGCCATGCTGCGCAAGCTGGTCGCGATCGCCGACGAGATCTCCGCGGCCGCCATGAGCCCGCAGGGCAAGGAAGCGCGCCAACTGCTGGACGAGGCCGAGTCCAAGGTGTTCCAGATCGCCCAGGAAGGCGCACGCGGCGCCGCGGGCTTCCAGGAAATCCAGCCGCTGCTGACGCAGGTGGTGGAGCGCATCGACGAGCTCTATCACCGCGAGAGCACCTCCGACGTGACCGGCGTGCCCACGGGCTTCACCGATCTGGACAAGATGACTTCGGGCATGCAGGGCGGCGACCTGATCATCGTGGCCGGCCGTCCGTCGATGGGCAAGACCTCGTTCTCGATGAACATCGGCGAACACGTGGCCATCGAGGAAGGGCTGCCGGTGGCGGTGTTCTCCATGGAAATGGGCGCGGTCCAGCTGGCCATGCGTATGCTGGGCTCCGTGGGCCTGCTGGACCAGCATCGCATGCGGACCGGCAAGCTGATCGCCGAGGACTGGCCACGCGTGACCCACGCAGTCCAGCTGATGCAGGACGCGCAGGTCTACATCGACGAATCGCCGGCGCTCAGCCCGATGGAAGTGCGGGCGCGCGCGCGCCGCCTGGCGCGCCAATGCGGCCAGCTCGGCCTGATCATCATCGACTACCTGCAGCTCATGTCGGGCAATGGCTCGGGCGAAAACCGGGCCACCGAAGTGTCGGAAATCAGCCGCTCGCTCAAGGGCCTGGCCAAGGAACTGAACTGCCCGCTGATCGCGCTGTCGCAGCTGAACCGAAGCCTGGAACAGCGTCCCAACAAGCGCCCCGTGATGAGCGACCTGCGCGAATCCGGCGCTATCGAACAGGACGCGGACGTGATCCTGTTCATTTACCGCGACGAGGTCTACAACCCCGATTCGCCGGACAAGGGCACCGCCGAGATCATCATCGGCAAGCAGCGTAACGGTCCCATTGGTTCCGTGCGTTTGACCTTCCAGGGCTCCAGCACGCGCTTCCTGAACTTCTCGGGCGCGCAGCCGCGCGACATGTACTGAACCTGTCCGGTCCAAGAAAAAACCGCGCCTCGGCGCGGTTTTTCATTGCAGCTGCGAACCCGCTTCAGGCTTGCGCCTCGGGACGCTTGCCGAAGCGCGCGGCCAGCACGCCGCACACCATCAGCTGGATCTGGTGGAACAGCATCAGCGGCAGCACGATCGCGCCCACGGCGTGGCCGGCGAACAGCACCTGCGCCATCGGAATGCCGCTGGCCAGGCTTTTCTTCGAGCCGCAGAACAGCAGCGTGATGCGGTCTTCGACATTGAAGCCGAACACGCGGCCGGCAAGGGCCGACAGACCCAGCGCCAGCGCCAGGATGACGGCGCAAGCCACCACCAGGCCCGCCAGCGCGGGGATCGGGGTCGAACTCCACAGGCCTTCGTTGATGGCTTCAGAAAACGCCGTGTAGACCACCAGCAGGATGGAGCCCTGGTCGACGAACTTCAGCATGGCCTTGCGCTTGTGCACCCAGGCGCCGATCCAGCGGCGGGCGAACTGGCCCAGCACGAAGGGCAACAGCAGTTGCAGCATGATCTTGCCGACGGCGTCGAACGAGATCGGCGCGCTGCCCGCGTTGGCGACCACCGTGCCCACCAGCAGCGGGGTGATGAAGATGCCGAGCAGGCTGGAGGCGGAGGCGCTGCACACGGCAGCCGGCACGTTGCCGCGCGCCATCGAGGTGAAGGCGATGGCCGATTGCACCGTGGCGGGCAGGCAGCACAGGAACAGGATGCCCAGATAGAGTTCGGGCGTGACCAGCGGTTCCAGCACCGGCTTGAGCGCCAGGCCCAGCAGCGGGAACATGAGGAAGGTCGCGGAGAAGATCGTGAGGTGCAGCTTCCAGTGCGTCAGGCCGGCGATGATGGCCTCGCGCGACAGGCGCGCGCCGTGCAGGAAGAACAGCAGGCCGACCGCGATGTTGGTGATCCAGCCGAACACCACCACGCCTTGCCCATGAGCGGGCACGATGCTGGCGATGATGACGGTGCAGATCAGATAGAGGGTGAAGCGATCGGGAAGAAGGCGGGCAAGGCGTGACATGAGGGATGGAAGGGGGAGGGCGGACGGAAAGCGCCGCGGGCGCCGTAAACGGGCAGTATTGTAGTCCCCGGGACGTCTTGCTTCCTGACAGCCAGTTGTCAGCGCTGCAGGTCGTGGCAGCGCCGCAGCGCGGCGCTCAGGGCGTCATGGCCAGCGCCAGGTCGAACGCCGCGACCAGCGAGGCATGGTCGGCCAGGCCCTTGCCCGCGATGTCGAAGGCAGTGCCGTGGTCCACGCTGGTGCGCACGAAAGGCAGGCCTACCGTCACGTTCACGCCGTGGTCCAGGCCCAGGTACTTGACCGGAATGAGTCCCTGGTCGTGGTATTGCGCCACCACGATATCGAACTCGCCGCGCCGGGCGCGCATGAAGATCGTGTCGCCGGGCCAGGGCCCGCTCGCGTCTATGCCTTGCGCGCGGGCAGCGGCGATTGCGGGCTCGATGATGTCGATGTCTTCGCGGCCGAACTTGCCGCCTTCGCCCGCGTGCGGATTCAGGCCCGCCACCGCGACGCGCGGCTGGGCGATGCCCATCTGGCGGCAGGCCTGGTCGGCCAGCCGCATGGCAGTCAGTTCCGCCTGCGGCGTGATGCGCGCGATCACGTCGGCCAGCGCCACGTGTATGGTCACCAGCAGCACGCGCAACTCGTCGTTGGCCAGCATCATCGCGAAGTCTTGCGTATCCGAGCGTTCCGCGAGGATCTCGGTATGGCCGGGATAGTCGATGCCGGCGGCATGCATGGATTTCTTGTTCAGCGGCGCGGTGACGATGGCGCGGATGCGGCCGGCCTGCGCGTCGTCGATGGCGGCGCAGACATAATCGTAGGCGCCGCGTCCCGCGGCCGCGCTGATCTGCCCCAGGGGCAGGTCGGCGGGCAGGGCGGGGCTGCAGGCGATGACGTTGATGTGGTCCGCGCCCGGCGCTGCCTGGCCGACGTCGGCGACCTCGACGATCTCCAGCCTTGCGCCCAGCTGGGCGGCGGCGCGGCGCAGCGCGCCCGCATCGCCATACACCACGCAAGGCGCGTTCAGGCCTTGCGCGTAGGCCTTGACGACGATTTCGGGACCGATGCCGGCGGCATCGCCCATGGTGATGCCTACGGGCAGGGAGGTGTTCACGATGCGGGGACTGAGGTTGTGTTGCGGATCTGGGTGGGCCGCCGCCTTACTTCGAGGAATTCTTGGGCGGCTCGATGACGCCGCATTCGAAGGTCACGGTGGCGCGCTTGGGGCCCAGGCCGGTCGCGTGGTTGGAGGTGATCTTGGGCTTGACCAGCTTGCGGTCGATCGACTGGCAATACTGTTCGGCCCGCAGCAGGGCCTGGTTCTTGATTTCCACCCAGGTCATCATTTGCGAGCCGGAGCTGTGGGTGACGCTGTAGGTGTCCTTGCCGGCGGGCGTGACCTCGCTCATGCTGGAACAGGCGGTCAGCAGGGCAAGCAATACGGCGGCGGGGGCAAGGCGTGCAAACATGAGGCGTCCTGAAATGGCGATTACCTCAATTACACCATCATTTCATGGCGCGGCCACGGCGCTGCGGCGGTCGAGCTTGCGGCTCAGGACGATGGAAGTCTGGGTCTGCTTGACCCCGTCGATCAGGCCGATGCGGTCCAGCAGTTCGTCCAGCTGTTCGTGGGTTTCGCATCGCAGGAAGATGAGGTAATCGTAGGGGCCGCTGACCGAGGAGACCTCCTCGACTTCGGGCATCTTCTCCAGTTCGCGTATGACCGCGGCGGGAGTCTTGGGCAGTACGCTGATGAAGCAATAGGCGCGCACCGCCGCTTCTTCCAGCAAGCGCCCCAGGCGCACGCCATAGCCCGCCACGATGTGCTCGCGTTCGAGCCGCGCAATGCGCGCCACCACCGTGGTACGGGCCAGGCCGAGCTTGCGCGCCAGGATGGCCGCGGGTTCGCGCGCATTGGCTTGCAGCAGGCTGAGCAGTTGCCGGTCGATGGCGTCGAGTCGTTCGTTCATACGGAAATGGGCGGCATGGAGCGAGAGGGCGCGAGTGCCGACGGTACAGGCCCGGGCCTGCCCGCGTCAATGCGCAGCCGGCCCTCGCACGCCAGCATGGCGCCGGGCGCTAGCCATCGGATTCAGGCGGAATGCCGCCTTGATAGATGCGCCCGTCGAACTCGAAGCGCGTGATGGTCTTGCGCGCGGCATCGAAGATGCGGTCGCGGCTGGCATCGTCCAGGCCGTCGTGGTCGGCGAAGCTGAAGCGGCACAGATCGATGTCGCTATCGTAGAAGGCCGAATGCACATAGCGGCTGACATCGGCCTCGTGCGCGAAATGCGCGAATTCGCGCAACTGCTCCATTTCGTGGAAGGAGCCGTTACGGCTGACCAGCAGCATGCCGAACTTGCGTTCTTCGTCGGCGACGGGTTCCGGCGCGGGCAGGGCGTCGGGATGCCGGGTGTCCTGATAATCGAAACGCGCGCCCAGGTCATGCATGGCCGCCAGCACGCGCTGCCATTGCGCTTCGTCCAAGGTGAGGCGGGCCGCCACGTAGAACAGGCGCTGGCGGCCCAGTGAGCGCGGTTCGGGGCCGCCGATGAAACTGTGCCAGGGAATGGCTGCGTCGAGTCCGGCCAGCTCCGCCATGCGCGCGTCGCTGTATCCCAGCCGGTCCTGCAGGCGCCGCATGGACTGGGCGTCCGGCGCAACGTAGTTCTGGATCGTCTTCATCGGAGGCCTCCGGTTGCACCGGATGCTCGCGGGCGCGCAGCCCTGGAGACGGAGCCGGTGACGTGCGCCGCCGTGCCTCTGCGGCTACGCTTCATGCTAGCGCGGCGCGCAGGGCTTGCCTAGCATGGGCCGGCGTGGCGCCGTGCTAGGATTTGCGCCGACTTCAATGCCAGGAGGCTTACACATGGACATCCAGGAACAAATCGCCGTCATCGTGCATACCATTTCGCATCAAGGCGGCCGCATCGATGCGCTGAATTCGACCGTGCTGTCGATGCTGCATCTGGCCAAGGCTTCTCCCGGCCTGCGCGAGGCCATCGAAGCCCAGCTCGAACAGAACTATTCCAGCCTGCTGGCCCGCTCCGAGAATCCGCAGTACGTGGCCGGTTTCGAGAGCGTGCGCGACATGATTCTGGGCGCCTTGAAATAGGCTGGCTTGCGGGTCCAGGCTTGCGGGAGTTACCCACAACTTCTGTGGACAAGCCTTGGGATAGTGCGGGCATAGATGTTCATTTTCCTTTAATTACAAAGGCTTGCATGGGGCGGTCAAAGCTGGCTCCATTTGCTCGCTGCGGCAGCGCTTGCTGCACGCTGCCGCAGGTCACGCAAGCCGGGTAATATGCGGCCCCATGCGGAATCAGTATTCATTGGAATGCCGGGGCGGATCGATCGCGATGCGTGTCTCGGAAGCAGCAAAGCTGGCGGCGTTCGACCCCGGCAAACTTTCCCCCGAGGCGCGCCAGAGCTGGGAGCGCATGGGGCATGGCTTCAAGGCCTGGCACGACTTCGACCAGCGCCACCCCATCCTGCGCCGCCTGGCGCGCTTGCCCCTGGTGGGCCGCTGGTACCGCAACGCGCGGCGCCGTTATGTGCTGCGCGCCAGCGGCAAGCTGGTGGTCTGAGCGCAGTTATTTGCGGCGCCTGCCCAGCAGGTGATAAGCCAGCCAGATGAGCACGCCGATCGCGATGGCCACGGCCAGCTTGGTCTCGACGCCGTGCAGGCGTCCCAGCATGGATTCGATCGTCTGGCCGAACAGATAGCCCAGGGTGCTGAAGCACACCGCCCAGATGGCGGCGGCGATGGCGTTGAGCACCAGGAAGCGCAGCGGCGGCACATTCGACACGCCCAGCGCCACTGGCCCCACCGTGCGCAGGCCGTACAGGAAACGCAGGCTCAGGATGAAGCCGTGCGGATAGCGGTCCACCGCGGCCAAGGCCTTTTCGAAAGCGGGCTTCTCGCGGATGCGCCGGACATAGCGATGATCGCGATAGCGGCGGCCCAGCAGGAACAGGGCCTGGTCCGCAAGGAATGAACCGGCGAACGCGCACAGCACCACATAGGGCAGGTGCAGCAGGTGCTGGTGTGCGAGGAAGCCGGCGAAAACGACCACGCTTTCGCCTTCGAGCAGCGTGCCGGCCAGCACCGCCCACAGGCCGTAGTCGACGATGAACTGGTGCAGGGCGGGATTCATCTGGGCCGCTCGCCCACGATGCGCGCGAGCGTTTGCAGCGCAGCGGTGATCTCGGGCGTGGTGCGTTGTCCGCAGCTGATGCGCAGGAAATGGTTGTAGCGTGTGCCATTGGAGAACATGGCGCCCGGCGCGACCCGTATGCCTTGCCGGAGCGCGGCTTCGAACACGTCCATGCCCGAGCGTCCGTCGGGCATCTCCACCCAAAGCAGCATGCCGCCCTGCGGCACGCTCAGGCGGGTGCCGGAAGGGAAGTGCGCAGCGATGGTCTCGGCCGTCTGGTCGCGCTGCATCTTCAGGTGCCGGCGCAGGCGCGACAGATGGCGGTCGTAGGCGCGCGAGCCCATGAACTCGGCCACGGCAATTTGCGCCAATGGTTCGTTGGGCCGGCTCTGGGCGAACTTCAGCATGGCGATGCGGGCCTTCCAGCGGCCGCCCAGCAGCCAGCCCAGGCGCATGCCTGGCGCCAGCGTCTTGTGCATGGACGAACAATAGATGACGTTGCCGGTCGCGTCCCAGGACTTGGCGGCGGCCAGCGGCGTGTCGTCGTCCGTCAGCGCGCCGTAGGTGTCGTCTTCGATCAGGGGCACCTGCTGGCGTTCGCACAGCGCAACCAGCCGCGCCTTTCCCGCGTCGGGCATGACGCAGCCCAGCGGGTTCTGGAAATTGGGCACCACCACCACGGCGCGGATGTTGCCGTGGGTCTGGAACGCCAGGTCCAGCGCTTCGATCGACAGGCCGTGCTGCGGGCTGGTGGGAATCTCCAGCGCCCGCATGCCCAGGCTTTCCAGGATCTGCAGCAGGCCGAAGTAGGCGGGCGATTCGACCGCGATTGTGTCGCCTGGCCGCGCCACCGCGCGCAGCGCCAGGTTCAGCGCCTCGATGCAGCCATGCGTGACGATGACGTCGTCCGGCGTGGCGTTGATGCCGTTGGCCAGTGCGCGGCGGGCGAGCACGGTGCGCAGGTCCGGATGGCCCTGCGGCGGGACCGGGCTGACCAGCACCTGCGGCGACTGGCGCAGAGCGCGGATCATGGCCTGCTTAAGTTCTTCCAGCGGATAGGCTTCGGGCACTGCCGCGGCCAGGGCGAAGTTGGCGCTGACCGGATGCGCTTCGCACTTGGCCACGAAGTCCGAGACCCGATCGTGGATGCCCACGTATTGCGCCGCGCCCAGTGCCTGGCGGATGTCCGGCTCGTCCACGGGCGGGATAGTGTTGCGGCGGGGCTTGAGCACGAAGTAGCCCGAGCGGGGCCGCGCTTCGATCAGGCCGTCGTCTTCCAGCTGGCGGCAGGCCTGCAAGGCCGTGGACAGGCTGACGTGGTGGGTGCGCACCAGCGTGCGGACCGAGGGCATGCGCTGGGCGGGCGCCAGCACGCCGGTCTGGATGGCGCGCCGGTAATGGTTGGCCAGGCGTAGATAGAGCGGTTGCGGATCCATGCGCCGATCATGCTCCCCGAGGTTGGTGTGAGACTAGGCACAGATTCAAGCAAAGTACACCATAACAGCGCGGAAATCGAGGATCTGCATCGGTACAGAAACCCTGCGAGTGTGACTGTTGCGCATAGCAGGGCGCGCGTAGTCTGTAGTTGTCCGACAGGAGACGACGATGATTGCGACTTACACCCCAGATGCCCAGGCCCGCCGCCTGGAACTTGCCGCCGGCGCCAGCCGGAAACTGGTCCTGCGCGCGGGCGCCACGCTGGTGTGCGTCAGCGGCAGCGTGCGGATCGAGGAACCCGTGAATGGCCCGGAAGCCGCGGGCGGACTGCCTCGCGCGGTTTCGGTGCGCATTAATGCGGGTGAGGGGCATGGCCTGGGCTACGGCGGCGTGGCGCAGGTCACGGCCATCGGCCCGGCCGAGGTGATATGCATGGACATGCCGGGCTATGCACAGCGCTTTTTTCAGGCGGCTGCCGCATTTTTTCAGCTGAATTTGGCCAAAAACCGAAAAAATTCCCTCGGTGCGCTGCACAAGATTTCAAAATGATGTATGATTCACACATCAGACGCGGGGTGGAGCAGTCTGGCAGCTCGTCGGGCTCATAACCCGAAGGTCGTAGGTTCAAATCCTGCCCCCGCAACCAGTTTCAAGCAGAAGAAAGCCGCGATATTCATCGCGGCTTTTTTTTCGCCTCGCGGCTGGATTTTTGGCGCTGCTTGCTCTGCGTCAAACCTTTGTTCCAGTCCGGACTTTCCCTGGTATGCGCGGCCGCACAGGTCCGCAGCCCTGCGCTACCATGGGTCACGCGCGCTACGTTGCCGCACTCGAGGAGGGTCCATGGGAACAGCAAAATACGATCATCCCGGCTATGTCGCCGATACGGGCGCTGACGGCAAGTACCACGTGGGCATCTGGTGCCCCCACGGCTATCCCGCCCATATTCATATCGGCAGGCCCGCCGAACGCGGCGATCCCCAGGCGCTACTGCGCCTGCGCATACCGGACGGGGTGTTCCAGTCCTTGCCCGACGATCCTGAAACCCTGTGCCGCCGCGCGCTGGGCCAGGCGCTGGGTGCGGGCCTGCTGCCTTCCGTCTCGGTGGACGGGGAATACCAGGAATTGCGCTTCCAGATCGACGCCGAACCCTGGTCCGGCCCGATGCAGTCTGCCGTCCACGCCTGAATCCCGGCGCAAAAAGCCGACTGAATTACCCACAGCAACTGTGGACAAGCCTTGGGATAGCCTCTGCGCATTTCGGGTTTTCCCTGTGATAACAATGACTTGCTAACACCGGTCAATAAACGCCCCACTGGGGCGTTTATTGCTTCCGTCCTGCCCGACGGTCCGGCTATGCGACAATCTTTTCCCTTCCTGGCGTTCCCGCGCCTGTCTTGCCATTCCCACCCGGTTCGTTCCCCATGCTTAGTGCTACGCGTATCCATTCCTGCGGCCTGAAGGCGCCGTCGCCATGAGCCCGGCTGTCGTGCGCGTCGCCGTCATTGGCGGCGGTCCTGCCGGCCTGATGGCCGCCGAGCGCCTGAGCGCGCAAGGCGTGCAGGTGGATGTGTTCGATGCGATGCCATCGGTCGGCCGCAAGTTCCTGATGGCGGGGCGGGGCGGCCTGAATCTGACCCACAGCGAGCCGGCCGAGCCGTTCCTGGCGCGTTACGGCGACCGCGCGTCCCATGTCGCGCCTTGGCTGCAGGTGCTGGACGCGGACGGATTGCGGGAATGGACCCACGGACTGGGCATCCAGACCTTCGTGGGTTCGTCCGGCCGGGTTTTTCCCCAGGAGATGAAGGCGGCGCCCCTGTTACGGGCCTGGCTGGCCAGGCTGCGCGCCGGCGGCGTGCGCCTGCGCATGCGGCACCGCTGGCTGGGATGGCCGGCGGGTTCCCGGCCTGGCCCGGGCGCGCTGCGCTTTGATACGCCCGAGGGCGAGCAGTGCTACGCGGCTGACGCCGTGGTGCTGGCGCTGGGCGGAGGCAGCTGGGCCAAATTGGGATCGGATGGCGCCTGGGTCGACGGCCTGCAAGCGCACGGCGTTACGGTCGCGCCGCTACGGCCGGCCAATTGCGGATTCGACGTGGCGTGGTCGGATCATTTTCGCGAACGCTATGCGGGACAGCCCGTGAAATCCGTGGCCATGGCCTGCGAAACCGCAGCCGGCGTGGCTCCCGCCCGTCAGGGAGAGTTCGTCGTGTCGGAAACCGGCATAGAAGGCAGCCTGGTGTATGCCCTGTCCGCGCCGCTGCGCGACCGTATCGATGCCCAAGGCCATGCCGTCGCCATGCTGGATCTGGCTCCGGACTGGTCGCAGGAGAAAGTGATGGCTGCCGTGACGCACCCGCGCGGCTCGCGGTCAATGTCCAGCCATCTGCAAAGCCGGTTGGGGCTGACCGGGGTCAAGGCGGGGTTGCTGCGCGAATGCGCCTCGGCGGAAGATTTCCGCGCCCCCGAACTGCTGGGCCTGCGCATCAAGGCCTTGCCGCTGCGTCTGCTGCGTGCGCGGCCTATCGACGAAGCGATCAGTACCGCAGGCGGCGTGTCGTTCGCCGCGCTGGATTCCGGCCTGATGCTGCGCGAAATCCCTGGCGTGTTCTGCGCAGGGGAAATGCTGGATTGGGAGGCGCCGACAGGCGGCTATCTGCTGACGGCCTGCATGGCGAGCGGCGTGGCCGCCGCGGCCGGGGCGATTGAATTCTTGCGATCGGGTGGGCGCGGCCAGGCGGATGCCTGAAGCCGCATGAGCTCAGGAGCCTGAGGAATAGGGCGCCAGGCCCAGCGGCGCGCGCGGCGCCAGATCGCCGACGACGTGGCCCACGACGGGTTCGCCCCCTTCCGGTTGCGTGACGATGCCGATGACGCGGGTAATCGCGCTGGCCGGAATGTCCGTGCCGTGCGCGGGATCCTGCACCAGTTGCCAGATGGTGGCTTCTTCGGGGACTGCGGTCTGTTCGGTCAGGTCGGAGCTGTCCAGGCAGCTGCGGGCAAAGGCCGACCAGTCCGATGCGTTGCAAGGCAAGCCGTGAGCGGTGGCCAGGCGGGCCAGGGCCAGCGGCGCGTCTGCCTGGCTGGCCGCATGCTGGGCGGCGGCTCCCAGGGAGACATCCAGCGACAGCAGGCGCAGGAACTCTACGACGTTGTCGGTATTCTTCATTGTGCGGTCTCCTGTGGTGACTGTTCTGGTTATGGCCCTGAGCCTGCAGGCAAGCCGGGCGGCGTTTCAGGCCGGGCCTTGGCCCAGCATCGATACCAATGACTTTTTCAGGCGTGCCGAAAAAATCGGTACCGTATGGGACACCCCATCGCGGTCGACGCCCTCTTTGAGTTCGACCGATTGGCCGAGGAAAATATCCGGTGCGGCGCCAATTTCGTTGTAGCGGGTCAGCAATTCGTTCACGTTCTGCTGCGCGTCGGCGAGCGTGCTGCTTTCAGCCAGCTTGCCAGCGGCATGCGCCTGCAAAATGCGATGGAGATCGTCGATGAAGAGCGCCAAAGCCGCCTGCCCGCGGCACTGCGGCTGTTCCCAGCCCCAGCCCTGGTGGGCCGAGCCGGCGCTTTGCGATGTGTGTTTCTTGGTCATGTCCGCATCCTAATCGATTGGCGCTAAATGCGCGACAGGCGAACGCAAGCCTTTCCAACGGCGTTTGATCCCGGCTCAGCCTCCCATAGGGGAGCCGCCGCGAGCCGGTCCGGTCGATGCGCAAATGAGGGTCTTTGGGGTATGCTGGCTTCACTTTCCAAGCCCAGACAGGAGATGTCTATGAAGAACAAAGTCTTTCTCGTCATGTTGCTTTCGATCGCCGCGCTCTCGGCCGGTTGCAACACCGTAGCGGGGGCAGGCAAGGACATCCAGCGGGGCGGCGAGAAGATAGAGGGCGCCGCCACCAAGTAGGCCCGCGCCCTGCGCCGCAATCCGGCCTGGAAGCCGCGAGACATGCCTTGGCATCCCTCTCGCGGCTTTTTTGTTGGCGCGCTACGTAGAAAGGGGCTGCAAGCGGGAGGCGGTGCGAGGGCTTTCCCCCTGGCATAATTCGCGGAGTTGAATTCGATCGTGGGAAGTGTCATGCGCAAGTCTTTGTGGTTGGGAATGGCGTTTGCGGCCTTGTTGGCCGGCTGCGCGAGCAAAGGGGTCTACGAATCCGATGCCGTCGTCACGGAGACCTTCACCGTCAATACCAACTACGAAGCGGCTTTCCGCCGGGCCGGCGAGTACGTGCGCACCTGCCACGTGCAAGTGCAGCACGCCTATAACGTCGCCTATGCCTGGCGCCACGTGAAGGGCGAAAAGGGTGCGCCGGACGAAGTGCAGCTCTATAAGGTGACGGAACCCGCCAAGGTGCTGGAACTGATTGCCGCCGAAAGCGCCAGCCCCTCCACCGCCAAGGTAACCATCACGGTCTTGGGCGAAGGGCGTTGGGACGCTGCTGAAATCGCCGCTGCCCGCGCCTCCATCCAGAGCGCAACTCCGGTCTGCCGCAAGGGCGGCGAAGGCTGATCCATGGATGCCCGCGCCCAGCAGATCCGTGCTAGCGGCCTGTCGTTCTCGCTGCTGGCGGGGGCGTTCCGCTTCCTGGGCTGGCTCAATGGGGGCGCGGCGCTGGTCCTGACGGGGTTTTCGCTGGGCGTGGTCGGCGGCGATATCGCCGCGCCGGATCTGCAACTGCCGCTGGCGCTGCTGCTGGGCGGCCTGCTGGCCGCCTGCCTGGGAATTCTGTTTGCCTACCTGGCGCAGGTCAGCCTGTTGCGCCAGGGCTACACCGGACATCTGACGCGTGCCCACTGGCCCGCGCAGCTTCTGGCCATGGTTTGTTATCTGATCAGTGCGCTTGCCTTCTGCGCCGCCTGCTGGCTGGCGGCTGGACAGACGGTCACGGATGCGCCTCAGACGACGACCGCCTATGCGAGGCGGTAGTTGCGGGTAAACCCGTGTGCGCAAAAGTGTTGGACTTGAATTTGTGTTGAGAATAATATGCGCAGTGCGTATATAAATCTCCTGTTCGGGGCCCGTCATGACCATTTCCCAGCAAGCCTTCCTGCGCGACGCCATGCGGCGCCTGAATCTCACCCGCGACGTGTTCGCGACCCGCATCGGCGTCAAACGCCGGGCGCTTGATACCTGGTTGCTGCCCGAGGGCTCGCAGGAATTCCGCGCCATGCCGGAAGTGGTGCAGCGCTTCGTCAGCGAAATCGTCCAGAACGGTGTTTTGCTGGAAAAATATACGCAAAGCGTACAAGAAGGTCCGCTGCGTGACCGCATCGCCGTGGAAGGCAAGCACCAACTGCTGTCGGTGGACCAGTTCACCCGTGAATCGGTCGAGGACCTGTTCCGCGTGGCCGACATGATGCAGCCCATCGCCCGCCGCCAGAAAGTGTCGCGCGTGCTGGAAGGCGCGGTGCTGGGCAACCTGTTCTTCGAGGCCAGCACCCGTACCCGCGTGAGCTTCGGTTCGGCATTCTGCCGCCTGGGCGGCTCGGTCTGCGACACCACCGGCTTCACGTTCTCGTCCATGGCCAAGGGCGAGTCGATCTACGACACCAGCCGCGTCATGAGCGGCTACGTCGACGCCATGGTCATCCGCCATCCGGACCAGGGTTCGGTCGCGGAATTCGCGCGCGCCACCAACATCCCCGTGGTCAACGGCGGCGACGGCCCGGGGGAACACCCTAGCCAGGCCCTGCTGGACCTGTACACGATCCTGACCGAGTTCTCGCGCCTGGGCAAACTGCTGGACGGCGCGCACATCGCCATGGTCGGCGACCTGAAGTACGGCCGCACCGTGCACTCGCTCATCAAGCTGATGGCGCTGTACAAGAACGTGAAGTTCTCGCTGGTGTCGCCCAAGGGCCTGGAAATGCCGGCCTACATCATCGAGCAGGCCAGCCGCAACGGCAACATCATCGAGCAGAAGAGCACGCTGGCCGAAGGTCTGGCCGGCGCCGACGTGATCTACGCGACGCGCGTGCAGAAAGAGCGCTTCGCCAACGAAGAAAACGAAGGCTACACGCCGGATTTCCAGATCAGCCGCGCCATCATCGACGCCTACTGCGGCCCCGATACCATCGTGATGCACCCGCTGCCGCGCGACAGCCGTCCCGGCGCCAACGACCTGAGCGTGGACCTGAACCACGATCCGCGCCTGGCCATCTTCCGCCAGACCGATAACGGCATTCCAATTCGCATGGCGATCTTCGCAGTGCTGCTGGGCGTGGAGGGCCTGGTGCAGCACTCCTTGCGCGACGTGACCTGGCAGCATCCGTCGCACGTGGGTCCGGACGATTCCGCTTTCCACGGACTCGAATAAGCGCGCGGCGCCGGGTCGAATACCCCTTGGACTCCAGCCGCTACGCGGCCTGGAGCCGGGGTTTTCAAGCATAATCCGCGCTGGCTTTTTCTGTCGCGTGTCGTTTCCGGACACGCCGTAGGGCCTACGGACGGATTATCTATGTCTACTAGCAGTGTTGGCGTCGCGCCATCTTCCGATCGGCACGCCGGCGCATCCGGCCAGGCGTGCTACCTGAGCGCATCCGACGAGCAGGCCTGGATAGCGGTCTACCAGTCGGTTGACGCCTATACGCGCGGGCAGGTCGCCGCAGTGGTGGGCGACAGCCTGTCCGCCCTGGTCGACGCCTTTTATTCCACGCTGCTGGCCGACGCCGAAGCCGGCCCCCGCCTGTCCCACGACATCGTATCCAGCCGTTTGCACGCGGGCATGACCCGCTGGCTCAAGGGGCTCCTGTGCGTGCGCGACCAGGGCGACATCGCCGTCCTGATGGCTACGCAGAAAAAAGTGGGCGAGGTGCACGCCCGCGTCCACATTCCGATCCATCTGGTGATGGCGGGCGCCCGCATCCTGAAGAACGAGATCGCGCTGCGCCTGCGCGCCAGCGACCTGGACGGCATGGCCGCATCGGTCGCCACCCAGTACGTGTGCAATCTGTTCGACCTGGCGGTCGAGCAGATGAGCCGCGCCTTCATGCGCGACATCAGCCGCGGCGCCCGCAACGACGAGGCCTATCGCCTTTTTGCCCTGGGCCAGAACATTTCCACGGAACGCGAACGCCAGCGCGCCGCCTTGCTGGAGTGGAGCCAGGCGGTGCTGATCGGCTTGCATTACCGTGCGCCAGGGCAAAGCCTGCCGCGGCTTGCGGCCTCGGAATTCGGGCTGTGGCTGCAGCACAAGGGCGGGGCGATGTTCGAAAGCGCGCCGGGCCTGCAGCAGATCACGGACGCCGTCGCGCAGTTGGACTCGGTAGTGCTGCCGCAATTGATGCGGGGCGAAGAACAGGGGCTCGCCGCCTCGATGCCGGACCACGTGCGCGAATTGCAGGAACTGGTGGCCCGCATCAAGCATCTGCTCAACGGCCTGTTCGACATGGTGGCCGAAATCGAGAGCGGCAGCGATCCCCTGACCAATGTGCTGAACCGGCGCTTCCTGCCCTCGGTGGTCGGGCGCGAAATCTCGATCGCGCGGCGCCAGCGCAGCGCATTCTCCGTCCTGTTGCTGGACATCGACCATTTCAAGGCCATCAACGACCAGCACGGCCATTCGGGCGGCGACCAGGTGTTGCGCCAGTTTGCGGAAGTGCTGCACCAATCGTGCCGCTCCAGCGATTTCGTGTTCCGCTACGGCGGCGAGGAATTCCTCGTGGTGCTGGTGGATGCGCAGCAGGAGGCCGCGCTGGCGACGGCCGAGAAGCTGGGCGCGGAGATCCGCCGCCATGTGTTCAACATCCCCGAGGCGGGGCCGCTGCATATCACGGCCAGCATCGGCGTGGCGACCTTCGACGGCCACCCGGACTATGCCTATCTGATCGACCGCGCCGACCAGGCGCTCTACCAGGCCAAGCAGGCCGGCCGCGACCGCGCCGTGGCGGCCTGAGGCCCGGCGCGCGCATGAAAAAGGCCGCCCGGTCAGGGGCGGCCCGCGGTTTGCCTGGCGCCATGGCGCCCGCGGCTTACACCTTCTTTTCGCCGCCGAGCGCGTCGACCAGTTCGGCCATCATCTTGGCCAATTCGCCCGTCATCAGCATCATGTCGGAATCGAACTTCTCGTCGTCGTTGGCGGCCACGCCTTCGTTGCCTTCCTTCAGCACGTCCAGGGGCGCGACGCGCTTGACGTCCAGGCCTTCGGTCAGCACGAACGAAATGCGGTCGGCCCAGGTCATGGCCAGGCGGGTGCATTGCTTGCCCGACTGGATATGGCGGCGCACGTCATCGGCGTCGATCGAATGCTTGACGTAGCGGATCGCTGCGCCGCTTTCGCCCGACGAACGCAGCTCGGTGTCCTGGTCGATCGAGAAGTTGGCCGGAGCCTCGTCCTCGGCCAGCCAGCCGGTCATGGCCGAAGCCGGCGACTGCGCCACGTACAGGTTTTCGAGCGGGAACGGATCCACGCACTTGGCCAGGAGGCCGATGACTTCGTCGGCCTTGGCCGAGGCGGCCGCGTCGATCACCAGCCAATGGTTCTGCGGATCGATCCAGACGCGCGTGTCGCGGTACACGCTGAAGGCGCGCGGCAGGAGCTCGTCGGTGACGCGTTCCTTGATTTCCTTCATTTGCTTGCGGCCCGGCTTGTAGCCTTGCTGCTCTTCGATTTCCTGGGCGCGGGCCTTGGCGACCTGGTTCACCACGGTGCCAGGCAGCAGCTTCTTTTCGGCGCGCAGGCTCAGCAGGATCTGGCCGTTGACCACATGCGCCAGGCCGCCGTTCTCGCGCGGAGGAACCCAGCCCAGGCTTTGCATTTCGAGGTTGTTGCCGCTTTGGTAGGCATGCCGCGCGAGCGTTTCTTCAAGCTGGTCGCCGACCAGCGTCCACGGCGAGGAGAGGCGATAAATCTTGAGATTCTTGAACCACATGAGCGTCGGCCAAAAGGGTTGATTCTATACGACCCGGCCGCTTTGCCGAAGTGCGGCAATACCGCAGCGTGACGCGACACCTTCTGTCACTGACAGCGGCGGGCCGATGCGCTACTGTCCGCGCAGCAAGTCGAACTGGAGATAAAAAATGAAGATCATCGGCGCCATTCTGATCGTCCTGGGTATCGCCGCCCTGGCCTACAAGGGCTTCAACTACAAGTCCGAGGAGACCGTGCTGCAGATCGGTTCGGTGAAGGCCACCGCCGAGACCGAGAAGTCGGTGGCGATTCCGGCCTGGGCCGGCATTGCGGCCATCGTGGCCGGCGTGGTGGCGATCGGCGTCGGCATGCGCCGCTGACTGCGGGCTGTCTGCAAGATCCGCCGATGGCGACCGCAGGGTCGCCATTTTTGCGCGCGCAGGCAAAAAAAAGCGGCCCGGCTCATTGAGGGCCGGGCCGGTACGGGAGCACGCAATACCGCGTCATAAAAGGCTCGCGGGGAACGCGGTATCGGTGTCAGAACACTGGCCCTGCAATCGGCCGACAGGGGGATCAATCGTCGGTCAATCTGGCGCAAGGCCGTAATCTGAGCGCCCAGTCTAATGGCGCGGGTCTGACATGGTCCTGAAAGTGCGGACTCAATTGCGATGGAGCGACATAGGCGAATTCGGACCGGGCCTATCGTTGGCGACCTTGGTCTGGGACTGGGCTGATTTTCCGCCTCGGGTCGAAAAAATACACTTTTCTCTCGCTATCGAGGTTTGTCGATGCCGGTCTTCGGTACTCAGAACTCGTACTTTTCGGCGAGGTGATGCGTGATGCGAGGTGAAACATGAAGAAAGCAGTCCGGCTCCTGGCTGCGGCTGGCGCAATTGTCCTGTCGCACTTGTTTGCCAACGACAGCTCGGCAGCAATTTGTACGAATCCGTACGCGTTCACGCTTCAAGGTCCCGCTTCTATTGCCTTCGACCCTGCGCTTACTGTCGGCGCCACGCTTTGGAGCGGTTCTGTCAATGCATCCAGTGGCGGTAGCGGTGGCTGCAGTTCCGGTACGTTCAGGATTGATTTCGTGGGTTCGAAGACCTACCAGGGAAACAATCTCTACGATTCTGGGATTTCGGGGATCGGCTACAGGCTGAAGTTCACAAGCTCGGGATCTTGCACCAAAGTCTGGTGGCCGTCTTCGTGCACCGACTCATGGTCGGGCACGATGGGTACTCACAGCCTTCTGGTCGAACTGGTGAAGACCGGGCCGATCACAACCGGCGGAACGTTGAGCGGGATATTCGCGGAATGGAAGGTCGGGGCTGAACAGTACTTGCGCTACAGTTGGCGGGGCAGTGTCACCGTCAAGCCGGTGATCCCTACCTGCAAAGTCGCCACGCCGTCCATTCCCGTCCCGCTCGGCACCATTCCAGCCAGCAAGTTCTCTGGGATAGGAAGCACTTCGAAGTCCGAGAGCTTCAACATCGCATTGCAGTGCTCGGGTGGCGACGCCGGCCGCACCACCGACATCCATCTGACCTTGACCGACCAGACTGCGCCTTCCAACCGCACGGCCGTGCTGTCGCTGACCTCGGGGTCAACCGCGCAGGGTTTAGGCATTCAGGTCAAGAGCGGGACGACGCTTATCAGCTATGGCCCCGACTCGGCTGCGCAGGACAACCCCAATCGTTGGTACGCGGGGGCGGCCGCCAATGGCACGTTCCTGATCCCGCTGTCGGCGAGCTACGTGCAAACCGGGGCCAAGGTCAAGGGTGGATCGGCCAATGGCCGGGCGACGTTCACGATGAGCTATCCATAGCCCCCCAATGCGCGCGCAAAAAAAAAGCTCCATAAGGAGCTTTTGAAAGGCCGGGCGGGCGCAGCAGTCCCGTCCGGCGGGGGATGGCCTTTTAAGCGTTGATGTCGTTGTCCTTGGATTCGCGCACGAACAGCGTGCCGATGACCAGGGTCATGACTGCAATGATGATCGGATACCACAAGCCGTCGTAGATGTTGCCGGTGGCGGCGACCACGGCGAAGGCGACCGGGGGCAGGAAGCCGCCGAACCAGCCGTTGCCGATGTGGTAAGGCAAGCTCATCGACGTGTAGCGGATGCGCGTCGGGAACATTTCCACCAGCATGGCGGCGATCGGGCCGTAGACCATGGTCACGTAGATCACCAGGATGGTCAGCAGCACCACGACCATGACGTTGTTGCTCTGGGCCGGATCAGCCTTGGCGGGGTAGCCGTGGCTGCGGATGGCGGTGGTGAGCGACTTGTCCAGTTCGGCGGCCTTGGCCTTGAAGTCGGCGGGCGCCAGGGCCTTGCCGTCGAACGAGGCGAACTCGTCGTTGCCGATCTTGACCTTGGCGACCGAGCCGGCCGGGGCCGCTTCGTTCTTGTAGTTCACGGAGTTGCGGGCCATGAACGACTTGACCACGTCGCAAGAGCTGGTGAACGAGGCGGTGCCCACGGGGTTGAACTGGAACGAGCAGGTGGCCGGGTCCGCGATCACGGTGACCGGCGCCGAAGCCTGGGCCTTTTCCAGCGCCGGGTTGGCGAAGTGCGTGATGCCCTGGAAGATCGGGAAGTACGTCGCCGCGGCGATCAGGCAGCCGGCCATGATGATGGGCTTGCGGCCGATCTTGTCGGACAGCGCGCCGAAGATCACGAAGAAGGGCGTGCCGATCAGGAGCGCGATCGCGATCATGATGTTGGCGGTGTTGGCGTCGACCTTCAGCGTCTGCGTCAGGAAGAACAGGGCGTAGAACTGGCCCGTGTACCAGACCACGGCCTGGCCGGCGGTCAAGCCCAGCAGCGCCAGGATCACGACCTTCAGGTTCTTCCACTGGCCGAACGATTCGGCGATCGGCGCCTTGGAACCCTTGCCTTCGTCCTTCATGCGCTGGAAGGTCGGCGATTCGTTCAACTGCAACCGGATCCACACCGAGATGCCCAGCAGGACGACCGAGATCAGGAACGGAATGCGCCAGCCCCAGGCCTTGAAGTCGTCTTCGCCCATGAACGTGCGGATGCCGAGGATGACCAGCAGCGACAGGAACAGGCCCAGGGTCGCGGTGGTCTGGATCCAGGACGTGTAGAAGCCACGGCGGCCATGCGGCGCGTGTTCGGCGACATAGGTCGCCGCGCCGCCGTATTCACCGCCCAGCGCCAGGCCTTGCAGCAGGCGCAGGACGATCAGGATGGCGGGAGCGGCCAGGCCGATGCTGGCGTAGCTGGGCAGCACGCCCACGAGGAACGTGGACAGGCCCATGATCACGATCGTGACCAGGAAGGTGTACTTGCGTCCGACCAGGTCGCCCAGTCGGCCGAACACCAGTGCGCCGAACGGACGTACGGCGAAACCGGCGGCGAACGCCAGCAGGGCGAAGATGAAGCCCGCGGTGGGGTTCACGCCCGAGAAGAAGTGTTGCGCGATGATGGCGGCTAGCGAGCCGTACAGGTAGAAGTCGTACCACTCGAAAACCGTGCCCAGCGACGACGCAAAGATGACGCGGCGTTCATCCTTGGTCATCGGGCGCGGATCCGCGGATGGACCGCGGCCTGCCATGGTTGTTGTGCTCATGATGTCTCCTCGGTTTTATGGCCGGCGGTGGTCCGCCGTGCTGCGCCCGCCGCCGGCGAGCCGACATTGAGCTATATGCAACATTGGGGGGTGAGGCTGACGAGGTTCTGACGGGATACTTACTTGAGTCTTAAAATTGAAACTAAAAGTAACTTTTCCCTGGGAGGCTAGGGATAGTCCTAGGAGACGTCGGAGAGGTCTGACGACTCGGCGTAAAGCGGAAAGATCACGCGAATCCGCATACCGGGGAGGTTCGAATACGTCGTGGGGTGATCGCTGATTTCGACGCTGGCCTGGTGCTTCTGGGCGATCTCGCGCACGATGGCTAGGCCCAGGCCGCTACCGTCGGACTGGGTGCCCAGCACGCGGTAGAAGCGGTCGAACACCCGTTCGCGCTCTTCAGGCGGGATGCCGGGGCCGGAATCCTCTACCTCCAACACCGCATGCGCACCCAGGATCTGCGTGCGCACCGTGATGTGGCCGCCGTGCGGCGTGTAGCGCAGCGCGTTGTCCACCAGGTTGTTGAGCAGTTCGGCCAGCAGCAGCGGGTTGCCGTTGATCTCGACCGGGTGGTCCGTGCCTTCGAAGCCCAGGTCGGTACTCAGCGAGAGCGCCTGCGGCACCCAGTGCATGGCCTGTTCGTAGGCGATGGCGTTGATGTCCGTGCGGGTCATGCCGATGGCGCTGGGGTTTTCGGCCCGGGCCAGCAACAGCAACTGGTTCACCAGGCGCGTGGCGCGCTCGGAACCGGTCACGAGCTGGCGCAGGCTGGACTGCATTTCCTCGGGGCTGGCGTCGCGCAGGGCCAGTTCGGCCTGGGTGCGCAGGCCGGCCAGCGGGGTTTTCAGCTGGTGCGCGGCGTCCGCGACGAAGCGGCGCTGCGCCTGCACGTTGGACGATAGCCGGTCCAGAAGGTCGTTCATCGCGGCCACCAGGGGCGCGATCTCGGTGGGGGCGGCGCGCTCGTCGATGGGCGACAGGTCGTCGGGCCGGCGGGCCCGCAGGCGCTGCTGCAACGCGTTCAAAGGCGCCACCCCGCGCGACAGCCCGAACCACACCAGCAGCACGGCGACAGGCAGCACCACGAACTGCGGAATGATCACGCCCTTGATGATGTCGTTGGCCAGCTGGGTGCGCTTTTCGACGGTCTCGGCCGCGATCAGCAGCGCCGGCTGGGTATCGGGCAGATGCAGGTCCACCCAGGTGAACGCCAGCCGGACCCCGAAGCCGCGCAAGGTCGCGTCCTCGTACTGCACTTCGCCGGGCCGGGGCTGGCCCACGGTGGAAGGCAGGGGCAGGGCGCGGTCGCCGCCCAGGTATTCGCCGCGGCTGCCCAGCGCCAGCCAGAACACGCTATCGGTCTCGTCGGCGTGCAGTACTTCCCGCGCGGTGTTGGTCATCTTCAGCACGGCCCGGCCGTCCTGCGCATGTACCTGCAGCGTCAGCACGTGAAGATTATTGGCCAGCGCACGGTCGTAGGGCACGTTGGCGATGTTCTGCGCCACCACATAGGTGATGGCCACGCTCATCGGCCACAGCAGGAATAGCGGCGCCAGCATCCAGTCCAGGATTTCGCCCAGCAGGGAGCGCTGCGGCGGCGCGAAGCTGGGGCCCTTGGCCCCCGCCCGCATGACATCCAGTGCTTCCTGGTTCAGCGCTTCCGGCGGCGCCGCTTCAGCTTGCGAGGTACGCCGCACCCTGGTCCCGCTCAAGACAGTAGCCCAGGCCGCGCACGGTCACGATCTTCACGCCGCTGGGCTCCAGCTTCTTGCGCAGGCGATGGACGTAGACCTCGATGGCATTGGTGCTGACCTCTTCGCCCCATTCGCACAGGTGGTCGACTAGCTGGGTCTTGCTGACCATGCGGCCGCTGCGGGTCAGGAGGATCTCGAGCAGGCTGACTTCGCGCGCCGACAGGTCCAGGGTCTGGTCGTCGACCATGGCGACGCGGCCGGTCTGGTCGAACAGCAGGCGGCCATGCTTGATCATGGTGGCGCCGCCGCCCGCGCCGCGCCGGGTCAGGGCCCGCACGCGGGCCTCGAGCTCGGACAGCGCGAAAGGCTTGGCCATGTAGTCGTCGGCGCCCAGGTCCAGGCCCTTGACGCGCTGTTCGATGCTGTCGGCAGCCGTCAGGATGAGCACCGGCAGGGCGGAATTGCGGGCGCGCAGGCGGCGCAGCACTTCCAGTCCGGCCAGTTGCGGCAGGCCCAGGTCGAGGATGAGCAGGTCGAATGCCTGGGCCGCCAGCGCCGAGTCGGCCGCCAGTCCGTCGCGCACCGCATCCACGGCATAGCCGTTGTGGCGCAACGAACGGGACAGGCCGTCGGCCAGGATGCTGTCGTCTTCGGCGATCAGGATACGCATGGGCTACAGTGAGAAAAGGCCCCGCGGCGCAAAGGGGACAAAACGCCGGGTTCGTCTGGCATTCTGGCATAGGGCGCCATGCTTGCCACTCAGGGTATACGTGCAAAACACTGGCACACTGGTTTTATGTACAGTATAATCCGATGCCATAATCTGACCCGTTGCTCAAAGCACCCGCCTAACCCTGCGGCACTTCCCTAGACACCAGATACGTTACAGACAGGACTCTACATGGACGACAAAACCACCAAGGCCGCCGCATCGGAAAAGGCCAAGGCGCTTGCCGCCGCGCTTTCGCAGATCGAAAAGCAGTTCGGCAAGGGCTCGATCATGCGCTACGGCGACAACGAGGTGTCGCACGACATCCAGGTGGTTTCCACGGGCTCCCTGGGCCTGGACATCGCGCTGGGCGTCGGCGGCCTGCCGCGAGGCCGCGTGGTCGAAATCTACGGTCCGGAATCCTCGGGCAAGACCACGCTGACGCTGCAGGTGGTCGCTGAAATGCAAAAGCTGGGCGGCACCTGCGCCTTCGTCGACGCCGAACACGCGCTCGACGTGCAATACGCCTCCAAGCTGGGCGTGAACCTGGCCGACCTGCTGATCTCGCAGCCGGACACGGGTGAACAGGCGCTGGAAATCACCGACGCGCTGGTGCGCTCCGGCTCGGTCGACCTGATCGTGGTCGACTCGGTGGCCGCACTGGTCCCCAAGGCCGAAATCGAAGGCGAAATGGGCGATTCCCTGCCCGGCCTGCAAGCCCGCCTGATGAGCCAGGCGCTGCGCAAGCTCACCGCCACCATCAAGAAGACCAATTGCATGGTCATCTTCATCAACCAGATCCGCATGAAGATCGGCGTGATGTTCGGCAACCCCGAAACCACCACCGGCGGCAACGCGCTCAAGTTCTACGCCTCCGTGCGCCTGGACATCCGTCGCATCGGCTCCATCAAGAAGGGCGACGAGGTCGTCGGCAACGAAACCCGCGTCAAGGTCGTGAAGAACAAGGTCGCGCCGCCGTTCAAGCAGGCCGAATTCGACATCATGTATGGTGCCGGCATCTCGCGCGAAGGCGAAATCATCGACCTGGGCGTGGCCGCCAACGTGGTCGACAAGTCCGGCGCCTGGTACAGCTACAACGGCAACCGCATCGGCCAGGGCAAGGACAATGTCCGCGAGTACCTGAAAGAGCACAAGGAACTGGCCATCGAAATCGAGAACCGCGTTCGCGAAAACCAGGGCATCGTCAGCCGCGCGGCAGAATTCGTGCCCACCGCGGAAGATACCTCCGAAGAGTAATCGGATTGGTGGCGGGCCTGGCGCGGCGTAATTCAAGTTCGCCGCAAACGGACCGCCTATCGCGTCGGGGCAGCCCGAACAGTTGCGGCAGGCGCCAGGACGGGCCTGCCGTTATGCATACCAAGCAGGAAACGCATGAGCTGGAAATCGCCGCCCGCTTCAGCCGAGCGCCTACGCGCCAAGCTGGACGATGAATTCGAAACCGTGGCCAAGCCCCAGGGCTTGCGCCGCACTTCGGATGCGCGCCGCGATCAGGAAGCGGAATCCAGCGATGCGCCAGAGCAATGGAGCCGCAGCTCGGAAGCCGGCAATGTGCGCCGAGGCCGGCGCGCCGCCGCTGCCGAGGACGGCCCGGACGCGGACGGCCAGTCCGCCCGCAAGGGGCCATCGCTGAAGATGCGGGCCGTGGGCTATCTGTCGCGGCGCGAGCATGCCCGCGAAGAGTTGGCGCGCAAGCTTGCCGCCTACGCCGAGGACTCGGGCGAAGTCGAGGCCGTGCTGGATGCCCTGGAAAAAGAAGGCTGGCTGTCCACCGAACGTTTTGCGCAAAGCCTGGTGCACCGCCGCGCGTCGCGCCAAGGGGCGGCGCGCATCGTGCAGGAATTGCGGCAACATGGCGTGGACGACAACCAGGTCGCCGAATTGCGCGAACAACTGCGGGCCACCGAGTACGACCGCGCGCTGGAAGTCTGGAAGAAGCGCTTCAGCGCCAAGCCGGAAGACCGCGCGGCCTATGCCAAGCAGGCCCGCTTTCTGGCCAGCCGCGGGTTCGCGCATGACGTGATCCGCCGCATCCTGGGTGCAGGCGGCGACGAGGACTGAGCGCTACGCCCGAAGCGCCTGGCCTCTTACTTTGCCGACTTGATCCCCGACAGCGTCTTGAAGCAGACATCCCGGGTAATGGTCAGGAACTCATCGATGTACGACGCGTCCGTGTCTTCGCTGCGTACCGTCGCGTACAGCGTGCGCCATACGCCTTGCGGGCCCAGCCGGCACAGCCGCAGCCAACCCTGATTCATGTATTCCGTCAGCGCCCAGTTGGGCAGCGCGGCCACGCCGCGGTTGCTGGCTACCAGTTGCGCGATGATGGGAGTGAGTTCCGCGCGGCGGACGGCGGCCGGTTCCACGTCGGCGGGGTCGAGGAAGGCCGTGAAAATGTCCAGGCGCTGCTTGTCCACGGGATAGGTGATGAGCGTCTGGTCGGCCAATTGCTCCGGCATGACGAACTTGCTGCCTGCCAGCGGATTGGATTCCGACACGGCCAGCACCAGCTCGTACTTGAACAACGGCAGGTATTCCACCGCCTCGAGCGGCTGGGGATCTGACGTGATGACCAGGTCCAGGTCGCCGCGCACCAGAGCGGGCAGGGGGGCGAAGGAAAACGCCGCCGACAGGTCCAACGCCACGTCCGGCCATTGCACGCGGAAGGCATCCAGGGCCGGCATCAGCCACTGGAAGCAGGAATGGCAGTCGATGGCCAAATGCAGCCGGCCGGTGCGGCCCGCGGCCAGCCGCTGCAGGTCCCGTTCCGTCGCGCGGATGCGCGGCAGCACGTCATCCGCCAGCGCCAGCACCCGCAGTCCCGCCGTCGTCAGCCGAGCCGGCCGCGTGCGGCGGTTCAGCAACGGCGTGCCCAGCCGGGTTTCCAGGTCGCGCAACTGATGCGACAGGGCCGACTGGGTCAGGTGCAGGCGCTCGGCGGCTTCCTGCAGGCTGCCGCCGTCGCGGATGGCGGAAAGCGTTTCAAGGTGGCGGATTTCAAGCATGGGTGACCGCAGGATTTGGGAATAAGCTCATATTCTATGAGATTTTCTCATTTTATGAATGTAGACATTGATTTTGATTCATTTTGATTTGGCCTCAAAATGGCTGTCACTTGAACAAATTTTGTCTAATGGTGGTGATCCATGACTACGATTCATAATTTGGGGTTCCCCCGCATCGGCGCCCAGCGTGAACTGAAGCGCACAGTCGAAGCTTATTGGGCCGGCAGGCAAACCGCCGAGGAACTGGAACAGACGGGCCGCGAGCTGCGCGCCAGGCACTGGAAGCTGCAGGCCGCCGCCGGCCTGAAGTTCGTGCCGGTGGGAGACTTCGCCTGGTACGACCAGATCCTGGAATGGAGCACGCTGCTGGGCGCCGTGCCTGCCCGCTTCGGCCAGCACGACAACGAACCCGTCACGCTGGACACACTGTTCCGCATGGGCCGTGGACGCGCGCCGTCGGGCAAGCCCGCCGCCGCCTGCGAGATGACCAAGTGGTTCGATACCAACTATCACTACATCGTGCCGGAACTGGCGCCGGGCCAGACCTTCCGCATCGCCCGCGAATCGCTGTTCGAACAGGTCCAGGAAGCGCAGGCCCAGGGCTACGCCGTGAAGCCCGTGATCCCCGGCCCGCTGACCTGGCTGTACCAAGGCAAGGGCGACGCCTTTGCCGCCGGCGCCGCCGATGAGGGCAAGCTGCAACTGCTGGCCGCGCTGCTGCCGGTCTACCAGGAAGTGCTGGCGCGCTTCGCAAAGCTGGGCGTGCAGTGGGTGCAGATCGATGAACCCATCCTGGCGCTGGATCTGCCGCAAGCCTGGCGCCGCGCGTTCAAGCAGGCCTACGACCAGCTGTCCTCCAGCCCGGTCAAGCTGTTGGTGGCCACCTACTTCGACGGCCTGAAGGACAACCTGTCGACCGCCCTGGGCCTGCCCGTGGCCGGCCTGCATGTGGATCTGGTCCGCGCACCCGAGCAACTGGCGGAAGTGGTTGCGGGCCTGGGCTCCGGGCAGGTGCTGTCCGCCGGCATCATCAACGGCCGCAACATCTGGCGCACCGACCTGGATTCGGCCATTGCCACGCTGGCCCCGATCAAGCAGCAATTGGGCGACCGCCTGTGGCTGGCGCCGTCGTGCTCGCTGCTGCACGTGCCGGTGGACCTGGCGCATGAAACCGAGCTGGACGCGGAACTCAAGAGCTGGTTGTCGTTTGCCGCGCAGAAGCTCGAAGAACTGAGCCTGCTGGGCCGCGCCCTGGACGGCGCCACGCAAGCGGCCACGCAGGAAGGCCTGGCCAGGCAGCGCGCCGCGCTCGCCGCCCGCCGCGCTTCGACCCGCATCCACAATCCGGCCGTCGCCCAGCGCATGGCCGGCGCTGCGGCCGTGTCGCGCGATCGCGCGCCGTTTGCCGGCCGCATCGCCCGCCAGCAGGAACAGCTGGGCTTGCCCGCCTACCCGACGACGACCATCGGCTCCTTCCCGCAGACCGCGGAAATCCGCGCCTTGCGCCGCGACTGGAAGTCGGGCGCGTTGACGGACTCGGGCTACGAGACCGCCATCCGCAAGGAGATCGAGGAAGTCATCCGCTTCCAGGAAAAGGTAGGCCTGGACGTGCTGGTGCACGGCGAACCCGAGCGCAACGACATGGTGGAGTACTTCGGCGAGCTGCTGGCCGGCTTCGCCTTCACCAAGAACGGCTGGGTTCAGAGCTATGGCTCGCGCTGCGTCAAGCCGCCCGTCATTTTTGGCGACGTTGCGCGCCCGGCGCCGATGACGGTGGGCTGGTCGTCGTACGCGCAGTCGCTGACCGACAAGCCGGTCAAGGGCATGCTGACCGGGCCGGTCACCATCCTGCAATGGTCGTTCGTGCGCGACGACCAGCCGCGCGAGCAGACCTGCCGCCAATTGGCGCTGGCGCTGCGCGACGAGGTGGTGGACCTGGAAGCCGCCGGCATCAGCGTCATCCAGATCGACGAGCCCGCCATCCGCGAAGGCCTGCCGCTGCGCCGCGCCGATTGGCAGGCCTACCTGGACTGGGCCGTGGATTGCTTCCGCCTGTCGACCGCCGGCGTGCGCGACGAAACGCAGATCCACACCCATATGTGCTATTCGGAGTTCAACGACATCATCGAGTCCATCGCCGCCATGGACGCGGACGTGATCACGATCGAAACCTCGCGCTCCAACATGGAGCTGCTCAAGGCGTTCGAGGACTTCCGCTATCCGAACGATATCGGCCCCGGCGTGTACGACATCCATTCGCCGAACGTGCCCGAAGTGGACTGGATGGTCGGCCTGATGCAGAAGGCCGCGGCCCGCCTGCCCAAGGAGCGCCTGTGGGTCAATCCTGACTGCGGCCTGAAGACGCGCGCCTGGCCTGAAACCGAAGCTGCGCTGCTTGGCATGGTGCAGGCGGCCCGAGCCTTGCGCCAGGCGGCCTGAGCAAGCAGCTTGCCCTGACGCCGCCGGGATCCCAAGGGTCCGGCGCCAGCCCTGATCCGTGCATGTCGCGCGCGGAGCAGGGCTTTTTCCTTGCAGCCGCAAGGTCCTTCTGATGGCTGCAAGCCACAGCCTGCGCGCAGCGTGGATGTTTTTTTTCAAACTTGCTTGAACGAAATTCCGCGGCGGGGGTCAATACGCAAAAATCCCATTGCTGGATCCTTGTCGTTCCTATGATTCTCCAAGGCCCCTGTCGGCCCGACCTGCTGCTCGCAGAGACGCTGCCCGACATTCTGGAAGCCACGATCCGCCGGCATCCCGCCGCCGTCGCCATTCATTGGCTGGATCACACTCTCACCTACGACATGCTCGGCCAGCGCGCCGATCTGGCCGCGCATCATCTGATGCAGGCCGGCGTGCGGCCTGGCGATATCGTGGGCCTGTGCCTGCCGCGCGGCGCCGACCTGCTGGTGATGCAGGCGGCCATCGCGAAGGCGGGCGCGGCCTGGCTGCCGTTCGAGTCCGACACGCCGGTGGACCGCATGCTGGTCTGCCTGCAGGACGCGGGCGCTCGCGGGCTGATCGCGGGCGCCGAGGTCCGGCTGGACGGCATGGCCACCTGGACCACCTGGGCCTTGTCGGAGCCGGTCGAAGGCGCTTTGCGCAGGCGGGAAGGGCTGCTGCCCGAGCATCCCGCCTACGTCATCTACACCTCGGGCTCCACCGGCAAGCCCAAGGGCGTGCCTGTCAGCCATGCCAGCATCTGCCACTTCCTGCGCAGCGAAAACGCGGTGCTGGGCGTGCGCCACGAAGACAAGGTCTACCAGGGCTTCTCGGTAGCCTTCGACATGTCGTTCGAAGAGATCTGGATCAGCTATCTGGTCGGCGCGTCCCTGTGGGTGGCGCCCAAGATGCTGACCACGGACCCCGAAGGCCTGCCGGACGCGTTGGTGCGGGAAGGCATTACCGTGTTGCACGCCGTGCCGACCTTGCTGGCGCTGTTCGCGCGCGACGTGCCCGGATTGCGCATCGTCAACCTGGGCGGCGAGGTCTGTCCGGACTTCCTGGTGCCGCGCTGGGCCACGCCCGGCCGGCGCCTATTCAATACCTACGGCCCCACCGAGACCACGGTGTCCGCCAGCCTGGCCGAACTGCTGCCCGGCCAGCCCGTGACCATAGGCACGCCGCTGCCCAACTACGGCATGCTGGTGCGCGGCGAGGATGGCGCGGTGCTGCCGCAAGGGCAGGTGGGCGAGCTGTGCATCACAGGCCCCGGCGTGGCTGGCGGCTATCTGGGCAGGCCCGAGCTGACGGCCGAGAAATTCCTGGCCAATCCGCGTCCGGCCGGCGATCACGACACGCGCATGTACCGCAGCGGCGACCTGGCGCGCATCGACGAGCACGGGCAGATCCACTGCCTGGGCCGCAGCGACGATCAGGTCAAGGTGCGGGGGTTCCGGGTCGAACTCGGGGAAATCGAGGCCGCGCTTTACCGCCTGCCGGGCGTGGGCGCGGCCGCCGTGGTGCTGCGCGATCTCGCGGGCATCGAGCAGCTGGTGGCTTTCCTCAAGCCCGAGGGCGAGGCGCGGCTGGACCCGCATGCGATGCGCGCCGCGCTGGGCGCGGACCTGCCCGCCTACATGATTCCGGGGCGCTTCGAACAGGTGGCCGATGTTCCCCGTTTGACCTCGGGCAAGATCGACCGCAAGGCGCTGAAGGCGCGCGAACTGGTGGCCGTGTCCGAGCCCGGCGGCGAAGACGACGAACCCGTCACGCCGGGCGAGCGGGCCTTGTTCGACGCCTTGCGTCCGCTGTTCCCGGGACAGCCGCTGCGGCTGGCCAGCGACTTCTTCCGCGACCTGGGCGGCCATTCGCTGCTGGCCGCGCGCCTGGTGTCGTCGCTGCGCAAGCATCCGCATTTTTCCGCGCTGACCATGCACGAGCTTTACCAGCATCCTGTGCTGGCAACGCTTGCGGCCCGGCTGGACGCGCTGGCTTCGGCCGAAAGCGACGCGGCCCAAGCGGCGGGCGTCGCCGGCATTGGCGCCGATCCCGCGCCCGCGCCCGAGTGGCGCCGCTGGACCTGCGGCCTGGCGCAGTTGGCGGCCTTGCCGCTGCTGATCGGCGTACGCATGCTGATCTGGCTGACGCCGTTCTTCACGTATCACTATTGGACGGGCGACGAAGGCGACTCCGTCTGGCGTGCGGTGGTCCTGTCCATCGCCAGCTATCTGGCCTGCAATCTGTTGAGCTTCGGCGTGGCCGTGGCCTGCAAGTGGGGCATTCTTGGCCGGCTCAAGCCCGGCAGCTATCCGATGTACGGCTGGCTGTTCTACCGCTGGTGGCTGGTGGACCGGGTGATGGACATTCCGCCCGCGCATCTGCTTGCGGGATCCCCGTTGCAGGTCTGGTACCTGCGGGCGCTGGGCGCGCGCATCGGCCGCGACGCTGCCATCAGCCGGGTGTCCGTGCGTGCGCCCGATCTGCTGTCGGTGGGCAACGGCGTGAGCATCGGCGCGGCGGTCAACCTGGAGAATTTCTCGGTGCGCGGCGGCGAGTGGACGGTGGCGCCGATCACGTTGGCGGACAACACCTACATCGGTTCCTATTCGGTGCTGCAAGGCGACGTGGCGATGGGCGAGGGCGCACGGCTGGACGGACTGTCTGCGTTGGCGCAGGGCGCCCGCGTGCCTGCGGGCCAGATCTGGAGCGGGGCGCCAGCGCGCCACGATCCGCAGGCCCGCGCTCCCGAATTGCCGCCGCGGCCGCAACGCCACGGCATCTGGAGCCGGCTCGACTGCATGGCCTATGCGGCCGGCGGTACGCTGATCGCCGCGCTGTTCTTCATGCCGGTGTTCCCGAGCTTTGTGCTGATCGACTGGATCGACGCGCGCTGGCTGGACCTGATGGGCGCGCGAGTGCCCTGGCCTCAAGCTTTCCTGAGCTATCTGCTGCTGGCCTTGCCTGCCAGCGCATTGCTGTTGATGCTGACGGTGCTGGTATCGGCGTTGCTGCGATGGACGCTGTTGCCGCGTCTGGCCAGCGGCCGCTGGCCTGTATACGGCCAGATCTACCTGCGGCGCTGGTTGACGAACCAGATCCAGGAATCGAGCCTGAGCGTGCTGCACGGCCTGTACGCGTCGATCTACGCGGGCAACTGGTATCGCCTGCTGGGCGCGAAGGTCGGACGCGGCACCGAAATTTCCACCGCCATGGGCGTGGTGCCCGACATGCTGACCCTCGGCCGAGACAGCTTCATCGCCGACGGCGTCATGCTGGGCGACGAGGAAATCGACGCCGGCTGGATGACCTTGCGGCCCACCGTCATCGGCAACCGCAGTTTCGTCGGCAACGGCGCCTATGTGCCGGACGGCTCGGTACTGCCCGACGACGTGCTGATCGGCGTGCAGAGCCGCGCGCCGGCCAATGCCCGCATGGCCAGCGGCCAGACCTGGCTGGGCAATCCGCCGCTGGCGCTGCCGGCGCGCGAACAGACCGCGGGCTTTCCGGCGCACCTGACTTTCCGCCCCAGCCTGGGGCGCAAGATCCTGCGCGGCGGCGTCGAAGGCATGCGCATGGTCCTGCCGCTGGCCGTGGTGATCGCGGTGGGCTATCTGACCGTGATGAAAGTCATCCCCATGGCCGCCCGCGAAGGCTTTGTCTCCGCTTTCGACGAGCTGATGCTGGCCGGCGTGTTGTACGGCGTCGGCGCGTTCCTGTTCCTGGTGGCGCTGAAATGGGCCTTGATCGGCCGCTACAAGCCGCGCGCCGAGCCCATGTGGACGCCGTTCGTCTGGAAGAGCGAAGCGGTCACCAGCCTGTATGAATCCATAGCGGTGCCCAACTTCTTCAACTTCCTGCGGGCCACGCCCTGGCTGCCGCTGGCCCTGCGCTGCATGGGCGCCCGCATCGGCAAGCGCGTCTTCATGGACACCACCGACATCACCGAGTACGACTGCGTGTCGATCGGCGACGACGCGGTGCTGCACGCCTGGTCCGGACCGCAGACCCATCTGTTCGAAGACCGCGTGATGAAGATCGGCATGGTCCGCATCGGCGATGCCGTCAACGTCGGGCCGCGCAGCACCATCCTGTATGACACTCGGGTCGAAGCGGGCGCGCGCCTGGGGCCGCTGACGCTGGTGCTCAAGGGCGAGGCCATTCCGGCGGGCCAGGCCTGGATCGGCAGTCCGGCCACGCCTTGGGAGCAGCGGTGACCGGACCCCGGAGGCTGACCGGGGAGGGCGCCCCGGTCGAATTGTGGCTGCTGCACCTGCCTGCCTCCCGCCACAGGCAACGGGAGGCAGCCCGGAATTGGCTGGCCACGGAATTGGCGCGGCGCGATCCGCAAGCCGCGCCCGGCTGGACGGAAACGTCCAAGGGTCCGCAAATGCCCGCAGGCGCGCGCTGGAACAGTTCCTTCTCTTACTATGGCCCCTATATTCTCTGCGGCCTGTCCCGGCTGGGCCTGCCGGGCGTGGACCTGACCGGCGCGCAGGCCTGGGCGGGCGATGCGGACGTGATCCGCCTCTATTGCGGCCCGCAGGCCGCCGCCGAACTGGCCGCCAGTCCGCCGGCCGCCCGGGCGGACGCCTTCGCCCGCGCCTGGAGCGCGCTGGAGGCGCGCCTGAAAGCCTGCCGGCGGGGACTGGAGGAATACTCCCCCGAGCGCGAGCGGCACCTGGCCGCTGCCCGCATCACCTGCCAGCTCCGGCACCAGGGCCTATGGGCGGCAGCCGCACTCTGCGGCGGCGCGTCAGGCGCCAGTCAGGGGGCTTGATCGCAGGCCGCCTGCGCTATACTTTGAAGGTTTTGTTGCCGCGCACCATGCGCAGGCATCTCGCCCCGCAGGCCCCCAGCATGCCCTTGCCACCGCCGGACTATCCTCGCCAACCATTGCACACGCGTTCCATACGCGTGCAGTCGTATGCGCGCGAAGACGGGCACTGGGACCTGGAAGCCGAGCTGATCGACGTCAAGGCGTACGATTTCCCCAAGCGCGACGGCGAGATGTTCAAGGCCGGACAACCCATCCACCACATGCATCTGCGCATCACCATCGACGAGAACTTCTCGATCGTGGCGGCGCAGGCCGTCTATGACGCCGCTCCCTACGGCGAGCATTGCATGGCCATCGAACCGGCTTACACTGATCTGATCGGAATGAACCTGCTCAAGGGGTTCCGCCGGCAGGTCAAGGAGCGGTTCGGGCACGTGGAGGGCTGTACGCACATGACCGAACTGTCGCAGGTGCTACCCACCGCGGCGGTGCAGACCATGGCCAACCGCCGGCGGCAGGAAAACAACCCGAACCGGCGTCCATTCCAACTGGACGGCTGCCACGCGCTAAGCACCAGCGGCCCGGTGGTGGCTGAGCACTATCCCAAGTGGTACACCGGGGGTAGCGCTGAGGCATCGGCCGATTCGTCCTCCGATTCACCTTCTTTTTCTCATACGTCCTGACAGGTAACACATGAAAATCCACGAGTATCAAGGCAAGGAACTGCTGAAGCAATTTGGCGTCCCCGTGCCGCGCGGGATTCCCGCTCTTTCCGTCGACGAGGCCGTGGCTGCCGCTGAAAAGCTGGGTGGACCGGTTTGGGTCGTCAAGGCACAAATTCACGCGGGCGGCCGCGGCAAGGGCGGCGGCGTGAAGCTGGCGCGCTCGCTGGACGACGTCCGCAAGCTGGCCTCGGAAATCCTGGGCATGCAGCTGATCACGCACCAGACCGGCCCGGAAGGCCAGAAGGTCCGCCGCCTGTACATCGAAGACGGCGCCGACATCCAGAAGGAATACTACGTGTCGCTGGTCACCGACCGCGCCACCCAGAAGGTTGCCTTCATCGCCTCCAGCGAAGGCGGCATGGACATCGAGGAAGTGGCCCACTCCACTCCCGAGAAGATCATCACCGAATACATCGACCCGCTGACCGGCCTGTCGGCCGAGCAAGCCACCAAGATCGCCAACGCGATCGGCCTGCCCGCTGACTCCACCGCCCAGGCCGTGGACGTGTTCCAGAAGCTCTACAAGTGCTACATGGACACCGACGCCTCCCTGGTCGAAATCAACCCGCTGAACCGCGACAGCAAGGGCAACATCATCGCCCTGGACGCCAAGTTCAACTTCGACTCCAACGCCCTGTTCCGTCACCCGGAAATCGTCGCCTACCGCGACCTGGACGAAGAAGATCCGGCTGAAATCGAAGCCAGCAAGTTCGACCTGGCCTACATCCAGCTCGACGGCAACATCGGCTGCCTGGTGAACGGCGCCGGCCTGGCCATGGCCACCATGGACACCATCAAGCTGTTCGGCGGCGAGCCGGCCAACTTCCTGGACGTCGGCGGCGGCGCCACGGCCGAGAAGGTCACGGAAGCCTTCAAGATCATGCTCAAGAACAAGGGCGTGAAGGCCATCCTGGTCAACATCTTCGGCGGCATCATGCGCTGCGACGTCATCGCCGAAGGCGTGATCGCTGCTTGCAAGGCCGTCAACCTGAACGTGCCGCTGGTCGTCCGCATGAAGGGCACCAACGAAGAACTCGGCAAGAAGATGCTGGCTGACTCCGGTCTGCCGATCATCAGCGCCGACACGATGGCCGAAGCCGCCACCCGCGTCGTAGCCGCCGTCAAGTAAAGAAAAATCCAAGGATTCACAAATGTCGATTCTGATCAACAAGGACACCAAGGTCATCACCCAGGGCATCACGGGCAAGACGGGCCAGTTCCACACCCGCATGTGCCGTGAGTACGCCAATGGCAAGGCCGCTTTCGTGGCCGGCGTGAACCCCAAGAAGGCGGGTGAAGACTTCGAAGGCGTGCCGATCTTCGCTTCGGTGAAGGACGCCAAGGCTGACACCGGCGCCACCGTGTCCGTCATTTACGTGCCGCCCGCGGGCGCCGCTGCCGCCATCTGGGAAGCCGTCGAGGCCGAACTGGATCTGGTGATCTGCATCACCGAAGGCATCCCGGTCCGTGACATGCTGGAAGTCAAGAACCGCATGAAGGCCAAGGGCAGCAAGACCCTGCTGCTGGGCCCGAACTGCCCGGGTCTGATCACCCCCGACGAAATCAAGATCGGCATCATGCCCGGTCACATCCACCGCAAGGGCCGCATCGGCATCGTCAGCCGTTCGGGCACCCTGACGTACGAAGCCGTGGCGCAAGTCACCGAGCTGGGCCTGGGTCAATCCAGCGCCGTCGGCATCGGTGGCGACCCCATCAACGGCCTGAAGCACGTCGACGTGCTGAAGATGTTCAATGACGATCCCGACACCGACGCCGTCATCATGATCGGCGAAATCGGCGGACCCGACGAAGTCAACGCTGCCGAGTGGGCCAAGGACAACATGAAGAAGCCGGTCGTCGGCTTCATCGCTGGTGTCACCGCTCCTCCCGGAAAGCGCATGGGCCACGCCGGCGCGCTGATCTCCGGCGGCGCCGACACTGCCGACGCCAAGCTGGAAGTCATGGAAGCCTGCGGCATCCGCACCACGCGCAACCCGTCCGAAATGGGCAAGCTGCTCAAGTCGGTGCTGTAAAAAGCGCCTGGCCGCGCGTCCGGACGCTGCTTGCGTCCGGCGCCCGCGGCCTGCTGGCGGAAGTCCCGCTTCCGGCGTCAAACCCCTGGCTCCCGGCAACTGGCATCCGCCCATCGAAGCCCGCTCCGGCGGGCTTTTTTTCGTCTTTTTTTCCGTAATCCTAGGGAAATCCCGCGTCCACGTCGCGGCCTGGCAAACATACGGAAAGCTGAACGAAACTATAATGAAAGAAATTCTGCACGTACCCAGCAAGAATGCCGTCGGGCTCGCACCAAGACGGCCAGTACGTTTTTTTTCGTCTTATTTCACCCATTCATTTGGTTTGTCCTAGGGGGATCACACCTAGGAAAGAGAGGCATGGAACTCAGTTCAGCGGCATTCTGGATAGCATTGCTCCAGATCATTTGGGTCAACATTCTGCTATCGGGCGACAACGCCGTGGTTATTGCGCTGGCGGCGCGTTCGCTGCCTCCGGCCCAACAGAAAAAAGCGATCGTGGTCGGCTCCGCCGCGGCGATCATCATGCGTATCGTGCTGACGCTGGTAGCGGCCAAGCTGCTCCTGCTGCCCTGGCTCAAGCTCATCGGCGCGCTGCTCCTGGTCTATATCGGCGTGACGCTGCTGTTGCCCGAGGGCGAGGAAGACGGGGCCGGCAAGACGCAAGGCAATCTGCTGACCGCAATCCGCACTATCATGATTGCCGACCTGGTCATGAGCCTGGACAATGTGGTGGCCGTTGCCGCCGCCGCCATGGGCGACACGACCTTGCTGGTGTTGGGTCTGGCCATCAGTATTCCGCTGGTCATCTTTGGCAGTACGCTGCTCCTGAAGGTCATCGAGCGCTTCCCGGTCATCGTCTGGGTGGGGGCGGCGCTGCTGGGTTTCATCGCGGGCGAACTGCTGGTGGGCGATCCGGCCTTGCAGGAACCGGTGGCGCGCATCGACGCTGCCCTGGGCGTGACGCAGCACAGTTTTGCGCTGATGACAGGCGCGTTGGGCGCGGTGCTGGTGCTGGCTATCGGCAAAGTTTTGCTGATGCGCCAGAAAGCTGACTGAAAGCTGAATTATACTAATACGTTGTACTGAATAAGCCCGCCGCGTCGCGCGCGGCGGGCTTTGCCGGACCGGGACCGGCCACTCTTTTCATAAATGCCTTCGGGGGTTCATAGTGCTTGAGTTTTTCCAGACGCTGAGTTGGACAGCGGTATTCCAGATCATCCTCATCGACATCCTGCTCGGCGGCGACAACGCCGTCGTGATCGCGCTGGCCTGCCGCAATCTGGCGCCCAAGCAGCGCATGCAAGGCATTCTGTGGGGTACCGCGGGCGCCATCATCCTGCGCGTGGTCCTGATCGCCTTCGCCCTGACGCTGTTGTCGATCCCCTTCCTGAAGGTCGTGGGCGGCCTGCTGCTGGTCTGGATCGGCGTCAAGCTGCTGATTCCCGAGGACGATGCCCATGGCAACATCAAGGGCGGCACATCCATCGCCGCCGCGATCAAGACCATCATCATCGCCGACTTCGTGATGAGCCTGGACAACGTGATCGCCATTGCCGGCGCGGCCCAGAACGCCCACGCCGACCACCAGATCGGCCTGGTCGCCTTCGGCCTGATCGTCAGCGTGCCCATCATCATCTGGGGCAGCACCCTGGTGCTCAAGCTCATCGACCGCTATCCGCTGGTCGTCACCTTCGGCGCGGCCTTGCTGGGCTGGATCGCCGGCGGCATGCTGATCACCGACGTGGTTGTCGAGCGTCAATTCGGCGTGCAGCCCACTGCGGTTAAAATCGGCGCAGAAATCATTGGCGCCTTGCTCGTTGTTGTCCTTGGACGGTGGCTGGCAAGCCGCAAAACCGCTTCCAAGGAATCAGCACATGAGTCTGCGTAGATCCACCGATCCCCAGCAATCCGAATCGGGCCTGAGCCTCCTTCAGGGCCTTTTCGTGCTGGCCATCCTCGGGGTGGTCGCGACGGTCATCGTCTCCAATTTCGTTTGATGCCGTCTCGTGTCTCTACCGCAACGCCTGGTCATCGCGACCCGCGCCAGCCGGCTTGCCCTGTGGCAAGCCGAGCATGTGCGCGACCGGCTGCGCACGCTGTACCCGGCGTGCGCGGTTGAGCTACTCACCCTGACGACCCGAGGCGATCAGATCCTCGACCGCACGCTTTCCAAGGTGGGCGGCAAGGGTCTGTTCGTCAAGGAACTCGAAAACGCGCTGCTCGACGGCCGCGCCGATCTGGCCGTGCACTCCTTGAAGGACGTGCCGGTCGATCTGCAGGCGCCGTTCGAGCTTTGCGCTGTCCTCGATCGCGCGGATCCCCGCGATGCCTTCGTCTCCAATACCCATGGCTCGCTGGCCGACCTGCCCGCAGGCGCCGTCGTCGGCACGTCCAGCCTGCGCCGCGAATCCCAGATCCGTGCGCGCTATCCCGAGCTGGTCGTGAAGCCGCTGCGCGGCAATCTCGATACGCGCCTGGGCAAGCTGGACAAGGGCGAATACGACGCCATCGTGCTGGCCGCTGCCGGCCTGGAGCGGCTGGGCCTGGGCTCGCGCATCCGCAGCCTGCTCGAACCGGAAGACAGCCTGCCGGCGGCCGGGCAGGGCGCCTTGGGCATCGAGATCCGCGACGACCGCGACGACATGCGCGCCTGGCTGGCCCCCTTGGTCAGCGCCGACACCACGTCCTGTGTGGTGGCCGAGCGCGCCGTGTCCCGCAAGCTGGGCGGATCCTGCCAGGTGCCCCTGGCGGCGTACGCTGAAATTGCCGGCGGCACCTTGTCGTTGCGCGCCTTGGTGGCGTCGCCCGACGGCGTGCGCATGGTCCATACGGCCCGCAGCGGTCCGGTGGCCGAGGCCCAGGCCATCGGCGAGGCCGCGGCGCAGGCGCTGCTGGACGCAGGCGCCCAGGACATCCTGCGCGAACTGCTGCAAGACCCGCCCAGGGCCGACTGATGGTCATGGCGTCCGCAGCCGCCGAACCGCCGCGGGTCGCCATCCTGACGCGGCCCGACGGCCGCAACGAGGCCCTGGCAGGCCGCCTGCAGAGCGCCGGCTGGACGCCCTGCATTCTTCCCGCCCTGGAAATCCAGGTTTTGCCGGCCGCGACCGGCGGGCCGCCGCGTCCGTCCGACTACGACATGGTCGTGTTCGTCAGCGGCAATGCGGCCAGGCTGTACCTGGAACAATGGGCGCAGGCGGACGGGCCGGCTCCCTGGCCGGCGGGCGTCATCGCCGCCACAGTCGGGCCGGCCAGTGCGCAGGCCTTGCGCCTGTCCCCCTGCTTTGGCGCGAATACAACAGTTTTGCATCCCCCTGAAAGCGCGCCCAGCCACGATTCCGAGGCGCTCTGGGCGGTTTTGCTGGGGCTGCCGCAAATGCCCGCGCGCGTGCTGCTGGTGCGCGGCACGCAGGGCCGCGACTGGCTTGGTGACAAGCTCGAGGCGCACGGCGCGGCCGTGACGCGCCATGCTGCCTACCTGCGGCGCCCCGCGAGCTGGGGCGCCGATCAGGTCGCCAGCCTGCGGCGCTGGGCGGAGGCGGGCATTCCGGCCACTTGGCTGATCACCAGCGGCGAGGGCGCGGATGCGTTGCGGGCAGGTCTGGAGGCGGCTGGCCTGGCGGACTGGTGGGCGCGGTGCAGCTTTGTGCTGACGCATCCCTCCCTGGAGCGCCGGCTGCCACAGCCCTGTCATGAAGGCGGGGCGCGGCCGATGGTAAAAATCTGCTTGCCCAACGACGAGTCGATATTCCAGGCTTTTGTTGCTGCTTGATTCGTTGCATCGGACTGACACCGAATACAATCGCGTCATGACAGACAAGACTCCCGCTACCGATCCGGTCGTTCCGACGGCCGCCCCGGGTGCAAGCGCGCCCGCGTCGGCCCCGGCCGATTCCGTCAAGGCCCGCCCGGCCAAGCGCCGCAGTGGCCCGCTGGTCCCCGCCCTCATCATCCTGATCCTGTTGGCCGCCGGCCTGGGTTACGCCCTCTGGATGCAGCGCACCCAGTTCGTGTCCGCCGGTCGCGAGGTCGCCACGCGCCTCGAAACGCTGACCACCGATCTGGCGCAAGCCCGCAAGGACACCCGCGAGGCCCTGGCCCTGGCTCAAGCCCAGGCCGGCCGCGTCGGCGAACTTGAAGACACCGTGCGCGAAACCCAAAGCCAGTACAGCGCCTTGCAGCTGGCTTGGCAGAACTTCAACGACAGCGCCAGCGACGAACTGCTTGCCAACGACGTCGAGCGCCTGTTGACCATCGCCAACCAGCAACTGCGGCTGGCCGGCAATGTCTCCAACGCGATCGTGGCGCTGGAAACGGCGCAATCGCGCCTGGCGCGCGCCGACCGCCCGCGTTTCTCCAGCCTGCAGCAAGCCATCAACGGCGACCTGGACCGCTTGCGCGCCGTGTCCACCGTGGATATCCCTGCCCAGTCGGCCCGCATCGACCGCCTGGTGGCGCTGATCGGCAAGGCGCCGCTGCTGGTGCCGGACGCCGCCGCCCCGGGTGTGGCGCCTGCCGGCGAAGCCGCGCCGGCGGCCGCACCTGCCCCCGCGGTCGATCCGCTGGCGGGCTTGCCGGCCGACGCGCCCTGGTGGCAGCGCTGGCGCGCCGAGATGGCCTCCTGGCCCGGCCGCGCCGGCTCCGCGCTGGCGCATGAACTGGGCGGCCTGATCACGATCCAGCGCGTGGACGAGCCGGCTGCCTTGCTGCTGTCGCCCGACCAGGCCGACCAGGTGCGCGGCACGCTGCGCCAACGCCTGCTGACGGCGCAACTGGCCATGCTGATGCGCCAGCCCGCCGTCTGGAAGAGCGAACTCGACAACGTCGGCGTCACGCTCGCCAAGTATTTCGACGTCCGGTCCCCCGACACCGTCGCGGCCCAGACCCTGGCCCGCGAACTGGCGCAGACCGACATTGCCGTGCGCATGCCGGAAGTGGCCGACAGCCTGAACGCCGTGGCCGCGCTGCGCGCCGCGGGCTTCAAGACCAGCGGACAGGACTGAGGCTTATGCGTACCTGGTTCTGGACACTGCTGCTCGCCGTCGTCGCCGTCGCCCTGGCGGTGGTGCTGCGTTCGCACTCCGGCAACGTGCTGTTGCTGGTCTGGCCGTGGCGCATCAGCATGTCGCTGACGTTGGCGGTCCTGCTGATCGTCGCGGCCTTCATCGTGCTGTACGTGGGCCTGCGCCTGCTGGCGTGGCTGCTGGCCATTCCCGACCGCGTGCGGGCCTGGCGCGGCAAGCGCGCCCAGGCGCGCGACCACGAATTGCTGGAGCGCGGCTGGATCGGCCTGCTGGAAGGGCGTTACACCACCGCCGAAAAAGACCTGACCAAGCTGCTGGACCAGACCAAGGTCCAGACGCGCCGCGTGCTGGCGGCCTTGTCCGCCGCCCGCGCCACGCATGGCCTGGGCGAGTTCGACCGCCGCGACCGCCTGCTGGCGATCGCGCAGGAGCAAGCCGGCACGGATGCCGGCCTGATCGAAGCCACTGCCACCGTGTCGGCCGACATGCTGCTGGACCAGGGCCGCGCCGAGCGCGCGCTGGCCGTGCTGGAGCCGCTGGCCGACGGCGGCGCGCGCCATCTGCACACCATGCGCCTGCTGCTGCGTGCGCACACCGCCCTGCATCATGACGAACAGGTGTTCACGCTGGCGCGGGGCCTGGTGCGCCGCAATGCGCTGGCCCGTTCCGAAGCCGATCAATTGATCGACGCTTCGGGCGCGGCGCGGTTGCGCGCCGCCGCCGCAGGTGGCAGCGACGCCTGGCGCGCCATTTGGAAGGATCTCAAGGCCGAGGAGCGCCTCCTGCCGGAAATCGCGCTGGCGGGCGCGGCGGCGTTCGAGGCCGCCGGCGAAGCCAGCGAGGCCGCACGCGTGCTGGAAGCCGCAGTCGCCGTGAAGTTCAATCCCGCCCTGGTGGCTGCCTACGCCCGCTGCGAGGCCGAGCAGGTGTCGCGCCGGCTGGCCCGTGCCGAAACCTGGCTGCAACAGCGTCCCACCGATCCGGACCTGCTCACCGCGCTGGGCATGCTGTGCCTGAACGGCCAGCTCTGGGGCCAGGCCGAACGCTATCTGTTGCGCAGCCTGAGCCGCCGCAGCGATGCGCAGACGCATGCGCTGCTGGGCAGCCTGTACGACCGCCTGGACCGTCCCGCCGACGCAGTGCGCCACTGGCGCCTGGCAACGGCGGCCAGCATGGCGCTGCCGGTGCTGGCGGCGGATGCCGCCTTGCCGGCCGCGGACACCGGTTCGGATCCTTACCGCGTGGACGCCGAAGGCGGCTATGCGGTGGGCCTGTCCGACGTCGACAGCGACACCGAACTTGGCGGCGATTACCCCGCGCTGCCGCCGGCCGTGGCGGCGTCGGCCTCCGACTACGTGCTGGATCCGGACGCCCGCGAGAACAAAGAACAGCGCGAGCGTGCGCTGGCTCCCGAGGATGCCCCGCTGGCCGGCGGCGGCACCTCCGACATCGACGAGTACTTCGACAGCGCCCCCATCCCGGCGGCGGCTTTCGATGATCCCGTGCCCACGTACGCTCCGGCTACGCCCGCCGGGTCCAAGCCCGCGCCTGCCGCCGCGCCCGTGCCGGCTACCAAGCCGCCGTTCAAGGACGACGGCTCGATTTGAACAATCCTTCAGACACACAACAAGGTTGAATCATGAGTCTTGATCGCGTCTCCCCTGGCAAGAAGCTGCCGGAAGACTTCAACGTCATCATCGAAATCCCCATGAACGCCGACCCGGTGAAGTACGAGGTCGACAAGGACACGGGCGCGATTTTCGTTGACCGCTTCATGCTGACTGCCATGCACTACCCGTGCAACTACGGCTACATCCCGCAAACCCTGTCCGAAGACGGCGACCCCGCCGACGTGCTGGTGCTGACCCCGTTCCCGATCCAGATCGGCGCGGTCGTGCGCTGCCGCGCCATCGGCGTGCTGGAAATGGACGACGAGTCGGGCGGCGACGCCAAGCTGTTGGCCGTGCCGATCGAAAAGCTGTACCCCCCGTACCGCAACATCAAGTCCTACGAAGATCTGCCGGCGGAAGACATCTCCCGCATCCAGCATTTCTTCGAGCACTACAAGGACCTGGAAAAGGGCAAGTGGGTCAAGGTCAAGGGCTGGAAGGGCCTGGACGCCGCGCACGAGGAAATCGTCCGCAGCGCCGAGCGCTACAACAAGGCCTGATTACGGCTTCCTGGATTTGGCCGGCGCAGCGCCGCCGGCTGACGTCTTGATGCGGCGCGGCCGCGACGGCATGATGCCGATCGCCGCCGCGCCGTTGCTTTGCGGAGCCTGCAGATTGCGCGACACCTGCGCGGCCGCGATCTGGATGCGCGCCTGCAGTACCTCCAGCCGCTCGGCCGAGGTGCGCGCTTCCGCGGCGATGAACACCAGGCTGCCCACGACTTTCTGTTCGGCGCTGAAGATGGCCGAGCCTATGCCTATCAGCCCAGGGTCGACCTCGCCGTGCGACACGTAGACGCCGGCTGCGCGCAGGCGCTTGAGGTTGGCGCGGAATTCGTCCCAATCCTCCCCCAGCCCGGCTTCGCGGATTTCCGCGGCGTGCCACAGCATCAGGTTGCGCAGCTGGTACGGCGGCAGGTTGGCCAGGATGGGCTTGGCGGTGGCGCCATGGAACATGGTGTAGGGACGGCCGCGCGCGTAGCTCGATTCGATGGAATCATCGGTCCAGTAGCGGTCCACGCACATGACCTTGTCGCCGTAGTAGTTGCACAGCATCAGGTTGGCGTGCAGCTCGTCGCCGGTGGCTCGCATGACCTCGCGCGCCGCGCGCATCAGCGGATCGTGCTGGCGAAGATGGCGGTCCAGCTCGATTATGCGCGACCCCAGCACGTAGGCGCCGCCCGAGGTGGGCGCCAGCAGCCCGCTTTCGGTCAGCGACTTGAGGTAGCGGTAAGCCGTGGCGCGCGAGCAGTCCAGATGCGCCATGACGTCTTCCTGGAACGCGGCGGTGGTGTCGTCGCGAAAGAGGTCGAGGATGGACAACATGCGGTCTGGAGTGCTCATTGCGGGAGGGCGCGCCTAGTGAATGTGGAAGCCGCCATTGACGTCGACCACGATGCCGGTTGAGTAGGAGGACAGGTCCGAGGCCAGGAAAAGTATGGCCTGGGCGACTTCGGCGGGCGAGCCGAAACGCTGTAGCGGAATGCCCTGTTTGAGTTCTTGTTCCCAATTTTCGCCGAATTTTCCCAGCGTCATGTCCGTTTCGATGATGCCGGGCGCCACGCAATTGGCGCGCACCCCGCGCGGGCCGAGCTCGCGCGCCAGCGCCTTGGTGAAGCTGATGACGCCGCCCTTGGATGCGGCGTAATGCGAACCGCCCAGCAGGCCGCCGCCGCGCAAGGCGGCGGTGGAGCCCAGGTTGACGATGGCCGGACGCCGCGCGCTTTGCAGCAATTCCGGCAGCGCCGCATGCGTGACGTTGTAGGTGCCGGTCAGGTTCACCTCCACCATGCGGCGAAACTCGTCCTCGGGCAGGTCCCAGATGCGCGTGGCCGCGACGATGCCGGCGTTGTTGACCAGCACGTCGATGCCGCCGAGCGCCTCGCGGGCGCGGGCAATCGCCGCCTCGCAGGAGGCCGAACGGGACACGTCGCAGTGCAGGTCGATGCGGCTCGCGGCCAGCGCCGCGCCGGCGCCTTCCGGATAGGCCTGGTCCAACACCGCGACCGTGGCGCCCTGGGCGATGAAGAGCTCGACGATGGCGGCGCCTATGCCACGGGGGTTGGCGCCCCCCGTGACAATGGCGCGCTTGCCGGCCAGCAGTCCAAGCGCGCCGTCCATCACGATTTCACCAGCGGGCAGGCGCCGTCCTTGAGCGGACGGAAGGCCTGTTCGGCCGGAATCTTGCGCACCAGGTTGTAGTAGTCCCAGTCGCGCTTGGATTCCGAGGGCTTCTTGACCTGGAACAGATAGAGATCGCGCATGATGCGGCCGTCCTCGCGGATGCGGCCGTTCTCGGTCATGAAGTCGTTGATGGGCGTCTCATGCATCTTCTTCAGCACCGGCTCGGACGCGTCCGTGCCCGCCGCCTTGACGGCGTTCAGGTAGTGCATGGCGGCGCTGTAGTTGCTGGCCTGGACCATGGACGGCATGCGGCCGGTGCGTTTGAAATAACGCTCGGACCATTGCCGCGACTTGTCGTCCAGGTCCCAGTAGAAGGGTTCCACCAGGTTCAGGCCCTGCGCGTATTCCAGCCCCACGCTGCGCACGTCCACGATGCTCATGAAGAGGGCGGCCACGCGCTGCTTGCTGCCCATGATGCCGAACTCGAACGCCTGCTTGATGCTGTTGATGGTGTCGCCGCTGCCGTTGGCCAGGCCGATCACCTGGGCCTTGGAGGCCTGCGCCTGCAGCAGGAACGAGGAGAAGTCCGCGCTGGCGATCGGGTGGCGCACGCTGCCTACGACCTGGCCACCCTTGGCCTTGACCACCGCCATGGCGTCGCGCTCCAGCGAATGGCCGAAGGCGTAATCGGAAGTGATGAAGTACCAGCTCTTGCCGCCGTCTTCCATGACGCCGTTGGCCACGCCGGTGGCATAGGCATAGGTGTCGTAGGTCCAGTGCATGCCGTTGGGCGAGCAGGCCTTGCCGGTCAGGTCGGCCGAGCCGGCGCTGGTGAAGATCACCACGCGCTTCATCTGGCGGGTCAGGTCCTGCACCGCCAGCGCGATGGCGGAGTTGGGCACGTCCAGGATCAGGTCGACCTTGTCGTTCTCGTACCAGCGGCGCGCGGTCGCCACGCCGATGTCGACCTTGTTCTGGTGGTCGGCCGAGATCACTTCGATGGGCTTGCCCAGCACGGTGCCGCCGAAATCCTCGACGGCCATCTTCACGGCTTCCACGCCAAACTTGCCGGACAGGTCGGCCATCATGCCGGACTGGTCGCCGAGCACGCCGATCTTCACGACGTCATCGGATACCTGGGCCTGGGCGGATACGGACAGGGCGCCCAGCACGCAGGCGGCCAGGCTGTACTTCAAACGGGTCTTCATGGGTATGTCTCCTCGGGGGCTAGTTTCTTTGCGCGCCGTCCTGTGCCGGACGGTCGCGCCGGGGCGGCTTACTCCAGCGTCTGGCCGGCGTAGGCGTCGATGAACATATTGGGTTTCAGGAAGAAGCTCAGCACCAGGGCGCCATTGGGCGCGCGCGCCACGTGCCGGTTGCCGCGCGGACGCCACACGTAGTCGCCAGCGCAGACCTCGCCTTCGGCGTCGACGATCGAGCCTTCCAGCACGAAGGTCTGTTCGACCTCCACATGCTCATGCAGCGGCAGCTCGGTGCCGGGCTGCCAGCGGAACAGGGCGGTCAGCAAGCCGGTCTCCTTGTCCTGCATCAGCACCTTCATGTCTATGCCTTCCACTTGCGTCGGTTTCCACGGCAGATCGGCAACTTTGAGGAAGCGTGAAGCCAGGGGCGGCAAGGCGTTGGCTGCGGGGCAGCCGGGCGTTTCCAGGGCCATGATGTCTCCTACCAGAACTCTTTATGAGAGATAAAGAAAAAATCTTGTTATTGAGTGTTTAAAAATAGTCGCGTATATTGAGATTTATGTCAATCATGTTTTCGCCTGGCGCAAGCATGCAGCGACACAGGCCGGGCCAAGAAATCCGGCGCATATAAGACCAAGGAGACAAGCTTGAAACACGACTATCTGGACCGCACGTTCGGTCTGGCGGGGCGCGTCGCGCTGGTGACGGGCGCAGCAAGGGGACTGGGCTACGCCATCGCGCGAGCATTGGGCCAGGCTGGCGCCCAGGTGGTAATTAACGATCTTTCCGGCGAGGCCTGCGCGGCCGCCTGCGAGCGCCTGGCGGCCGAAGGCATCAAGGCCCACGGGGCGCCTTTCGATGTCGCCGACGAAAAGGCCGTGGCCGATGCCGTCGCGCAACTGGATAACGCGGGGCTGGCGGTCGACGTACTGGTCAGCAATGCCGGCAACCAGAACCGCAAGCCCGTGGTGGAGATGAGCTCCGCCGAGTGGCAGGCCTTGCAGAACGTGCACGTCAACGGCGCCTTCCATTGTGCGCGGGCCGTGCTGCCCGGCATGGGCAAGCGCGGCTTCGGCCGCATCGTGCTGATGTCGTCCGTGGCGGGGCAGGCCACCATGCCCAACATCGCCGCCTACGCCACGGCCAAGGGCGCGATCGCGGCCTTCACGCGCGCGCTGGCGGTCGAATACGGCGCCAGCGGCATCACCTGCAATGCACTGGCGCCCGGTTTCGTGCGCACCGATTTCACGCAGGGGCTGCAGGACAATCCGCAGTTCCAGTCCTTCCTGGCCACGGCGGTGCCCGCCGGCCGCTGGGCCGCGCCGGAAGACATTGCACCCGCGGTGGTCTACCTGGCCTCGCCGGGCGCCGCGTTCGTCAACGGACACGTCCTGGCGATCGACGGCGGCCTGCTGGCCCGCATGTAGGAGCGCGCCCATGAACACCCCAGCGGTTCTGTCCGCCCAGGGATTGGTCAAGCGGTTCGGCGGCTTCAATGCCGTCGACGGCGTGTCCCTGTCCCTGCGCGAAGGCTCCATCCATGCTTTGATCGGCCCCAATGGCGCAGGCAAAACCACCTGCTTCAACCTGCTGACCAAGTTCCTCGCGCCCGACGCGGGCGTCATCCACTATCGCGGCCGCGACATCACGGCGCTGGCGCCCGAGCAGATCGCGCGGCTGGGCATCGTCCGCTCGTTCCAGATATCCGCCGTGTTCCTGGGCCTGACGGCGCTGCAGAACATGCGCGTGGCGCTGATGCGCCAGCACGGCGATGGCTGGCGCTTCTGGCGCAGCCGCAGCAGCATCGACCGCCTGAACGGCCGCGCCATGGAACTGCTGGACGCGGTCGGCCTCTCCGGCCTGGCGCACACCACCGCGGCGCTGCTGCCATATGGACGCAAGCGCGCACTGGAAATCGCGATGACTCTGGCGCTGGAGCCCGAAATCATGTTGCTGGACGAGCCCATGGCGGGCCTGGGCCAGGAGGACGTGACCCGCATCGCCGCGCTGATCCGGCGCGCGTCCGCCAACCGCAGCATCCTGATGGTCGAACACAACCTGTCGGTAGTGGCGGATCTGTCCGACACCATCACGGTGCTGGCGCGCGGCGCGGTGCTGGCCGAGGGCGACTACGCCACCGTGTCGAGCGACGAGCGCGTCATCACGGCCTACATGGGCTCCGACGAGGAGGCGCACTGAAATGCTGGTTATCAAGGACCTCAACGCCTGGTACGGCGAATCCCACGTGCTGCACGGCGTGGACATGGAAGTCAGGCGCGGCGAACTCGTCACCATCCTGGGCCGCAACGGCGCGGGCAAGACCACCACGCTGCGCGCCATCATGGGCATCATGGACAAGCGGCGCGGTTCCATCCGCTTGAACGGCCAGGAGACCGTGGGCATGGCGGCGCACCGCATTCCGCGGTTGGGCGTGGTGTATTGCCCCGAAGAACGGGCCGTGTTCCGCAGCCTGGACGTGACCGAAAACCTGATGCTGCCGCCGCGCCTGGCCGATGGCGGCATGTCGCTGGACGAAATCTACACGCTGTTTCCCAACCTGCGCGAACGCAGCGCCAGTTCCGGCGGCAACCTGTCGGGCGGCGAACAGCAGATGCTGGCGATCGCGCGCATCCTGCGCACCGGCGCCCAGCTCATCCTGCTGGACGAACCCACCGAGGGCCTCGCGCCCGTCATCGTGCAGCAGATCGGGCATGCCATCCGCACCCTGAAGGAGCGGGGCTTCACCATCGTGCTGGTCGAGCAGAACTTCCGTTTCGCGACCAAGGTGGCTGACCGCCACTACGTCATGGAGCACGGCTGCGTCGTCGACCAGCTGTCGGCAGAAGAAGCGCGCAACGATCCCGAGCGGATCAAGCGCCGCCTGGGCGTCTGAGGGGAGAATCCGCGTGTTCGAAATATTCGGCGTGCCGTCCACGGCACTATTCGGCCAACTGCTGCTCGGCCTGATCAACGGTTCGTTCTACGCACTGCTGTCGATCGGGCTGGCGGTGATCTTCGGCCTGTTGAACATCATCAACTTCGCCCATGGCGCGCAGTACACGGCGGGCGCATTCCTGGCCTGGATGCTGCTGAACTATCTGGGCGTGAACTACTGGGCAGCGCTGGTGCTGGTGCCGCTCATCATGGCCGTGTTCGCCATCGTGGTCGAGCGCCTGTTGATCTCGCGCACCTACCGCATGGATCACTTGTACGGGCTGTTGCTGACCTTTGGCATCGCGCTGCTGATCGAAGGCGGCCTGCGTCAGGCCTATGGCGTATCGGGGTTGCCCTACACGATACCCAAGGCGTTGTCTGGCGGCGTCAACCTGGGCTTCATGTTCCTGCCCTGGTATCGCGGCTGGGCGGTGGCGGTGTCGCTGGTGCTGTGCCTGGCCGTGTGGGTGCTGATCGAGAAGACCCGCGTGGGCGCGATGCTGCGCGCGGCCACCGAGAATCCGACGGTGGTGCGCTCCTTCGGCATCAACGTGCCGCTGCTCATCACGCTGACCTACGCGCTGGGCGTGGCGCTGGCGTCGGTGGCGGGCGTGATCGCCGCGCCGATCTACCAGGTCAGTCCGATGATGGGCTCCAACCTCGTGGTGGTGGTGTTCGCGGTGGTGGTGATCGGCGGCATGGGCTCCATCATGGGCGCCATCATCAGTGGTTTCGGGCTGGGCATCATCGAAGGCCTGACCAAGGTGTTCTATCCCGAGGCCGCCAACCTGGCGATCTTCATCATCATGGTGCTGGTGCTGCTGTGCAAGCCCGCGGGCCTGTTCGGCAAGCCGCTGCAGGTGCAGAACGTGCTGGCCGCCGAGGCCACGCGCGAGCCGGTGCAGCTGAGCCGCCGCGGCATGCGCGTGGCGATGGCGGCGCTGGCCGTGGCCGCCATCGCCGCGCCCTGGTTCATCTATCCGACCTTTCTGATGAAGGTGCTGTGCTTCGCGCTGTTTGCCGCCGCCTTCAATCTGCTGGTGGGCTACGTGGGCCTGCTGTCGTTCGGCCATGCCGCGTTCTTCGGCGCGGCCGCCTACGCGACCGGCATCGTGATGAAGCTGCTGAGCGCCACGCCCGAACTCGGCCTCCTGGCCGGGGTGCTGACGGGGGGGCTGCTGGGTCTGGCGTTTGGCGCCGTCGCGATCCGGCGCCAGGGCATCTACTTCGCGATGATCACGCTGGCGTTGTCGCAACTGGTCTATTTCATCGCGGTCCAGGCGGGCTTTACCGGCGGCGAGGACGGCCTGCAGAGTGTGCCGCGCGGCAAGCTGTTCGGCATCTTCGATCTTGAAGGCGTGATGCCGATGTATTACTTCACGTTGGCCGTGTTCGCGCTGGGCTATGCCTTTGTGCTGCGCGTGCTGAACTCGCCCTTTGGCGAGGTGATCCGTTCGGTGCGCGACAACGAGCAGCGCGCCCGCTCGCTGGGCTATTCCACTTCGCGCTACAAGCTGATGGCGTTCACGCTGTCGGCCTCGGTGGCGGGGCTGGCCGGCGGCCTGAAGGTGCTGGTGTTCGGCGTCGCGTCGTTGACGGACGTGCATTGGCACGCCAACGGCGAAGTGGTGCTGATGGCGCTGCTGGGCGGCATCGGCACGGTGTTCGGCCCGTTGGCCGGCGCGTTCACCTTCGTGTCGCTGCAGAACTACCTGGCGCCGCTGGGCTCCTGGGTGCTCATCGTCCAGGGCGCAATCTTCGTCCTCTGCGTCCTCCTGTTCCGCGACGGCATCATGGGATTGGTCTCGCGAGCCTGGCTGGCGCTTACCCGTACGAAAAAGGAATCCTGATGTACTTGCATGTCGTAATGCTGCAGCTGTCCGAGGCCGCCGACGCGCGCTTCCATGACCGCGTCCAGGGCTATTGCCAACGCATCCTGGCCGAATGCGAAGGCGTGGCGGGCTACGCCTTCCGGCCCAACGAAGCCAGCCGCTCGGACGGCCTGACCCACGCCGTGGTGGCGGCCTTTGCGGACAGCCCCGCGCATGACCGCTACCAGGTCTCGCCCGCGCACCAGGAGATGAAGGCCTACATGGCCGGCTTCATCGAGCGCCTGGTGGTGTATGACGGGGAAATTCCTACGTTCAGCTGAATGGCCCGAACCGCGCCCGGGCTCCCGGAAAGGGATAAACTCGCGGATGACTTTTCATCGTCTGGCCGCCTGCAGGGCAGGCCGCCCGCGGTAGCGGGCGCCTCGCGGGGCTGGCTGTTTTCTATTGCCGGATTCCGGCCACGTATTCTTCATAGGTCGAGTGAACATGGACTACGTATTGCCCCCTCAGCCGCCCGTCGCGGTTCCCGTTGCCGGCAGCGCCGCGCTGTTTCCGGTGCGTCGCGTCTATTGCGTCGGCCGCAATTATGCCGAACACGCCAAGGAAATGGGCTTCACGGGCCGCGAGGATCCGTTCTTCTTCTGCAAGCCGGCCGACGCCGTGCTGAGCGTGGCCGACGGCGAAACCGGCAAGATGCCGTATCCGCCCAAGACCTCCAACCTGCACTACGAAATGGAATTGGTCGTGGTGCTGGGCAAGGGCGGCCGCGACATCCCGGTCGAACAGGCCAATGAGTGTGTGTGGGGCTATGCGCTGGGCCTGGACATGACCCGCCGCGACCTGCAAGGCGAAATGAAGAAGCAGGGCCGCCCCTGGGAAATCGGCAAGGCCTTCGACCTGTCCGCGCCGCTGGGTCCGATCCATCCGCGCAGCGTCGTCGGCACCCTGGAAAAGGGCGCCATCTGGCTGGACGTGAATGGCCAGCGCAAGCAGTCCAGCGACATTTCGCAGATGCTGTGGAACATTCCTGAGAGCATTTCCTACCTGTCCGGCCTGTTCGAACTGCAACCCGGCGACCTCATCTTCACCGGCACGCCCGAAGGCGTGGGCGCCGTGCTGCAAGGCGACGTGATCACCGGCGGCGTCGAAGGCCTGGGTGAACTGCGCGTCCAGATCGTTTAAAGTACGCCCCGGATCCGTTTTCACCACTTCAGGAGCGCCAGCATGCGCAGCAAGATCGTGCTGACCGCCTTCGTCGTGTTCGGCTTCGTTCTCGCCGGTTGCAACACCGTCGCGGGCATGGGCAAGGACATGTCGAAGGCAGGCAACGCCATTACCAACGCCGCCGACAAGTAATTGCCGGGGCGGTTTTGAGAGGGCCTGAGTTGGGAGTCACGCCCCGCTCAGGCCTTTGTACGTTCAGACGCTAGGAAGCAAGGTGTGCTTCTGCGCCCGCTATGAAAATCCTGAGTGAGAAATCGAGTTGCTCGGGCCCGTAGGTGTCGATTCCCAATGCGACGGCCTGGCGTAGCCGTGAATAGGACTTTCCATCGACCGAATCCAGCCATTTCTGAAGCTGGCGAGGTCTGGTGCGATCGACCGCTGACCTGGCCTGCCAGATATCCTTCACATGGCCAACGCAGAGGGCGGCTAGCAGCACGGCCAGGCGCACCGCGGCCGCTTCGCTGAAGCCCGCCCGATTCAGCTGTTCGAGCAATTCCTCGGTCGGCAGCAGGTTCCAGCTCATCAGCTCGGAATCGTCAAAGCGAAGATGTTCCGCCAAGCCCCCCATGGCGACGGCTGCGTCGACCAGGTGGGTCGCGTAGGTCCTGCATGCGTCTTGCCATGTGGCCGCGTGAGCGATGTCGGCGCTGCTGAAGCTGGCCGTCAGCGTGTCCTTCGCGACAAGCGCCAGCAGCGTCTGGCGATCTTTCACGTGATAGTTGAGCGCCTTCCGGTCCACATTGAGCGCATCCGCCAGTGCCTGCATCGACAATTTGTCGTGACCGATGCGCCTTGCCGCCCGCAAGATCCGGTCCAGATCAAGGCCGGCTCGTTCTCCTCTTCCGCGCTCAACTTCCCCTAAAACGTCTTTTTTCATCGTCTTTTCGGCGTGATGTTTGGTCAACAAGCAGGCCGCCTCAAGTCTGCTTGAGCGCGGAAAGCATGGCACATCCTGAGGAAAACCCTGCTTGACCTCAGTTGATCGTAACACTAACTTCAACGCCTTATTCCCGGCCGGGAATAATGCGTTGAAGAGGCGGGATGCTGATCAGAGGGTGCATGGATCGCTGCCAACAACGTCGTGACCAGCAGCAGGCTGCACGGAATGGAGGTGGTTCGCCCAGTGATCAACTTTCGACACCGGTCGGCATGAAATATCTCAATTGGCCCCAAGCTTGGAGCATCCGGGCCGGGCTATTGAGACGGCTGCGGACGCGCTATCGGGATGCCTCCCCTCCCTGAATTCTTGCATCGACCATGACCTATGCGTACATGCCCGATTGTTATGTCTAAACAATCCAGATTTTTCAGAGAACCAGCGAGAAATCCGGGATTGAAGGAGGCCGCGTGCCAAACCAGATCATCAATTCGCGCCAGGTCAAAGTGCCGGCGCACTCGATCGTGTCGATCTTTACCGCCATGGGGGCGATTGCATGGGACTGCAATGCCTCTGAATCCCGAACGGGGCTCGAGCGCGGAACCGTCGCTCAGCTACGGCCCTCATCCGAGGCCTCGGTCGCGGAATCCGCGCCGCCGCCTGCGTCTGATTTTGCGTCTCTTGAGCGCCTGATGGAGCAGGGCGCGCTGGTCCGGATTCCGTCGATTCGAGACACAGTGCTGCGGGATGCCGGCGGATTTCGTTCCGACCTGGCGCGGCACGGGATAGGTTTTCAGATAGTCAGCTTGAACTCCGCGGCTTACGACCTCAAAGGCGGAAACCCGAGGACGCATCGCAAGCAGTCGTACAACGGCCAGGTTCCCACCGTCGCGGAGACACAGCAGCTTGTCCTGACTTATGACCTGGGTCAGCACGGAAACGATCAAAGCCAATTGATTTTCAGCGCCATGACGGGGCACGCGAGCTGGGCGCCGAAGGGGCCTTCGGCGGACATTGCGCTGAGCCGGCTGGCGTACTTCACCACATTCAACAACCGTCAGTGGGAGTTGAAGGCAGGCTATCTCAGCAATGCCCTGGAGTTCGTGGGCTTGTACGTTGGCGGTTCGTTGGCGGTCGGCGCGCAAGGGATGAATGCCATCATTCCCTTTCAGGTCGGCCTGTCACGCCTGCCTTTCGCCACCCCGGGCGTAAACGTGACCTACAACGGCTCTGGCGGCTTCTACAACAAGACCGGAATTCAGCGCAGCATAAGCCCCTATGGAGCAGAGGCCGAAGAGTCGGAACATCAGCATGGGCTGAAGTGGAAAACGCCGGGAAGCGGGTGGTTGGCGATCAACGAAACCGGAGTGAAGCAGCAAGCAAGTCCCGACAACCCTTCGAGATGGTTTCGGATCGGGGGGATTTTCAATACGTCCGACTACGCCAGGTTCGATTCCCGCCAGCGCAGCTCGAACAACTACGCGCTCTATGCCGCGGGAGACCAGCAGATTTCGCGGCTGACGCCCAACTCCTCGTCTGCGCAGGGATGGTACGCCGGCCTTTCCTTGCACCTTGCTCCCGCGGATCAGAATCTGTACACCAAGTTCGTGGAGGCCAGGCTATATACGATAGGGACGTTTCCATCGCGCCCCTATGACATGCTATCCGTCACGGTCACCTGGTCGGATTTCAGCGATACCGCGAAGGACGCGTTCGGCAAGCGGGGCGTGGACACGGCCAACTCGAGCAGTGCGGCCATGGTGTCCTACATGGCGCGCCTCTATCCCGGCGTCTATCTGAGCACGGGACTCAGCTACATCCGATCCCCGTCATTCGTGCCCGTGGACAACAATGCCTTGAATTTTCTGGTGGGGTTCAACATGTTCATGTAAGGGGGCATTCTTCCCTTCCACCCCATGGCCATCTTTACCTATATGGGGACTGCCAAAAAAAACGCCCGATGAGATTCATCGGGCGTTCATTCCTTGGGCCGAGCCTGCGCTGGTCGCCTGCGGCAGGAGGCGCATGGGGGGCGAGGCCTACAGCACATCTCCAGCATAGTCGGCCAGGCGCGAACGCTCGCCGCGCTGCAGGGTGACATGCCCCGAATGCGGCCAGCCCTTGAAGCGGTCGACCACGAAGGTCAGGCCGGAACTGCCTTCGGTCAGGTAGGGCGTATCGATCTGGGCAATGTTGCCCAGGCAAATCACCTTGGTGCCCGGGCCCGCGCGCGTGACCAGCGTCTTCATCTGCTTGGGCGTCAGGTTCTGCGCCTCGTCGATGATCAGGTACTTGTTCAGGAAGGTGCGGCCGCGCATGAAGTTCAGGGACTTGACCTTGATGCGCGAACGGATCAGATCCATGGTGGCGGCGCGCCCCCAGTCCCCGTTGCCTTCGCCTTCGCCCATGTTCAGGACGTCCAGGTTGTCTTCCAGGGCGCCCATCCAGGGCAGCATCTTCTCTTCTTCCGTACCCGGCAGGAAACCGATGTCTTCCCCGACCGGCACCGTGACGCGGGTCATGATGATTTCGGTGTAGCGCTTGGTTTCCAGCACCTGGGTGATGCCCGCGGCCAGCGCCAGCAGCGTCTTGCCCGTGCCCGCCTGACCTAGCAGCGACACGAAGTCGCACTCCGGATTCATCAGCAGGTTCATGGCGAAGTTCTGCTCGCGGTTGCGCGCGGTGATGCCCCAGACGTTATTCTTGCCGTGGGTGTAGTCGCGCAGCGTGGCCAGCACCGCCATCTTGCCGCTGACCTCGCGCACCTGCGCGTACAGCGGCATCTGGCCTTCGAAGTAGACGAACTGGTTGACCACGAACTGCGAGCACAGCGGGCCATGGATGCGGTAGAAGGTGGTGCCGCCCTGTTGCCAGGATTCCACGTCCTTGCCGTGCTTGTTCCAGAAGTCCTCGGGCAGCTGCATCACGCCCGAGTACATCAGGTCCGAGTCCTCCATGACATGGTCGTTGAAGTAGTCTTCAGCGGCCATGCCCAGCGCGCGCGCCTTCAGGCGCATGTTGATGTCCTTGGACACCAGCACGACTTCGCGCTGCGGGTACTTTTCCTGCAGGGCGCGCACGACGCCCAGGATCTGGTTGTCGGCCTTACCCATGGGCAGGTCGGACGGCAGCGTGCTGTGGATCGCGGTCGTCTGGAACATCAGGCGGCCGGTGGCGTCCTTGTTGCCCAGCTTGGTCAGCTCCAGGCCTTCGTCCAGCTGGGTCGCGTCCTGCACCAGCGCGTCCAGCGAACGGCTGACCTGGCGCGCGTTGCGCGCCACTTCCGACATGCCCTTCTTCTGATGGTCCAGCTCTTCGAGCGTCATCATCGGCAGGAAGATGTCGTGCTCTTCGAAGCGGAACAGGGAACTGGGATCGTGCAGCAGCACGTTGGTGTCCAGCACGAACAGCTTGCGCGGTTCGTTCTGGGCGCGGGCTTTGGTGCGCTTGGCGGGCGCCGGCTTGGCGCGGCGCGTTTCGGCGCGCGCAGCGGGAGCGGCTGGCGCCGGCGGCGGCACCTGGCGGGCGGGCGCGGGGATCTGCGCCTTGCGGGCCGGTGCGGCCAGGCCTTCAAGTTCGGGCTGGACGAGGAGCTCGTCTTCGTTGTCCTCGGCGAGGACTGCCTGGGTACTGGACCGCGCAGCGGCGGTCTTGGTGCTGCGGGCCTGCGCCCGGGCGGATTCGCCCGAGGGGAAGGTCAGGATGGCTGCGGGACGGGTGGGCAACTTCGGAAGCGGCATATTTGTCACTCTCCAGTGTGGGCCGGCTATAGCGCCTGACGGGTAAAACCTGTGCTGACGGCTAACCGATGCTCTTCGCTGCTTGCAGGACTTCCTTGGCGTGGCCCGGGACCTTCACCCCGCGCCACTCCTGCACCAGCACGCCATAGGCATCGATCAGGAAGGTGCTGCGCTCGATGCCGCGCACCTGCTTGCCGTACATGTTCTTCTGCTTGATGACGCCGAACAGATTGCAGACGGTTTCGTCGGCGTCGGAGATGAGAGGGAAGGGAAGCTCGTACTTGGCCTTGAAGTTCTCGTGCGATTTCAATGAATCGCGCGAGATGCCGATGACCACCGCGCTGGCCGCCAGGAATTCGGCGTGCAGGTCGCGGAAATCCTGGCTTTCGGTGGTGCAGCCAGGCGTGTTGTCCTTGGGATAGAAATACAGGATCACGGCGCGGCCCTGGCATTGCTCCAGGCTGATCGGACCTATGGTGCTTTCGGCGGTGAACAGCGGGGCGGGTTTGCCTATGGTCGGCGTCATTTCTGGGATTCTCCGTTGGGGGGGATGAGGGCCACGACCACGCGCCGGCCCTCCGCCATCAGGATGTTGTAGGTGCGCGAGGCGGCGTGCGTGTCCATGATCTCGACGCCGATGCCGGCCGCCAGCAGGGGGCGCAGCACCTCGGGGCGCAGGAACTGCTGGCGCGCGCCCGTGCCCACCAGCAGCACTTCCGGCGCATTCGCGGGGCGGCTGGGGCTGGCTTCCGGTTCGTCCAGAAAGTCCATGGGGTCGCGGACGGGCTCGGACAATCCGGCCGCCTGGCGCAAGAGAGTGGGGGTGATGTCGGCCGGCGACTCAACGGGCCAGTGGGTCACTTCGCCTTCGGGGCCGAACGCGACCGAGGAGGAAAAACGTACCTGGTTGACCTCGATATAGCCATCGCCATAGGCGGTGACGGTATTCAGAGCGGCCGTCGCAGGATCGGTATGCAGCTTCAATAAAAACTCCGGCTATATGGCCCGATAATAGCGCATCGGGATGACGCCATGTTGCAGGGTATCCACGAGAGAGACCCCTACGCCGCACTCGCTGCGCCCGCTTGCTGCCCCCAAGAGGGGGCGCGTTTTGCCTTGGGGCGGCCCGGCGGAGAACCGAGGCCCCCACGCCGCACTCGCTGCGCTCGCTTGCTGCCCCCCGAGGGGGTGTTTTGCCTTGGGGCGGCCCGGCGGAGAAACGAGGCCCCCACGCCGCACTCGCTGCGCTCGCTTGCTGCCCCCGAGGGGGCGCGTTTTGCCTTGGGGCGGCCCGGCGGCAAAACAGGGCTTCTTTGCCACGCGATTTCCCTCGGGCGGACCCTGAAATCGGCCCCTTTTTTTCCCCATTTGCCGCACAGCCCTCCTTGCGCTAGATTACAGGGTTTTGCTGCACTGCAATCCCTTGCCGGCGCAGCGTTTCGGACCCTTTTCCCCTTCGCGCATTCGCGCCCTGGTTTTTTCGCCCTTTTTATCGCCCCCTAAGGATTCCCATCATGAGGAAGTTCTCCCGCATCGAGCGTCTGCCCCCGTACGTTTTCAACATTACCGGCGAGCTCAAGATGGCGGCGCGTAGGCGTGGCGAAGACATCATCGACATGTCGATGGGCAACCCGGACGGCGCGACTCCCAAGCACATCGTCGACAAGATGGTGGAAGCGACGACCCGCCCGACCACGCACGGCTATTCCGTGTCCAAGGGCATTCCGCGCCTGCGCAAGGCGATCTGTGACTGGTACCAGCGCCGCTATGCGGTCGAGTTCGATCCGGATTCCGAAGCCATCGTCACCATCGGCTCCAAGGAAGGCCTGGCCCACCTGATGCTGGCCACGCTGGACCGCGGCGACACCGTGCTGGTACCCAACCCCAGCTATCCGATCCATATCTACGGCGCGGTCATCGCCGGCGCCAATATCCGTTCCGTGCGCATGACGCCGGGGGTGGACTTCTTCGAGGAACTGGAACGCGCCGTGCGCGAGTCCATCCCGAAGCCCAAGATGATGGTGCTGGGCTTTCCCAGCAACCCGACCGCGCAATGCGTGGACCTGTCGTTCTTCGAGCGCGTGGTGGCGCTGGCCAAGGAACACGACATCCTGGTCGTGCATGACCTGGCCTACGCCGACATCACCTTCGACGGCTACGTGGCGCCGTCCATCATGCAGGTGCCCGGCGCGCGCGATGTCGCCGTCGAGTTCTTCACGATGAGCAAGAGCTACAACATGGCGGGCTGGCGCATCGGCTACATGGTCGGCAACCGCGAGCTGGTCAACGCGCTCGCGCGCATCAAGAGCTATCACGACTACGGCACGTTCACGCCGATCCAGGTGGCGTCCATCGCCGCGCTGGACGGTCCGCAGGACTGCGTGAACGAAATCGTGGCGCAGTACCAAAGCCGCCGCGACGTGCTCGTGCGCGGCTTGCATGAAGCAGGTTGGAATGTGGAAATTCCCAAGGCGTCCATGTACATCTGGGCGCAGATCCCCGAACCCTACAGGGCGATGGGCTCTTTGGAATTTGCCAAGCGCGTCCTGTCGGATGCGAAGGTGGCCGTGTCCCCCGGGATCGGCTTTGGCGAGTATGGCGACGAATACGTGCGCTTCGCTTTGATCGAAAACGAGCAGCGCACCCGGCAAGCGGTGCGAGGCATCAAAGACATGTTCCGCAAGGACGGATTGCTGAAGTAGAGCCCCCCCCGAAGCGCTGCGCGCTTCCCCCTCAAGGGGGCATGCCTGCGGACCGGCGGAGCCGGATCCGCGGCATCCCGATAGGGGGGCACCGTATCAGGGGGCGCAGCTCTCGCACAGCAGTTATGGAGAACCGAAAATGAATTCCCCTCAACGCCCGCCTGCAGAAGGCGCCGCGATGAAACCCATGAAAGTCGGCCTGCTCGGCCTGGGCGTGGTTGGCGGAGGCACCTGGTCGGTGCTGTCGCGCAATGCTGAAGAAATCGCACGCCGCGCCGGTCGCCGCATTGAAGTGACCCGCGCCGCCGTGCGCGACGTGGCCAAGGCGCGTGCGCGCGTGGGCGACGCCATCCTGGTCGATACCGATGTGCGCGCGCTGGTGCGCGATCCCGAAATCGACATCGTGGTCGAACTGATCGGCGGCGACACGCTGGCGCGCGAGCTGGTGCTGGAAGCCATCGCCAACGGCAAGCACGTCGTGACCGCCAACAAGGCGCTGCTGGCCAAGCACGGCAACGAGATCTTCGCTGCAGCCCATGAACGCGGCGTGATGGTGACCTTCGAAGCCGCCGTCGCGGGCGGCATCCCCATCATCAAGGCGATCCGCGAAGGCCTGACCGCCAACCGCATCCAGTGGGTGGCCGGCATCATCAACGGCACCACCAACTTCATCCTGTCCGAAATGCGTACGCGCGGCCTGCCGTTCGCCGACGTGCTGGCCGAGGCGCAGCGCCTGGGCTACGCCGAAGCCGACCCCACGTTCGATGTGGAAGGCGTGGACGCGGCGCACAAGCTGACCCTGCTGGCGTCGCTGGCCTTCGGCGTGCCGGTCCAGTTCGACCGCGCCTACATCGAAGGCATTTCGCAGCTGGCCGCCGAGGACATCGAGCATGCCGAACGCCTGGGCTACCGCATCAAGCTGCTGGGCGTCACCAAGCGCCGTCCGGACGGCATCGAACTGCGCGTGCATCCCGCGCTGGTGCCGGCCGAGCGCCTGCTGGCCAACGTCGAAGGCGCGATGAACGCCGTGCTGGTCAAGGGCGACGCCGTCGGCCCCACGCTGTACTACGGCCAGGGCGCGGGCGAAGAACCCACCGCCTCGGCCGTGGTGGCCGACCTGGTCGATGTGACCCGCCTGCACACCGCCGATCCGGGCAACCGCGTGCCGCACCTGGCGTTCCAGCCGGACGCCATGTCCGATACGCCGATCCTGCCGATCGAAGATGTCAGCACCTCGTACTACCTGCGCCTGCGCGTGGACGACCAGCCGGGCGTGCTGGCCGACATCGCCCGCATCCTGGCCGACCGTTCCATCTCCATCGGTTCGATGATCCAGCAGCCGTCGCACATCGGCGGCGCCGACATCATCTTCCTGACGCATGAAGCGGTTGAAGGCAACGTCAATCAGGCGATCGAGCGCATCGAAGCCCTGCCGTTCGTGCGCTCGAAAGTGACGCGCCTGCGCGTGGAAAATTTGCTATGAAATACATCTCCACCCGCGGCGGCATGACGCCGCTGCAGTTCTCGGACATCCTGCTGGAAGGCCTGGCGCCGGACGGCGGCTTGGCCGTGCCGGAGCAACTGCCCCAGGTTTCGGCGGAAACGCTGGAGTCCTGGCGCGGCCTGCCGTATGCCGACCTGGCGTTCGAAGTGCTGTCGCTGTTCGCCACCGACATTCCGGCCGACGACCTGCGCCGCTTGACGCGCGCGGCCTACAACCAGCAGACCTTCAACAGCGAGGACATCGTCCCGCTGCGTCCGCTGGACGGCGGCCTGTCGCTGCTGGGCCTGTCCGAAGGGCCGACGCTGGCCTTCAAGGACATGGCCATGCAGTTCCTGGGCCAGGTCTTCGAATACGTGCTGGCCAAGCGCGGTACCACCCTGAACATCGTGGGCGCCACCTCCGGCGACACGGGTTCGGCGGCGGAGTACGCCTTGCGCGGCAAGAAGGGCGTGGCGGTGTTCATGTTGTCGCCCCACGGCCGCATGAGCGCCTTCCAGCGCGCGCAGATGTATTCGCTGCAGGACGAGAACATCCACAACATCGCCGTGCGCGGCGTGTTCGACGAAGCCCAGGACATCGTCAAGGCCTTGGCCGGCGATCTCGAGTTCAAGAGCAAGTACCGCCTGGGCGCGGTCAACTCCATCAACTGGGCGCGCATCGCCGCCCAGGTGGTGTACTACTTCCACGGCTGGCTGCGCGCCACCAGCAAGGCCGGCGAGCAGGTTTCGTTCGCGGTGCCTTCGGGCAATTTCGGCAACATCCTGTCCGGCCACATCGCGCGCAGCATGGGCCTGCCGATCCGCCGCCTGGTGCTGGCCACGAACGAAAACAACGTGCTGGAGGAGTTCTTCCGCACGGGCGTCTATCGTCCGCGTCCCGCCGAGCAGACCTACGCCACCTCCAGCCCCTCCATGGACATTTCGCGCGCGTCGAATTTCGAGCGCTTCGTGTTCGACCTGGTCGGCCGCGACGCGGCGCGCGTCAAGGAACTGTGGGCCGGCATGGCGCGCGACGGGTCTTTCGATCTGTCCGCCCTGAAGCCGCAGTTCGAGGAACGCTATGGCTTCGTGTCGGGCGCAAGCACGCACGAAGACCGCCTCGCGACGATCCGTTCGGTCTACGACGAAACCGGCGTGCTGATCGATCCGCACACCGCCGATGGCGTCAAGGTCGCGCGTGAATTCGTCGAGCCCGGCGTGCCCATGCTGGTCCTGGAAACCGCCTTGCCGGCGAAGTTCTCGGAAACCATTGAAGAGGCCCTGGGCCGTCCGGCCACGCCGCCGGGCAACCTGGCCGATCTTGAGTCCTTGCCGCAGCGCGTCGAACTCATGGATTGCGATGCGGGCGCCGTGCGCCGTTTCATCGAGGCGAACGCCAAGGTGTAAAGGCCGCTTGCGTCTTGTATGCGTGTGCAACCCCTCGCAGGCCGGGCCTTCGAGGGGTTTCTTTCATTTTGGCGGGTCAGCGGCTTTACCTTCGCATGCATTTTGACCACAACCCGTCACGAATGCGGGGACAGTGTCAGATACAGTGAATTCACGATTCACTTTCGGAGAACACGCCCATGAAACTGAAGACCATGACGCTCGCCCTGGCCGTGACCGGATTCGGAGTGCTGGCGGGATGCTCGTCTCCGTCGGTCATTCAGCAGCGGGATGGCAGCTCGACCGTGACGCCGGACAAGCCCGAGTACGACAAGGATTCGGGCATGTACGAATACGACAAGGACGGCAAGAAGGTCCAGATCAACAAGGACGACGTGAAGTCGATCGAACAGGTGAAGTGACCGCCGTTCCGATATGCTTGTCCATGCAAAAAGCCCCGGCCGCTCAAGGCGCCGGGGCTTTTTCGTTGGCGCAGGGCGCCCGCAGCGTTACTGCTTGGCTGCGTCTTCGGCGTGGTAGCGGCCGACGCGGTCGACTTCGTTCTTCGAGCCCAGGATCACGCTGACGCGCTGGTGCAGCTTGTCAGGCTGGATCTCCATGATGCGCTGCGTGCCGTTGATCGCGGCGCCGCCGGCCTGTTCGACCAGGAAGCTCATGGGGTTGGCTTCGTACATCAGGCGCAGCTTGCCGGCCTTGCCAGGTTCGCGGGCATCCCACGGGTACATGAAGATGCCGCCGCGGGTCAGGATGCGATGCACGTCGGCCACCATGGAGGCGATCCAGCGCATGTTGTAGTCCTTGCCCAGCGGACCGGTCGTGCCGGCCAGGCAATCGTCGACGTAGCGCTTGACCGGGGCAGCCCAGTGGCGCATGTTCGACATGTTGATGGCGAATTCCTTGGTGTCCTCCGGCACGCGGATGTTCTCGTGCGTCAGCACCCACGAGCCCATTTCGCGGTCCAGCGTGAAGCCCACCACGCCATTGCCGATGGTCAGCACCAGCATCGTCTGCGGACCATAGACGGCATAGCCGGCCACGACCTGCTTGTCGCCCGGTTGCAGGAAGTCCTGCTCGCACACCGGCGCGCCCGATACGTCATGCGGGGCGTGCAGCACCGAGAAGATGGTCCCGATGGAGACGTTGACGTCGATGTTCGAAGAGCCGTCCAGGGGATCGAACAGCAGCAGGTATTCGCCCTTGGGGTAGCGGTTCGGAATCAGATGGATGGTTTCCATCTCTTCCGAGGCCATGGCCGCCAGATGGCCGCCCCATTCATTGGCTTCGAGCAGGATTTCGTTGGACAGCACGTCCAGCTTCTTCTGCACTTCGCCCTGGACATTCTCGCTTTCCAGGCTGCCGAGGACGCCGCCGAGCGCGCCCTTGCTCACCGCATGGCTGATGGCCTTGCAGGCGCGCGCGACCACTTCGATGAGCAGCCGCACTTCCGGCGCGAGGGCTTGGGCGGAGCGCTGCTGCTCCACCAGGTATTGGGTCAGTGTTTTACGTTTCAAAGGAACCTCCTATGCTGCGAATTCTAAAGCCTTGGATACGATTTCCTGCACATTGCGCGACAGGCCTTCCTGTGCGCGCACCCGCTGCAGGGCGGCCTGCATAGGCGTGCGCAGGGCGGGCACGAAGCGTGCCCAGTTGTCCAGCGCGCGCGCCAGGCGGGCGGCAATCTCGGGGTTGAGGGCATCCAGCGCCAGCACCTGCTCGGCCCAGAAGGCGTAGCCGGTGCCATCGGGGTGATGCATGCCGCGGGCGTTGTTCAGGCAGAACTGGAAGATCAGCGAGCGCGCGCGGTTCGGGTTGCGCAAGGTGAACGCGGGGTGCTGCATCAGCTCGCGCGCGGTCTGCACGGTGGTCGAGCGGGCCGCAGCCTGCAGGGCGAACCACTTGTCCACCACCAGGGCGTTGTCGCGCCATTTGTCGTAGAAAGCGGCAAGCGCCTTGTGCGGGAAGTCGCCCTGGCCGAAATTGATCAGCGCGGACAGCGCCGCCATGCTGTCGGTCATGTTGCCGGCCTTCTTGTACTGCTGCTCGGCCAGGCGCTGGGCATCCGGTTCGCCCGCCGCCATCAGGTGGCTGAGCGCCAGGTTCTTCAAGGCGCGCCTGCCGGCCGGAACCGGCGCCGGACTGTATTCGCCCGGGGTCTGGTTGTCGTCGAATGCCTGGCGGAATTCGGCGGACAACTGGCGTCCCAGTTCGGCGCGCAGGAAGTCGCGCGCGACCGCGAGGGCCGGCGGGTCCACCTGCTGCATGCGTTCTGCCAGGGTCTTTTCGGACGGCAGGGCCAGGGCGCGGGCGCGATAGGCGGCGTCCAGCGCCGGATCGGTCAGCAACGCGCGCCAGGTCTCGATGAAGGCGGCGTCGGCATGCAGGGTCTTGCCGGCCTGGCGGGCCTCGGCCAGCGCCAGGATCTGGCGGGTGGCGAATTCCTGGCCGGCCTCCCAACGCGCGAAGGGATTGCCGTCGTGCGCCGACAGCAGGGCCAGTTCTTCGTTGGTCCAGTCGTAGTCCACGATGACCGGGGCCGAGAAGTCGCGCAATAGCGACGGCACGGGACGCTCGGCGATATCCTCGAATACCCATTGCTGGCTTTGCTGCGTCAGTTCCAGCAGCGCGGTGTCCAGGACCGCGCCAGCATGGCGCAGCGGCAGCGCGCGGCCGTCGCGGTCCAGCAAGCCGATGGCGAACGGGATGTGGAAGGGGGCCTTGACGTAGTCGGCGCCGGCCTTCTTCTCCACGCCGACCGGCGGGCATTCCTGGGTGAGCGTCACGGTGCAGCGGCGCGCGGCGGCGTCGTGGTCGAGCTTGACGGTCACGCGCGGCGTGCCGGCCTGGCGGTACCAGCGGCGGAACACGGACAGGTCGCGGTCCGGATGCTGGCGCACGTAGACGGATTCCATGGCGGCGACGAAGTCGTCGCAGGTCACGGCCTGGCCGTCATGGCGGCGGAAGTACTCGTCCATGCCGGCGCGAAAGCCTTCCTCGCCCAGCAGAGTGTGCTGCATGCGGATGACTTCGGCGCCTTTTTCGTACACGGTGGCCGTGTAGAAGTTGCCGATCTCCTGGTAACTTTCAGGCCGGATCGGATGGGCCATGGGACCGGCGTCTTCCGGAAACTGGGCGGCGCGCAACGCCACAACGTCGTCGATGCGCTTGACCGCGCGGGCGCTCGCGGCCTCGGCGGCATCCATGCCGTGGGCCATCATGTCGGCGCTGAATTCCTGGTCGCGAAAGACGGTCAGGCCTTCCTTCAGGCTCAGCTGGAACCAGTCGCGGCAGGTGACGCGGTTGCCGGTCCAGTTGTGGAAGTACTCGTGTCCGATGACGGATTCGATGCCTTCATAGTTGGCGTCCGTGGCCGTATCCGCATCCGCCAGCACGTAGGCGGCGTTGAAGATGTTCAAGCCCTTGTTTTCCATCGCGCCCATGTTGAAGTCATGGACGGCCACGATCATGAAACGGTCCAGGTCCAGCTCCAGGCCGAAGCGGCTTTCGTCCCAGCGCAGCGCGCGCACCAGCGAATCCAGCGCCCATTCGGTCTTGGATTCCGAGCCCGGGTCGCTGTAGACCTGCAGCAGCACGTCGCGGCCGCTGGACGTCTTCACGGTGGTTTCGCGGTGGGTGAGCTTGCCTGCCACCAGCGCGAACAGGTAGCAGGGCTTGGGGAAGGGATCTTCCCATTCGACTTCGTTGCGGCCGTCGGGCAACTGGCGCGTGGCCAGCAGGTTGCCGTTGGACAGCAGCACCGGATACTCGGGCTGGGCGCGCAAGGTCACGCGGTAGCGCGACATCACGTCGGGCCGGTCGGCGAACCAGGTGATGCGGCGAAAACCTTCGGCTTCGCATTGGGTGAAGAAGTTGCCGCCCGAGACGTACAGGCCCATCAGCGTGGAATTGGCCGACGGTTTGCATCGGCTGACGATTTCCACCGTGGCGGCGGGGGGCAGGCCGTAAAGGGCCAGGCTGTGTTCGGAAAGGCGGTAACTGTCGGCGGGCAGGGCCGTGCCATTCACGCCTACCGAGACGAGTTCCAGGTCTTCGCCGTCCAGGATCAGGGCGGCGTCGGCGCTGGCCCCGGCCTTGCGTTGCACTTGCATCGTGCAGCGCACTTCGGTCGCGTCCGGCGCGAGGTCGAAGGCGAGGGCGACTTCGGGAATGTCGTAGGGGTAGGGCTGGTAATCCTTGCGATATACGGTTACGGGCGTGTCTGTGCGCATGGGATTGCAGTCCTGTATGAACGAGGGCTCTATTGTAGTGGCTGGGCAAGACGCGCCGACCTGGGCCGTTTGGCGTACCGTAAACTTTTTGTAGCGGTCTGAGTCAAAGTCAGTATCATGGCGCCGTCGCGCGCCAGAGGGGTGTCAAATGTCGAGGTTGTCCATGTTCAATATGCGCCGCTGGGCCGGTCTGCTGGCGGTGGCGGGGGCGTTTGCCCTGACGGGTTGTGCCGCGCCCACGGTTTCCGCGCGGGTCACTTCCTTTCAGCAATGGCCCGCAGGCGTGGAGGGGCAAACCTACCAGTTCATTGCCGCCGACGCCTCGCAAAACAATAATCTCGAATATCAGTCCTATCAGGACATGGTGCGGGCCGGCATAGGCGCAACCGGCCTGGTCGAGGCCAGGCCTGGCGCCAAGGGTCGTTTCGACGTGTCGTTCAACTACGGCACCTCGCAGACCCAGATAATGGTGCAGCGTCCGTACGACCCATATTTCTACGGCGGCTACGGCTACGGTGGTTTCTACGGTCCGCGTCCGTGGGGAGCGGGATATGGCTACTGGGGGCCGGACTGGGTAGACGTGCCCATGGTCGTGCAGCGCAATACCCTCACCCTGCATATCTACGACACGCAGCGCAGCGGCGCCGAGGTATACCGTTCCAGCGCTTTCATATTGAGCGAGCGCGACGATTTCCTGCGTACCATGCCGTACCTGGTGCGCGCAATATTTGATAATTTTCCCGGGAATAATGGCGCGGAACGCGAAATCCGCTTCCCCGTGCAATGAAATCGGCGTGGCTTTTCGGTCCTGCCTTTAAATAAAATCGGCGCACCAAAATGGTGCGCCGATTTTTTTCTTACTGGCGAATAGGTTCTTATTCTTTGATAAGAAAACTGTCGCGGGTCGCGCCTGCGGCTTCTTCCGCGGCGAGCCAGCGGGGAGCCTTGCCACGGCCGCTCCACGTTTCCCCTGTTTGAGGATGGCGGTACTTGGGCGCAACGGCGCGTTTGGCGGCGTTGGCCGGACGGGCAGCGGCGCCAGCCTTGCGGCGGCCGCCGGTGGCGGCGCGGGCGGGTTTGCCGGCGCCATAGGCTGCGACGATTTCTTCAGGCGTGATGTCGTACTCGCGCATCGACGTGATGATCTGCGTGATCACGGGCTTGCGACGCTTGGTTTGCAGGACTTCAGCCTTCTTTTGTAGCTTGTTGATTTCCTTTTCGATCTTTGCTTGCAGTGCTGCGTAGGATTCTCGGGCCATGGTTTATTCCTGATTATGGAACTGCTGTAATCGCCGGCGAAGTTATTGTGTAATTGTTGTGCCTCGCATAATACAGAAGTTACGGCTTGACTTCCTGGTTTCTGAAGCAATTACTTTGTATCAAAAGAGTCCGATACCGTTTTCAGGCACGCGAGTACCCGCGGCGAGCCAAGTATTGGGAAAGATATTCTCGAATTTGGGACAACTTGAAACAATAGGAGTATTGGTTCACGAGGCGGACGAATAGCCGCGCGTGCCCTTGCATCTGCCCGATTTGTCTCGCAAAGCGCGCAAATGCGGGGCTTCCAGGCTTGGCGCCTGCCTCGAGCAAGCGGTGTGCGAGGCGTTCCCAGAAGTCTGATGACGTGATGGCGGGAACGAATGAATTGTCTAGCAGTCTGATATTGGTCCAACCTGATCAGATGGGGTCCTCGCGCTGCGAGCCCTGCGAGCTGTTTGGCATATTTCATTTTGATGTCAGGTTGTATGACGAGTTTGGCCCGAGATGTCTGAATCCCTTTGCCTATATGCCAGGTGGCTGCAAATGCTCCATGGCGACCAGGAAAAAGGGGCGCATCGAACATCGTTTGAGCTCGTCAATTCAACTTGATATGTAATATTCCGGCCCCATGCATACCTCCGCAGATAATGCCCGCGGTATTTTTGGCCGCCGACGCGTACCTTCCGGAGATCCGTGGCTGGCGCCATGTCGCCGGGCCGCGCCAGCGTTACGATATGATCTCGAGTATCACCGCGAGCGCGCGCCAGCGCGCCGCCGTCTCCTGTACAGAGCCCCATGAAAATCATCGATCCCGCCATTGCTTCCCTCGCCACCGCCAAATCCCTGCTCCTCGACCCCTGGGGCCTGACCGAGGCGGACATGGCGCGCGCGCTGGGTGAGATCTTCACGCACAAGGTCGACTACGCCGATCTGTATTTCCAGTACACGCGCAGCGAGGGCTGGAGCCTGGAAGAGGGCATCGTCAAGACCGGCAGTTTTTCGATCAGCCAGGGTGTCGGGGTACGCGCCGTGAGCGGCGAGAAAACCGCCTTCGCCTATTCGGATTCGCTATCGCCCGAAGCGCTGTTGTCGTCCGCGCACGCGGTTCGCGGCATTGCGCGCCGCGGCGCTGGCAAGGTAAAGGTGGCGGCGCAGGTCGAAGCCGAGATCGGCCGCAGCCTGTATGCCGATATCGATCCGGTTGCCACCTTGAGCGCTCCCGAGAAGGTCGCGCTGCTGGAACGCGTGGAGCGCATGGCGCGCGCGCGCGATCCGCACGTGATCCAGGTCATGGCGGGGCTGGGCGCCGAATATGACGTGGTGCTGGTGGCCGGCAGCGACGGCCGCCTGGCCGCCGACGTGCGTCCGCTGGTGCGCCTGTCGCTGACTGTCATTGCCGAACGCAATGGCCGCCGCGAAATGGGTCACGCGGGCGGCGGCGGCCGCCTGGGCCTGGCCTATTTCACGGACGAAATGCTGCAGGGTTATGTCGAGCGCGCGGTGCACGAGGCCATGGTGAACCTGGAAGCGCGTCCGGCGCCAGCGGGTGAAATGACCGTCGTGCTGGGTTCGGGCTGGCCCGGCATTCTGCTGCACGAGGCCGTCGGCCACGGGTTGGAAGGCGACTTCAACCGCAAGGGCTCCAGCGTGTTCTCCGGCCGCATCGGTGAGCGCGTGGCCTCCAAGGGCGTGACCGTGGTCGACGACGGCACGATCCCGGATCGCCGCGGCTCGCTCAATATCGACGACGAAGGCAATGCCACCCAGCGCAACGTGCTGATCGAGGACGGTATCCTGCGCGGCTACATGCAGGACACGCTGAACGCACGCCTCATGAAGACCGCCGCCACCGGTAACGGCCGCCGCGAATCGTTCGCGCATCTGCCCATGCCGCGCATGACCAATACCTACATGCTGGCGGGCGACAAGCCGGCCGAGGAAATCGTGTCTTCCGTCAAGCGCGGCTTGTACGCGGTCAACTTCGGCGGCGGCCAGGTCGACATCACCAACGGCAAGTTCGTGTTCTCGGCGTCCGAAGCCTACATGATCGAAAACGGCAAGGTGACCTATCCGGTCAAGGGCGCCACCCTGATCGGCAACGGTCCGGACGCCATGAACCGCGTCACCATGATCGGCAACGACCTGCAGCTGGATTCCGGCGTGGGCACTTGCGGCAAGGATGGCCAGAGCGTGCCCGTGGGCGTGGGCATGCCCACGGTCCGCATGGAAGGCCTGACCGTCGGCGGCACCGCCTGACTCAAAAACACGGATGACGGCTCGAAAAAATTGTGCTAGAGTCAATCCCCATGAAATTCGCGTCCCCCGCTTTTTATTTTTATTTTTATGGTTTTCTGAAGCCGCTGGCGGAGGAAGGGACGCGCTCAATCTGAAGTTTGGAAAGAATCCCCCCAAAAAAGCCGCCAGCGAACTGGCGGCTTTTTTTGCGCCGCCAGTTGAGGAAACCATCTCGGGAACATCCCCGCGGCGGGCAACCCAGGAGCAGTACCGTGTCACACAATACCGATGACCTTCGCATTCGAGAAATCAAAGAGCTGAACCCGCCCGCGCATGTCATGCGCGAGTTCGCCTGCACCAAGGAGGCGTCCGACACCGTGTTCGCCGCCCGCCAGGGGATGCACCGCATCCTGCACGGCATGGATGACCGGATGATCGTCGTGATCGGCCCTTGCTCCATCCATGACACCCGCGCGGCTATCGAATATGCGAAGCGCCTGAAGCCCGTGCGCGACCGGCTGAGCGCCGACCTGGAAATCGTGATGCGCGTGTACTTCGAGAAGCCACGCACCACCGTGGGCTGGAAGGGCCTGATCAACGATCCGGACCTGGACGGCAGCTTCGACATCAACAAGGGCGTGCGCGTCGCCCGTGAACTGCTGCTGGACATCAACAGCATGGGACTGCCGGCGGGTTGCGAGTTCCTGGACATGATTACGCCGCAGTACATCGCGGATCTGGTCTCCTGGGGGGCGATCGGGGCTCGGACGACGGAAAGCCAGGTGCATCGCGAGCTGGCATCGGGACTGTCGTGTCCGGTGGGGTTCAAGAACGGCACCGACGGCAATGTGAAGATCGCGGTCGACGCGATCAAGGCGGCGTCGCAGCCGCACCATTTCCTGTCGGTGACCAAGGGTGGGCATTCCGCCATCGTGTCGACGGCCGGCAACGAGGACTGCCACGTCATCCTGCGCGGCGGCAAGACGCCGAACTACGATGCGGCCAGCATCGAGGCGGCCTGCCAGGACATGTCCAAGGCCGGCCTGGCGCAGCGCATCATGATCGACGCCAGCCACGCCAACAGCAGCAAGAAGCCCGAGAACCAGCCGTTGGTCATCGAAGACGTGGCGCGTCAGATGGAAGCGGGCGACAGCCGCCTGGTGGGCGTCATGGTTGAAAGCCACCTGCTGGGCGGCCGCCAGGACATGGTGCCGGGTACGCCGCTGGTCTACGGCCAGAGCATCACCGACGGCTGCATCGACTGGGACGCCTCGGTCGCCGTGCTTGAACGCCTGGCCCATGCCGTGCGCGAACGCCGCCGCGTCGCCCTGACTTCCGGCAAATAAGCCCCTGGCAGCGCCGCGGATCGCCAAGGCCTGGCGGTTTGCGGCGCGGTGCGCGCGGCGGCGTAGAATAATCAGGTTAACGAACCCGAGATCACGCTGACCATGAACGCTCCCTTGCACGCAGAATCGTTGCGCCGCCCGGTGCCGGCCGCTTGTCTGGATGCCTTGCGCGCCCGCTTTGGCGACCGCCTGTCCGAATCCTCCGCCATGCGCGACCATCATGGCCGCGATGAATCTCCCTATCCGGCCATGCCGCCGGACGCCGTGGTCTTCGCGCACACGACCGAAGAAGTGGCCGAGATCGCCAAGCTGTGCAACGAGCATCGCGTGCCGCTGATTCCCTATGGCGCCGGCTCTTCGCTCGAAGGCCATATTCTGGCGATCCAGGGGGGCATCAGCCTGGACCTGTCGCAGATGAACAAGGTGTTGGCGGTCAACGCCGAGGATCTGACCGCCACCGTGCAGGCAGGCGTGCTGCGCAAGCAGCTCAACGAGGAAATCCGCGACACCGGCCTGTTCTTCCCGATCGATCCGGGCGCCGACGCGAGCCTGGGCGGCATGGCGGCCACGCGCGCTTCCGGCACCAACGCCGTGCGCTACGGCACCATGCGCGAGAACGTCATGTCGTTGACCGTGGTGACGGCGGACGGGCGCATCATCCGCACAGCGGGCCGCGCCCGCAAGTCCTCGGCCGGCTATGACCTGACGCGCATCTTCGTCGGCAGCGAAGGCACCCTGGGCATCATCACCGAAGTGACGGTGCGCCTGTATCCCCAGCCTGAAGCAGTGTCGGCCGCGGTCTGCAATTTCCCCACGCTGGATTCGGCGGTGCAGAGCGTGATCGAAATCATCCAGATGGGAGTGCCGGTCGCGCGCGTCGAGTTCATGGACGCGGCCAGCGTGCGCGCGGTGAACCTGCACAGCAAGCTGACCCTGCGCGAAACGCCGCTGCTGGTGTTCGAGTTCCACGGCAGTCCCGCCGGCGTGCAGGAGCAAGCCGAAACCGTGCAAGCGATCACGGCAGACCATGGCGGCATGGACTTCGAATGGGCAGAGCGTCCCGAAGACCGCAGCCGCCTGTGGACCGCGCGCCACAATGCCTACTTCGCCGGCCTGCAACTGCGCCCCGGCTGCCGCGCCAGCACTACCGACGTCTGCGTGCCGATCTCGCGCCTGGCCGATTGCGTGCGCGACACGGTCGAAGAACTCGACCGCGCAAGCTTCCCCTACACGATCGTGGGCCACGTTGGCGACGGCAACTTCCATGTGCTGATGCTGCTCGATGCGGACAGCGCCAAGGAATGGGAAGAATCCGAAACCATCAACCACAACCTGGTGCGCCGCGCGATCGCCGCCGACGGCACCTGCACGGGCGAGCACGGCGTGGGCCTGCACAAGATGCAGTTCATGGCCGAAGAGCATGGCGAGGACGCCCTGGATCTGATGCGCAGCCTGAAGCACGCGTTTGATCCGAACAACATTCTCAATCCTGGCAAGATCGTGTCCTGGTAAGCCTGCTTCGGCAGTGCAGCCGATATCCGAAGCCGACGGCGCGCCGTCGGCTTTTTTCTTGCCGTCCTCAGGCGCGAACGAGGAGGGCGGCTTTCGCGGTGCGGCAGGCGATTACGGCTGGTTACTTATCTGGCGTGCCATAGGTGCACGGATGCGGGTAAATCCCGGTCTGCTAGTGACGGGCGCTCGCGCTATTGTTGCGCTCATGAATTCATTGGTCGAAACCGGCTTGGCACAAGTGCAGGCGCCTTATTCCTTGCAGCAGCTCATCGAGGCGTTGTCGGCCGTGTTGCCCGCGCACTGCGTGTTGTTCCGCGAAGAAGATACGCGTCCCTACGAGTGCGACGGCCTCTCCCTGTATCGCGCGCTGCCTGCGGTCGTCGCCCTTCCAGAAACGGAAGAGCAGGTGCAGGCCGTCATGCGCATCTGCAAACGCCTGAATGCGCCCGTGGTCGCGCGCGGCGCCGGCACCGGCTTGTCCGGCGGCGCCATGCCGCATAGCCGCGGCGTGTTGCTCGGCTTGTCCAAGTTCAATCGCATCAAGCACATAGACCTGGCCAGCGCCACGGCCATCGTGCAGCCGGGCGTACGCAATCTGGCGATCTCGGAGGCGGCCGCGCCTTACGGGCTGTATTACGCGCCTGACCCTTCCAGCCAGATAGCCTGTTCCATCGGCGGCAACGTGGCGGAGAATTCCGGCGGCGTGCATTGCCTGAAGTACGGACTGACCGTGCACAACGTGCTGCGCGTGCGGGTCGTGACGATCGATGGCGATGTGGTTGAACTGGGTTCCGAAGCGCCCGATGCGCCGGGCCTGGACTTGCTGTCCGTCTTCATCGGTTCGGAAGGCATGCTGGGCGTGGTCACGGAAGTGACGGTCAAGCTCATTCCCAAGCCGGCCTGCGCGCAGGTCGTCATGGCCAGTTTTTCCAGCGTGGAAGCAGCGGGCAATGCGGTCACCCAGGTGATCGCGGCCGGCATGATACCCGCGGGCCTGGAGATGATGGACCGCCGCGCGACCCACATGGTCGAACCCTTTGTGCGCGCCGGCTACGACATGGATGCGCAAGCCATCCTGCTGTGCGAATCCGACGGCACGCCTGAAGAGGTGGAGCACGAGATCGCGCGCATGGAGGCCGTGTTCCGCGAGGCCGGAGCCACGCGCTGCCAGGTCTCGTCGTCAGAGGCCGAACGCCTGAAGTTTTGGGCCGGCCGCAAGAATGCCTTCCCGGCCGCGGGGCGCGTATCGCCCGATTACTATTGCATGGACGGCACGATACCGCGCCGCCATCTGGCGCGCGTGCTGGGCGCCATCGAACAGATGGAAGACGAATTCAGCCTGCGCTGCGCCAACGTCTTTCACGCAGGCGACGGCAACCTGCATCCGTTGATCCTGTTCGATTCAAACAAGCCGGACGAGGTGGAGCGCGCCGAGAAATTCGGCGCCGCCATACTCGAGCTGTGCGTGCAGGTAGGAGGGACCGTGACCGGAGAGCACGGTGTGGGTATGGAGAAAATAAATCAAATGTGCGTGCAATTCTCTCGCGAAGAACTCGACGCGTTCCTGGCGGTCAAGCGGGCCTTCGATCCGCCCTGCCTGCTCAATCCTGAAAAAGTCATCCCTACGCTGGCCCGCTGCGCCGAATACGGCAAGATGCACGTCCACGCGGGAGAGTTGCGCTTCCCCGATCTCGCCCGTTTCTAGGACCTGTCCTTATGGATTTCGTCCTGTCGGAATTGTGCGACCAGGTCATGACGGCCCGTGCCGGCCACAAACCCCTGTTTGTGATGGGCGGGGGCAGCAAGGCGTTCTATGGCAATTACCGCCCGGTGACGCCGCAGGACGGCCACTGCCTGCTGGACATGACTCCCTATCGCGGCATCGTCAGCTACCACCCGTCGGAGCTGGTGGTGACGGTGCGCGCGGGTACGCCGCTCGCCGAACTTGAAGCCGCGCTGGCCGAGAACGGACAGATGCTGGCCTTCGAGCCGCCGCATTTCTCGGCGTCCGCCACGGTGGGCGGATGTGTCGCGGCGGGGCTGTCAGGCCCGCGCCGCATGAGCGCCGGCGCGCTCAAGGATTTTGTCCTGGGCGCGCAACTGCTGGATTCGGAAGGCCGCATCCTCTCGTTTGGCGGCGAGGTCATGAAGAACGTGGCGGGCTATGACGTGTCGCGCCTGTTGGCCGGTTCGCATGGCATCTTCGGCGCCATACTCGAAGTCTCCCTCAAGGTCGTGCCGCGGCCGATGGAAGAGATCACCCTGGCGTTGCCCGCGACGCAGGCGCAGGCCTTGGCCAGCTTCGCCCTGTGGCGCGGCAAGCCGTTGCCGATCTCGGCCACCAGCTGGAGCGGTGACGAGGCGGGCGCCGAAGGCCAGATGGCCGTGCGCCTGTCGGGCGCGCCGCCCGCGATCGCCAGCGCCCGCCAACTGATAGGCGGCGCGCCGATGGCGCCCGAGGCCGCGCAGGCCTGGTGGCGGTCGCTGCGCGAGCAGACGCATTCCTTCTTCGCGCCGGGCCGGCCCTTGTGGCGCCTGGCGTTGCCGCCCACCGCCGCCGCGTTGGCGCTGGGGCCGACCTTGCTGGAATGGGGCGGAGGCCAGCGCTGGCTGTCGGGCGAGCAAGACGCCGCCGCGCTGCGCGAGACCGCAGAGCGGCTGGGCGGCCACGCCACGCTGTTCCGCACCGGGCAGGGCAAGCCGCCTGCCGACGGCGTATTCCATCCGCTGGCGCCCGGGATCGCCTCGATCACGCGCCGCCTCAAACAAGAGCTCGATCCGGCCGGCCTGTTCAATCCCGGCCGCCTGGTCCTGGATCTATAGGGCATCATGCAAACCAATCTTGCATCCTGGGCACGCGATACCGATCTGGGCAAGGAGGCCGACGCCATCCTGCGGCGGTGCGTGCACTGCGGTTTCTGCACCGCTACCTGTCCGACGTATCAGGTGCTGGGCGACGAGCTGGACAGCCCGCGTGGGCGCATTTATCTGATCAAGCAAGTGTTGGAGGGCGCCGAGCCCACGCAGTCCACGCAGCAGCACCTGGACCGCTGCCTGACTTGCCGCAATTGCGAAACCACTTGTCCGTCCGGCGTCCAGTATGGCCATCTGGTGGATATCGGCCGCAAGATCGTGGAAGAGCGCGTGCCGCGCAGCTGGGCCGACAAGACCAAACGCAGCTTGTTGCGCAAGACCATGCTGTCGCCGCTGTTCGCGCCCGCGATGCGGCTGGGGCAGGCGGTGCGCGGCATGCTGCCGGAGGCGCTCAAGCGCAAGGTGCCGGAACGCCGCGCGGCGGGGCCGCTGCCGCAGGTGGCGGGCCATGCGCGGCAGGTGCTGATGCTGGCGGGATGCGTGCAGCCCGCCATGATGCCAACCATCGATGCGGCCACCATCCGCGTGCTGGACGCGGTGGGCATAGGCGCGCGCATCGCGCCCGGCGCCGGCTGTTGCGGCGCGGCCAGTTTCCACCTGGACGCGCAGGAAGAGGCCTTGGTGCAGATGCGCGCCAACGTCGATGCCTGGTGGCCGCTGCTGCAGGATGGCAAGGTCGAGGCCATCGTGATGAACGCGTCGGGCTGCGGCGCCATGGTCAAGGAGTATGCGCATCACCTGCGGCACGATCCGGCCTACGCGCAAAAGGCCGCGGACATCGTGGCGCTGGTGAAGGATGTGGCCGAGATCGTCGCGCCGCATGCGGCGCAATTGCGCGCGCGGCTGCCTGCGGGCACGCGCGCGGCATTCCATCCGCCATGCACGCTGCAGCATTGGCAGGGCCTGCGGCCGCTGTCGGAACAATTGCTGGCGGATCTGGGTTTTGCGTTGCAGCCGTTCGCCGACAAGCACTTGTGCTGCGGTTCGGCGGGCGCCTATTCGGTATTGAATCCAGAGATTGCGCTGGAACTGCGCGACCGCAAGCTGGGCGCGATCGCGGCGGGCGGACCGGACGTGATCCTGTCAGCCAACATCGGCTGCATCGGCCATTTGCAAAGCGGCACCGACACGCCGGTGCGGCATTGGATCGAAGTGGTTGACGAGCAATTGCGCCAGCCTGCGGGCCAGCGCGGCGCGTAGGCGCCGGACGCCTGGCGGCATCCGGCACCGGGCGTCTTACTCCACGGCCTTGACCATGTCTTCAAGCACCTTCTTGGCGTCGCCGAAAACCATCATCGTGCGGTCCATGTAGAAGAGCTCATTGTCCAGGCCCGCGTAGCCCGATGCCATGGACCGCTTGTTCACGATCACGGTGCGGGCCTTGTAGGCTTCCAGGATGGGCATGCCGGCAATGGGCGACTTCGGGTCGTTCTTGGCGGCCGGGTTGACCACGTCGTTCGCGCCCAGCACCAGCACCACGTCGGTCTGGCCGAACTCGCTGTTGATGTCTTCCATTTCGAAGACCTGGTCGTAGGGCACCTCGGCCTCGGCCAGCAGCACGTTCATGTGGCCGGGCATGCGTCCCGCCACCGGGTGGATGGCGTACTTGACCGTCACGCCGCGCTCGGTGAGCTTTTCCGCCAGTTCCTTCAGCGCGTGCTGCGCGCGCGCCACCGCCAGGCCGTAGCCGGGAACGATGGTCACGCTTTCGGCGTTGGTCATCAGGAAGGCGGCGTCGTCGGGACTGCCCGACTTGACGCTGCGCTGCTGCGCATCGCCCGCCGCAGCGGCGCCGCCAGCCTGGCCGCCGAAGCCGCCCAGGATCACGTTGAAGAACGAACGGTTCATCGCCTTGCACATGATGTAGGACAGGATCGCGCCCGAGGAACCCACCAGCGAACCGGCGATGATCAGCATGGGGTTGTTCAGCGAGAAACCGATGCCGGCCGCCGCCCAACCCGAGTAGCTGTTCAGCATGGACACCACCACCGGCATGTCGGCGCCGCCGATCGGGATGATGATCAGCACGCCCAGCACGAAGGCGATGAGCGTCATGATGATGAAGGGCGTCCATTCCTGCGTGAGCATGAACCAGATGCCGCAAGCCAGCATCAGCAGCGCCAGCGCCAGGTTCAGCATGTGCTGGCCCGAGAACACCACCGGCGCGCCCTGGAACAGGCGGAACTTGTACTTGCCCGACAGTTTGCCGAAGGCAATGACCGACCCCGAGAACGTAATGGCGCCGACGAAAGTGCCGATGAACAGCTCGAAGCGGTTGCCGGTGGGAATCGGCACGCCGACGGGCACGATGCCGAAGGCATGCGGCTCCGCCACCACGGCCACCGCGATGGCGACCGCCGCCAGGCCGATCATGCTGTGCATGAAGGCGACCAGCTCGGGCATCTTGGTCATCTCGACGCGCTTGGCCATCAGCGTGCCGATGGAGCCGCCAACCAGCAGGCCCAGGACGACCCAGCCCAGGCCGATGGTGGCGGAGCCGTCGCGCGCCAGGCCGACGATGAGCGCGGCCGTGGTCAGCACGGCGATCGCCATGCCGGCCATGCCGAACGCATTGCCGAGTCGCGACGTGGTCGGATGCGACAGGCCCTTGAGCGCCTGGATGAAGCAGACCGAGGCGATCAGGTACAGCAGGGTGACGAGGTTCAGCGAGATCATTTCGCTTCCTCCTTGCCCGCCTTGCGGTCCTTTTTCTTGAACATTTCCAGCATGCGCCGGGTCACGAGAAAGCCGCCGAACACGTTGACCGCGGCCAGCGCCACGGCGAAGACGCCCATGCCGCGCGCCAGTCCGCCTTCGGTCAGCGCGGCCGCCAGCATGGCGCCCACGATGATGATGGCGGAGATGGCGTTGGTGACTGCCATCAAGGGCGTGTGCAGGGCGGGGGTGACGTTCCACACGACGTGGTAGCCGACATAGATGGCCAGCACGAAGATGATGAGATTCATCAGGGTGGGGTTGATCACTTCCATGCTGTTAGTTCCTCCGCGCCACGTTGCCGCCTTCGCACACCAGGCAGGCCGCGACGATCTCGTCGTCGCGCTGGATCGCCAGCGCGCCGTCCGCATTGATGATGAGCTTCAGGAAATCCTGGATGTTGCGCGCATACAGCGCCGAAGCGTCGGTCGCGACCAGGCCGGGCAGATTGGTCAGCCCGATGATCGTCACGCCATGCTTTTCCACCACCAGGCCTTTCTCGGACAGCGGGCAATTGCCGCCGCGCTCGACCGCCAGGTCCACCAGCACCGAGCCCGGCTTCATGGCCGCGACGGTTTCCGCGGACACCAGTGTGGGGGCGGGGCGGCCGGGAATCAGCGCGGTGGTGATGACGATGTCGGCCTGCTTGCAGCGTTCGGACACGAGCGCGGCCTGCCGAGCCATCCAGGCGGGCGGCATGGGCCGGGCGTAGCCGCCCGTGCCTTGCGCGATCTCGCGTTCTTCGTCCGTTTCGAAAGGGACGTCGATGAACTTGGCGCCCAGCGATTCCACCTGTTCGCGCGCGGCGGGACGCACGTCCGAGGCTTCGACCACCGCGCCCAGCCGCTTGGCGGTGGCGATGGCCTGCAGCCCGGCCACGCCGGTGCCCAGCACGACGGCGCGGGCGGCCTTCAGCGTGCCCGCGGCGGTCATCATCATGGGTATCAGGCGGCCGTAGTGGTGCGCCGCCAGCAGCACGGCCTTGTAGCCGGCCAGGTTGGCCTGCGAGGACAGCACGTCCAGGCTTTGGGCCCGCGTGATGCGGGGCGCGGCTTCCAGCGCGAATCCGGTGAGTCCGGCGGCCGCGATCTGCTGGATGCCTTCGGCGTCGAAGGGATCCAGCATGCCGACCACGACGGCGCCGGATTTCATCTGGGGCAGTTCCGCGGCAGAAGGCGCGCGCACCTTCATGACGAGTTCTGCCCCCAACGCGTCCTGGGCGCTGCCGAGCGTTGCGCCCGCTGCCTCATAGGCTTCGTCGAGATAGCGGGCGGCAGTGCCTGCCCCGCGCTCCACGATGACGGTGTGTTTTCCGCCTACGTACTTCTTGACGGTCTCCGGTGTTGCTGCGACACGAGTTTCCCCGTCTCGGGTTTCTTTTGGTATCCCGATGTGCATCTACGCCTCTCCTCATTAGTTGGCATCAGTTATACACGGGAAAGTGAAAGGAAAGGTGTCGCGCCCCTGGGAAGTGAGGGAGAAGAACCAAGGTTGCATCGGCCAGCCGATGCCCGGCGGCAGACCAAAAAAAACCCCATGGCGAACCATGGGGCTGGGGTCTTGCAACCCAACTGCTCCGGCCAGTCTGACTTTTGCGCTGGCCGGCACCTGCGCGCAAACGTCCGGCGTCAAGCCGTTTGCGCGCGAGTCCAGGTGATCAGCGCGGCGGTGAGTTCGCGCAGATCGGCCTTCAGGCGGCCGTAGTTTTCGGAAGGACGCAGCGAAACTTCGTCCATGTAGAGTTTGCGGTTGATCTCGATCTGCAGACTGTGGCGGCCTTCTTCGGGGCGGCCGAAGGCGCGCACCAGCTCCACGCCCTTGTAGGGATCGTTGACGGTCACGTTGTAGCCGCGTTCGCGCAGCCAGGCGGCGATGAATTCACGGAAGGCCGGGTCGCTGGTGCTGCCGTCGCGGTCGCCCAGCACGAAGTCGGGGTGGACCAGGCCCGGGCGGTCGGTGGCGTAGGCGCCGGCGACGCTGGGCATGGAGTGGCAGTTGATGTGCCAGACCTTGCCGAACTTCTTGTGGGCTGCGTCCAGCACCTGGCCCAGCGCGGCGTGGTAGGGCTTCCAGCAGGCGTCGATGCGGTGGCGCACTTCCGCGACCGTGAGCTTGCGGTTGTAGAGCGGCGTGCCGTCGTCCAGCATGCGCCAGATCAGGCCCTTGCCCAGCTTGACCTTGGGCGAGGCGTTGATGGCGTCGGGCCAGGCGGCGTCCAGCAGCAATTCGTCGATTTCGTCGGGCGAGCGGTTGGCGTCGATGTAGGCGCGCGGGAACGCGGCGGCAATCATTGGCACGCCCATTTCGATGGCGTCGCCCCACAGGTCGTCAACCCAGGTGTCCTCGGCGGTGCGCAATGCGCCAAAGTCCACCGCAGCCGCGAAATCGGGGGGGTAGGCGGTGCCGCTGTGCGGGGAGTCCAGCACGAGGGGAGCCGAGGAGTCCGAATCAGGATATTGCTGCGGGAGGTCGAGCCGGTAAGACAGGGGTTGGGTAATTCGCATAAGGGGGTGTTGCGTTCGTTAATCGGAGGTCCTCGCGCACCGGCGGGTGCGCGAGGACCGAAGATCGCTTAGTCGATCTTCACGTTGGCTTCTTTGGCGATGCGCTTGTTCTTGGCGATTTCAGCCGAGATCTGCGCCGCGAATTCGGCCGGGGTGTTGGCGGCCGGCGCGGCGCCCAGGGCTTCCAGGCGGGTCTTGACGTCGGCTTCGGCGCTGACCTTCTGCACGGCTGCGTTCAGCTTGTCCAGCACGGGCTGGGGCAGCTTGGCGGGAGCCACCAGGCCGAACCAGGACGCGTCGTTCACGGCCGGCAGGCCGGCTTCGGCGAACGTGGGCACGTCGGGCAGGGCGGCCACGCGCTTGGGCGAGGCCACGGCCATGGCGATCAGGCGGCCGGATTGCACGTGCGGCAGCGAGGAGGGCAGGTTGTCATACATGACGTCGACTTGGCCGGCCAGCGCGTCGTTCAGCGCCGGGCCCACGCCGCGGTACGGCACGTGCATCAGGTTGGTGCCCGAAGCCATCTTGAACAGTTCGCCCATCATGTGCGAGACCGAACCGTTGCCGGCCGACGCGTAGGTCAGCTTGCCCGGCTCGCTCTTGGCCAGCTTGATGAAGTCGGCGATGTTCTTGGCCTGGACCTTCGGGTTGATGGTCATGATGTTGGGCACGGCCGCCAGGTTCGAGATGGGCGTGAAGTCCTTCTCGCCATCGAACGGCAGGTTCGGGTAGATGGCCGGGTTGATGCCGTGCGTGCTCACGGTGGCGATGCCCAGGGTGTAGCCGTCCGGCGCGCTGCTGGCGACGAAGGCGCTGCCGATCGAACCGCCGGCGCCGCCGCGGTTTTCCACCACGACGGTCTGGCCCAGCTCCTTGCCCAGCTTGTCGGCGAACAGGCGACCGACGATGTCGGTGGTGCCGCCGGGCGGGAAGGGAACGATCAGGCGGATGGGCTTGGTCGGATACGCGTCTTCAGCGTGCGCGATACCCGAGGTCAGCGGCGCGGCGAGGGTCGCGGCGGCGACGCACAGGCCCAGTACTACGTTACGGCGTTGCATGGATTCCCCTAATGAATTGGAAAGCGGATGCGCAAAGGCAGACGCAAACGCAATGATTCTTTCCTGGCGGTCCGGTTTGCGCAAACGAAAGTTTCTCCGTAAGCTATGACTTTTTTTCATGCCTCTTTTCGCGGCGGCCCGGAACAGGGCCGTTTTCGTTGCGCGGCCTGAAACAATTTGCGTACCTTATCCATGCGGCGATTCTGTCCCTCACTCACGGATCTCCAGGCGTTCGAAGTCGCCGCGAGACATAGCAGTTTCACGCGCGCGGCGCAGGAATTGTGTGTCACGCAGGGCGCGGTCAGTAAGCAGGTGAAACATCTGGAGGAGTTCGTCGGCATCGAACTATTCCTGCGTATCAGGCAAGGCCTGGTCCTGACCGAGGCCGGACGCAGTTACCTGACCAAGATCCAGGCCGGGCTGGGCCAGATCGAAGCCGCCACCGTGGAACTGATCGCGCACCAGGGGCAGGGCGGCACGCTCAACCTGACCTGTATGCCGACTTTCGGGGCGCGCTGGCTGATCCCGCGCCTGACCGCCTTCATGCGCCTGCGGCCGGACATCCACGTCGAATTCCTGCCTCACCGCCAGGGCTATGATTTCTCCACCCCTGAACTGGACGCTGCCGTGCGCTTCGGCGAAGGCATCTGGCCGGGCAGCGGGGCGGACTACATCGTCGGCCGCGAAATCCTGCCGGTCTGCAGCCCGCGCCTGATCCCGGGCGGCTGTGCGGCGCCCGCGGACCTGCTGGCCTATCCGCTGCTGCACCATACCTCGGCGCTGGAAGGCTGGCGCGACTGGTTCGAGCAGGCTGGATGCGATACCCGGCGCAGCCTGGAAGGCGCGCGCTTCGACCAGTACGCGCTGCTGTCGCAGGCGGCCGCGGCCGGCTTCGGCGTGGCGCTGATTCCGCGCTGCCTGATCGAGGACGAGCTGCGCGACGGCAAGCTGGCCGTCGCCATCCAGCTGCCGATACGGGCGCGCATGGGGTACTACCTGTGCTATCCGGAGCAGAAGGCCAACCTGCCCACCCTGCAGGCTTTCCGTACCTGGCTGATGGAAGTGTCGCGGGCGGCCGAGCCGCAGCCGCAGGAAGATGTACGGACCGATCTAAAATAGACCCATCATGAGTCAAAAACTTACCAAGAAAGGCCGCGTTGTCGTCGGCATGTCCGGCGGGGTCGATTCTTCGGTCACCGCCTGGCTGCTCAAGCAGCAAGGCTACGAGGTCGTCGGCCTGTTCATGAAGAACTGGGAAGACGACGACGATTCCGAATACTGTTCCACCCGCCAGGACCTGCTGGACGCCGCCAGCGTCGCGGATCTGGTAGGGGTCGAGTTCGAGTTCGTCAATTTCGCCGCCGAATACAAGGACCGCGTGTTCGCGGAGTTCCTGCGCGAGTACTCCGCGGGCCGCACGCCCAACCCGGACGTGCTGTGCAATGCCGAGATCAAGTTCAAGGCCTTCCTCGACCATGCCATGGCGCTGGGCGCCGAGCATATCGCCACCGGCCACTACGCGCGGGTGCGCGAGGTGCCGGCCGAAGGCGGCGGCACGCAGTTCCAGCTGCTCAAGGCGCTGGATGCGTCCAAGGACCAGAGCTACTTCCTGCACCGCCTGAATCAGGCGCAGTTGTCGCGCACCATGTTCCCGCTGGGCGAGATCCACAAGACCGAGGTGCGGCGTATCGCGCACGAGATCGGCCTGCATAACGCCGCCAAGAAGGATTCCACGGGTATCTGCTTCATCGGCGAGCGGCCGTTCCGCGAGTTCCTGAATCGCTACCTGCCGACCGAGCCGGGTCCGATCATGACGCCGGAAGGTCAGAAGGTAGGCCGTCACGAAGGGCTGTCGTTCTATACGCTGGGCCAGCGCAAGGGCCTGGGCGTGGGCGGGGTGAAGGGGCGCCAGCGCGAGGACGGCACGGCCGAAGCCTGGTACGTGGCGCGCAAGGACCTGGAGCGCAATGTGCTCTACGTGGTGCAGGGGCATGACCATCCCTGGCTGCTGTCGGGCGAGCTGCGGGCGCAGGACGCGAGCTGGGTCGCCGGCCACGCGCCAGCCCCGGGCGCCTATGGCGCCAAGACGCGCTACCGCCAGGCCGATGCCGCGTGCAGTCTGGCTGGCGCTGCCGACGGCACCTTCAGCCTGAGCTTTACCGAACCGCAGTGGGCGGTCACGCCCGGGCAGTCCGCCGTGCTTTACGATGGCGAGGTTTGCCTGGGCGGCGGCATCATCCTGTAGGTATGGGCGCCGCGCCGGCATCCGCCGCGTGACGTGCACGGATTTCAATCAAAGCCCCTCGGGCGCGGCCCTTGGGGCTTTGTTCATTACCAAGAAGAAAGAGGAGACAGTTGTGGATGTAACGATGGTGATTTGCCTGCTGGTGCTGGGCGGCGTGGTGGGTTTCGCCGCGGGCCTGCTGGGCATAGGCGGAGGCATGTTGCTGGTGCCTTTCCTGACGATGCTGTTCGCGTGGAAGGGCATGCCCGCCGACCTGGTTGTTCATGCCGCCATCGCCACGTCGATGACCTCGATCCTGTTTACTTCCATTTCCAGCGTGCGGGCGCACCAGCAGCGCGGCACGATCAAATGGAACATCGTCTGGGCGATGGCGCCGGGCATCATCATCGGCGGCCTCCTTTCGGGCGGCGCGGTCTTTGCCGCGCTCAGCACGCTGTGGCTATCGCTGTTCTTCGCGCTGTTCGTCGGCTATTCCGGCTGGAGCATGCTGCAGAACAAGAAGCCCAAGCCCAGCCGCCAGATGCCGGGCGTGGTGGGCACCAGCGCGGCCGGCGCGGGCATCGGCTTTCTGTCCGGCCTGGTGGGCGCGGGCGGCGGTTTCCTGTCGGTGCCTTTCATGGTCTGGTGCAACGTGGCCCTGCACAACGCGGTGTCGACTTCGGCCGCGCTGGGCTTTCCCATCGCGCTGGCCAATAGCGTCGGTTACGTGGTGTCGGGCCTGAACTCGGGCGAAACGCGTCCGGGCATGCTGGGCTATATCTACTGGCCCGCCTTGATCGCGCTAGTCTGCACCAGCGTGCTGACGGCCCCGCTGGGCGCGCGCATGGCCCACCGCCTGCCGGTGCAGACCCTGAAGCGCGTGTTCGCCTGCCTGCTGTTCGCGCTGGCCGCGTACATGCTGTTCAAGGCCTGGCAGACGTTCAACGCCTGAGCCAGGTAGGGCTGCGCCGATAGAAAGGCGCAGCTCACGCAAAAGCGCCGCCGATGCAGAAGCACAGGCGGCGCAGAGGCAAAGGCAGAACGGAAGCGCGGGCGGAGCAGGGGCGAGGCCAAGTAGAAGCCGGGCCGCACGGATCCGGCTCCGCCGGTCCGTAGCGGCGCCCCCTGGGGGGAGGCGCGCAGCGCCTCGGGGGGGGCTTATCCTGGAACGGTATCGATGAAGGACTGGCGCTGCGACAGCTTGTCGTACAGGCGGGCCAGGTTCTGGTGGTTGGTGCGCCAGTCGAGCGCGGCGAAGCGCAGGTCCAGATAGCCCAGCGCGCAGCCGACGGCGATGTCGGCCAGGCTGTAGTTGATGCCCATGCAGTGGGCGTTGTCGCCCAGGCTCTTGTTCATCGCGTCAAGGCTGGCATGGATCTTGGAATACTGGCGCTCGATCCATTCGGGGCTGCGCTGAGCCTCGGGACGCTGGTTTTCCTTGACGATGGTCACGCAGGCGTCCAGGAGGCCATCGGCGATGGCTTCCCAGCACTTGACCGCGGCGCGATCGCGCCCCGGCTGAGGAATCAGGCGGGCAACAGGGGACAGGGTGTCGACGTATTCGACGATGACGCGCGAATCGAAGAGGGCGCCGCCATCTTCCATGACCAGGCAAGGTACCTTGCCCAGCGGGTTGTACGTTTGGATCTGCGTGTCGGCGGACCAGACGTTTTCGAGTTCAAGCCGGTAGTCCAGCTTTTTCTCGGCCATGACGATACGCACTTTGCGCACGTAAGGACTGGTAAGCGAGCCGATCAGTTTCATGGAGTCACAAGCGGAGTCGGAAAGCGGCCGAAGTATAGCAGGCCGCATGACGGCAAGACGGCCAAAAGGCCGGAATCTTCGTCAGTTTGCCACAATGTTGCGCGCTTCCGGATGATAAAATCGCCCGATTCGCTCATTCCCCGCTTTTTCTCTTCCAGACCATGCAAATCGCCGATCAGCTCAGCCAACTCAACGCCCTTTCGCCACTGGATGGCCGGTACGCTTCCCGGGGCGACGCGCTGCGCGGCCTGCTCTCCGAAGCCGGTTTCATGGCGCACCGCGTCGAGGTCGAGGTGGCCTGGCTGGTCGCGCTGTCCGACGCCGGCCTGCCGGAGCTGCCCGCCTTCTCCGAAGCCGCCCGCGCCCGCCTGCAACAATTGGTGCGCGACTTCTCCGAGGCCGACGCCGCCCGCATCAAGGACATCGAACGCGTCACCAACCATGACGTCAAGGCCGTCGAGTACTGGCTGAAGGAAAAAGTGGCCGATGACGCCGAGCTGGCCCGCGCCGCCGAGTTCATCCACTTCGCCTGCACCTCCGAGGACATCAACAACACCTCGCACGCGCTGATGCTGACGCGCGCCCGCAACGAGGTCGTGGTGCCGCGCCTGCGCGAACTCGCCGCCAAGCTGAACGACATGGCAGTGGCCCAGGCCGATCAGCCCATGCTGTCGCGTACCCACGGCCAGCCCGCCAGCCCGACGACGCTGGGCAAGGAATTCGCCAACGTGGCCGCGCGCCTGAACCGCGCCATCGCCGCGGTCGAGGCCGTCGAACCGCTGGCCAAGCTGAACGGCGCCACCGGCAACTACAACGCGCACCTGTCGGCCTACCCCGAAATCGACTGGCCCGCCTTCAGCCAGCGCGTGCTGGCCGGCCTGGGCCTGACCCAGAACCGCCACACCATCCAGATCGAACCGCATGACTGGATGTCGGCCCTGTTCGACGCCATCACGCGCGCCAACATCATCGTGCTGGACCTGGATCGCGACGTGTGGGGTTACGTGGCGCTGGGCTATTTCAAGCAGCGCCTGAAGGAAGGCGAGGTCGGCTCCTCCACCATGCCGCACAAGGTCAACCCGATCGACTTCGAAAACTCCGAAGGCAACCTTGGCCTGGCCAACGCCGTGCTGCGCCACCTCGCGGACAAGCTGCCGATCTCCCGCTGGCAGCGCGACCTGACCGACTCCACCGTCCTGCGCAACCTGGGCGTGGGCCTGGGCTACTGCCTGGTGGCTTGGGATGCCTGCATGCGCGGCCTGGGCAAGCTTGAAGTCAACACCGTCGCCATCGACGCCGACATCGACGCCTGCTGGGAAGTGCTGGCCGAGCCGGTGCAGACCGTCATGCGCCGCTATGGCCTGCCGCAGCCGTACGAACAGCTCAAGGCCTTGACGCGCGGCAAGGGCATCACCGAGGAAGGCCTGCGAGAATTCATCCAGGGCCTGGCCCTGCCCGAAGAGCCCAAGGCGCGCCTGTTGGCGATGACCCCGCGCTCCTACATCGGGCTGGCCGCTGACTTGGCCCGGGCGGTATAGTCGCCTTGCCGCGCGCCCGGGGTGCGCGGCTTCTGTTGACCTTACGGGAGATTGCAATGAAGAAGTTGTCCACGCTCGCCGCGTTGGCCTGTATGACGGTTGGGCCCCTGCTGGCGACGAGCGCGTCCGCGCAGTTCGCCAAGCCCGAGGACGCCATCAAGTACCGCCAGTCGGCGCTGACGCTGATGGCTTCCCACTTCGGCCGCATGGCGCCGGTGGTCAAGGGCCAGCAGCCCTATGACGCCGCGCAGATCAAGGCCAATGTGGAAGTGCTGAAGACCTTGTCGGCCTTGCCGTGGACGGCTTTTGGCGCCGGAACCGAAGGCGGTGACGCGCGTCCTGAAGTCTGGAGCGACGCCGCGGGCTTCAAGCAGAAGCAGCAGGCCTTCCAGGACAATATCGTCAAGCTGTCGGCCGCTGCCGATGCCGGCGACCTGGACAAGCTGCGCGCTGCATTCGGCGACGTCGGCGCAAGCTGCAAGGCCTGTCACGACGCGTATCGCAAGAAGAAATAAAGCGCCTGCCGTCCGCGGACGGCATATGGACAAAGAGGCGCCAGCGTAACCGTTGGCGCTTTTTTTTATGGCGTTGCCGAGCGTGAGTCCCTGGGATTGCGCGTCGGTCCCGCGCAGGGGAGAGGGGATGAAATCCTTTGATGAACTGGTGGCAGAGGCCGACGCCGCCGATGTCAGCGGGTGGGGCTTCGGCTGGCTGACGGGGCGCGCTTCCGAGGAGCGTCCGCCGTGGGGCTACGCCAGGCTGCTTGCGCAGCGACTGGCCACAGTGCGGTCGGCGCTGGACCTGGATACGGGCGGCGGCGAAGTGCTGGACGAGGCTCCGTACTTTCCACCGACGATGTGCGCGACCGAAGCCTGGCCGGCCAATGCCAGGAAAGCGCATGAACGCCTGGCCGCTCGTGGCGTGCGGCTAGTGCAGACTGCGCCGGGCGCTGGCTTGCCGTTTGCCGATGCGTCGTTTGAGCTCGTGACGTCCAGGCATCCCGTGAGCCCGGCCTGGGCAGAAGTCCGCCGGGTTCTCGAGCCGGGCGGGTGTTACTTCGCCCAGCACGTGGGGCCGGCTTCGGCCTTTGAACTGATCGAGCATTTCCTGGGGCCTTTGCCGGCAGAGCGGCGCCTGCGGGATCCGCAGGATGAAGCGGCCGCCGCAGGGGCCGCGGGACTTGCGGTGACGGACTTGCGCACGACCCGTTGCCAGATGGTGTTCCATGACGTCGGCGCCGTGATCTGGATCCTGCGCAAATGCGTGTGGTGGGTGCCCGATTTTTCGGTGGCGAGGTATCGCGATGCCCTGCTGGCGCTGGATCAGCGGATGCGCCGGGGAGAGCCGTTCGTGGCCCATTCGACGCGGCACTTGATCGAGGCGCGGCGTTGAGTGGGCCGCAGCGCTGTTTTCGCGCTGCGTGAGCCGTCAGGAAAAAGACATGTCGGCCGCGACTTCCAGCGACCGGATCCACAGTACCAGGACCGTGACACAGGCGCCCAGCACCAGCGCGCGCAGCCAGACAGCGAAACCGTCCTGCGTGGGGGGCGTGCCGGCGGGCACGTCCTTGGCATCGACCTTGCCGGTGATGATGGCGCGCACCAGGCGCTTGCGGCGCACCAGCGCGTACCAGAGCACAGCTGCAATATGAAGGGCGACCAGGGCCAGGATGACCCACTCGTTCAGCTTGTGCCAGGACGTCATGGCGGCGGAAATGGATTCGCTGACGTGGCCGAACAAGGGGCCCTGCGTCATGATGTCGTCGGTGGTGAACAGGCCGCTGAGCGCCTGGAAGCCGATGACCAGCAGCAGCGCCAGCACCGATAGCGCGCCCAGCGGGTTGTGGCCTGCGGGCGCCGCGGCGCCCTTCAGATAGCGGGCCACGGCCGCCGGGCCGCGCACGAAGTGCGAGAAGCGGGCGTAGCGCGGGCCGACGAATCCCCACAGCAGGCGAAACAGGATCAGGCCCAGCGCCGTACAGCCGAAGCGCACGTGCCAGTCCATGTACAGGCCGCCCAGCTTCACGCTGACGAACGCGCCGACGATGCAGACGACGAGCGCCCAATGGAAGAGGCGGGTGGGAAGGTCCCAGATGTGGACCGCGAGACGGTTGTTCTGCATGGTGGGATCGCCAGGGCTGTATTGCCGGGGACTTTATCACGCACAAATTGCCCCGTTGCTGGCGCAACGGGGCGGGGTACCGCTTCAGTGAGTGGCGCTGCGCACCGGTTCGATGCGATGCACGTGCTCATGGCGGAAGCGGATGCGCTGGCCGGGGGCCTTTTGCGCGGGTGCGCCGCAGGGCACGACTTCCGTCGTGTAGGTGGTCGTGCCATCGATGGGCGCGTTGTAGATGACCGTGGCGCGGATTTCCGGGCCATTTGCGGGCTTCAGGTAAACGATGTCGCCGATATGGATCGGCATGTTGTCCAGCGTGGTATGGGCCGGGCGTCGGATCAGGTCCGAAGTCGTGAAACGAGTATTCATGGTGTTTGTTCTCTTGGTTTCTAGTTATGGGAAAAGCCGCGTCTGGTCACGTGGCGCGCAGCATTCCTGCCGCGCGCCGCTGCCAGCCGTATCGAATCGGACAGGCGTGTCGTGACACTAACGCATATTTGCCGCCGTCCTTTTGCGCATTCTCATGTTTTGCGCGCACGGCCAGGCGGCGCAATGCTGTCCATCAGTCCGGGACAGCATCGTTTCGGGCTGCGCGATGCGCAAACATGCGCAAAGCATGCGTGCGGACGTGCGCGGCCCGAGGGTTCGTGCAGGACAGGCAGGCCCTGCTGATTGCGGCGCGGTTATCGGTAATCGTCGCTTGCGCGTGTTGTAAGCGCCGCTGATTGTCTTGTTGCTTCTTGCCAAGCCGGACTGGCGGTTTGGTGAAGGCGTCTTGTTCCAGGCCGCAATCCGGATTTGCGGTTTTCGCAAATGGGACGGGATGCTTGGGCTTGGATGTTTTCGAGGGTCTGCTTCGGCGTCTGGGGAGGGGCTGATGTACAGGCCTCAGTGCCAGCGCCGTCGTTTATCACCGCGTTTTTTGTATGGAATTTGGCGAAAACGGCAGAACTCAACCGGTAATATTACAGGCAGTTGATGCTTTTGGCAAGTGTTTTGTGGTAGGGAGGAGACTCCTCCCCCGTCCTTGGCCTTTAATGGGTTGCCGGGCGAGCCTGGCGCTGGGCTTCGATGATGAGGCCTTCCAGGCGCGGCGACATGCGCAGCGCCACTTGCGCGCTGGTCTGGCCGTCCGGCTGGTTTTCGGTTTCCAGGGCGAGTTCGATGCGCTCGTTGTCGAAGGCTTCGGGGGCGGCCTGGATCTCCACATAGCGGGCCAGCAAGGCGTCGACCGCCTTTTGCGCGTCGGCCAGCGCCTCGTCGGACAATTGCCCAGGACTCAGGTACTGGTTGACCACCCGCGCCAGATCGGTCATGAAGAACAGCAGGGCGGCCGCGCCGCGGCAATCGGGATGGGCAAAGCCCCAGGTATCGGAGGTGGCGTTTTGAGTCATGTCTTGGGGCTGAGCTGTGTTGCAGGGCCGTAATGGCGGAAAACGCCATTTTATGGGATCGGACTACAGGCCCGCATCAGGCATACTGCCATGCCTATGATCAGACTCGCACGACCTTCAGACCTGGCCAGCCTGGCCGATATCGAACGCTCCGCCGCGCGGCGCTTCCTGGGCACGCACATGGCGTGGGCCGCTGGCGACGATACGGCGCCGCACGCCGAGCTGGCGCAGGCGCAGGCGGCCGGATTGCTTTGGATCGCAGAAGGCGAGGGCCAAGCCGCAGGCTTTGCGCTGACCCGGTCCATGGATGGCGATCTCTACCTGGCCGAAATGGCGGTAGCGCTGCCGTGGCAGGGGCGCGGCCTGGGCCGGGCGCTTCTGGCCGCCGTGTGTGCGCATGCCCGCAATGCCGGCTGCTACCGGTTCGTGGTGCTGACCACCGACCGCGAACTATCCTGGAACAGGCCGTTTTATCTGCGGCAAGGTTTCGTCGACGTCACGACAGGGGAACTCTCGCCCGGGTTGCGGACGCGCCTGAGCCATGAGGCGGCCATGGGTTTTGATCCTGCCCGCCGCTGCGCCATGGCGTATCCCCTGGAGCCATGATGCGGGCGGCGCACCCTGTGTCAACACGCTTCGATAGCAACAAAATCCGCCCGCTGGCAGCGTCGGAAAGCGCCTTCGGGATAATCTGCCGGAGGGCGGCCGCCCGGTTCGCGGGCGGCGCCGGTTTCGCGAACCCGCATGCAAGGAGGATGGGCATGGCATTGCTGCGAGCTTGCCTGCTGGGCCTGGCGATGGCATCGATGCTGTTTCTGTCGGCCTGCGTCAACAAGGAACCCCAGGAGCGGGCCGCCTTCATCCAGCTGCTGCAAAGCCGGATGAACAGCGCGTCGCTGCTGCCCATCGGCAGCCTGAGCGAACCTGAAAAGGAGGCCATCGGCGGCTATGCCGATGCCTATGAGGTCATCGCCGATTTTCAGGAAATCCTGACGCAGGCAGCGGCGTCCATGCGTGACGCGTCGGAAGCCGAGACCCTGCGTTCCGTGGCCGATATCGTGGAACGGCGGGACCGCCTGGAGGCCGCGCGCAAGACGCTGGCCGAGCAGGCAGCCGAGGTGCAGCGGGCCCAGGCCAAGGCGGATAAGGCGCGTGCGGCGCTGGCGCTCCCGGCCGATCTGGCGCCCGTCTACGACGGTGTTTATGACGAAGCCGTGACGGCGCCCGCGGCCGAGGTGTTGGATGCCGCGGCCGCCATGGACGCGGTGGCGCGCGATGCGCTGGGCGTGGCGGATTTCGTCGCCGCCCATGCGCAGGACATCCTGCTGACGGACGGGCAGGCGCGTGTCGCCACGCCCACGCTGCAGCAGGAGCTGAACCTGCGCCTGCAGGGATTGAACGCGCAGTCGGATGTTCTGGAGCACGCGCGCGCGGCCTTGCGCCAGGCTGCCGGGCAGCCGCAGGACGCCCGCTGAACGGCGCTTTGTACAATGCGGGTCTCGCGGCGTCAGCCGAGCCTGGGACGTAATATGAGCGAATCTTCCAGCATGCACTACAGAACCTTTCTGCTCCTGCTGGTGGTGGTCACCATCGCATTCGGCTGGTTGTTGTGGCCTTTCTACGGCGCTGTTTTCTGGGGCGCTGTCCTTGCCATCATCTTTGCGCCGCTGCAGCGCCGGCTGGTGGCGCGCATCGGCGGACGGCGCAACCTGGCCGCGCTGATCACCTTGCTGCTGGTGCTGCTGCTGGTGATCCTGCCGCTCATCGTCATCAGCGGATCGCTGGTGCGCGAAGGGGCGAACCTCTATCAGAGCGTCAAGTCCGGGCAGATCAACTTCGGCGACTATTTCCAGCAAGCCATGGCGGCTTTGCCGCCGTCGGTGCATGATCTGCTGTCGCGCTTCGACCTGGCCGACATACCGAGCCTGCAGGAAAAACTCAGCGCGGGCGCCATGCAGGCCAGCCAGTTCCTGGCGACCCAGGCCTTGAACATAGGGCAGGACACGTTCCAGTTCGTGATTAGCTTCGGCATCATGCTGTACCTGCTGTTCTTCCTGTTGCGCGACGGCCCGCAGCTATCGGCGCGGCTCAAGCGCGCCATGCCGCTGAGCGACACGCACAAGCAGCATCTGCTGCGCAAGTTCACCACCGTGGTGCGCGCCACCGTCAAGGGCAACGTCGCGGTGGCCGCGGCGCAGGGCGCGCTGGGCGGCATCATCTTCTCGATCCTGTCGATCCAGGGTGCGCTGCTGTGGGGCGTGATCATGGGCTTTCTGTCCTTGCTGCCGGCGATCGGCGCGGGGTTGATCTGGGCTCCGGTCGCGATCTACTTCCTGTTGACCGGGGCCACGATCAAAGGCGTCGTGCTGATCCTCTTCGGCGTGCTGGTCATCGGCATGGTGGACAACGTGCTGCGCCCCATTCTGGTCGGCAAGGACACCAAGATGCCGGACTATGTGGTGCTGATATCCACGCTGGGCGGCATGGCTTTGTTCGGCCTGAACGGTTTCGTGATCGGCCCCTTGATTGCCGCGCTGTTCATGGCAAGCTGGGATTTGTTTGCCCCGCCGGTGGAAGGATTCGCGGACGACGCCGCAGACAAGTCGCGCGCCCGAAAGTAGGCGCGGCGGATCGCCCGCCAGTCCGTCCGTTGCAAGACGGGTGTATGGTGTAGCAGGCCGGCTTCCATCGGGGCCGGCCTGTCGTATCAACCTCGACTTTTCGGGAGCGCGTCGGACATGGAATGGAAACTGCATCGATCGGGCTGGATCGAAGAACGCAACTTCGACATCGAATTCGCCGAGACGCCCGACGGCTACCACGCCCGGGTGCGGGTCTTCGGATTCCCGGTGCTGGAAGACACCAAGCATGTGTTTCCCAATGAGGCGCTGGCTGAAAAAGGGGCGCTGACGCTGCTCAAGACCCAGTTCACCGGCACCCCGGATCTGGAAGACCGGTAGACGTACCCGGCGGCGCGCCTCTGTAGTAAATTGGGGACGCGCCAGTTACGCCACATCCGTCTTGACGCGGCGAGGGGATTCCCATGGCGCGGATTGTGCGATTGCGAACTTCTGCAATAATTTCTGACGTTCGTTCGTCCTCTGGCCGTGGGCCGAGCGGAGCGTATCGGGAGGCGCATGGGTCCAGAGGTGTGGTTTCGATCGGCAGGCCGACGTTTGCGGACGTCGCAAGGCGAGGCCCCCGTGGCTGACGCCGAGAGCCTGGCCGTCGCGCGGACGCGTCGGCCGCGCCGCTATTCCATGCGCACGGGCCTGCTCACACTCGTGTTCGCGTGTATCACGCCCGCGCTGGTCATGGCGTCCGTGGCGGTCTACGAAAGCTACGTCATCCAGAAAGAGCGGATCTTCCGCGACACGATATTCCTGGCGCGCAATCTCACCGCGATTCTCGACCGCGAGCTCACCGGCGTGGAGGCCGGCCTGCAAATGCTGGCGTCGTCGCCAGATCTCGTCGCCGGCGATCTGGCCGGTTTTCATCGGCGGGCGCGTGAATCCGTGCGTTTCCAGATCATCGACAGCTATGTCCTGACCGACAAGGATGGCCGCCAGTTGATCAATACGTCCGTGCCGTTCGGCAACGCCTTGCCGCCGACCGGCGCGTCCGCCGAGCTGGCCCACGTTTTCCAGACGCGCACGGCGGTGCTGACGGGGCTGTTCACCAGCAGGGTCAATCAAGGCCCCCTGATTGCGCTGGGCGTGCCGGTGCTGCGCAACGGCGAGGTCGCATACAGCTTGAACGTTGGCATCCTGCCTGAACGCATCGGCAATCTGCTGGGCAGGCGCGCCCTGCCGGACGGCTGGGTGGCAGCCGTGCTGGACGACAGCGGCACGATCCTCGCGCGCACACGAGACACCTCGAAATTCGTGGGCCAGAAGGCCGTTCCCGAACTGGCGCGGGCGGTGCAGCAGGAAAGCGAGGGCTCGCTGGAAACCATTACCAAGGAAGGCACGCCCGTCTACACCGCCTTCAGCCGCTCGTCGTTATCCGGCTGGACGGTTGCCGCCGGCGCGCCGATGAGTCTGCTGACCACGGATCTTTACCGCTCCATCGCCTGGATTGCCCTGGGCACCTTGCTGGCCTTCGGCCTGGGCTTGCTGCTGGCCTTGCGGTTGGCCAGCCGCCTGACCTCGTCCGTGCAGAGCCTGGTCGCGCCGGCGCTGGCGCTGGGCAAGGGGCATGCGGTGACGGTGCCGGGCACGCGCGTCAAAGAGGTTGCGGAAGTGGGCGGCGCCCTGGTACAGGCCTCGCGCATGCTGACGCATGCCCAGCACCTGGCGCACTACGATCCGCTGACCGGCCTGTGCAACCGCGTGCTGTTCAACGAATTGGTGCTGCGCGAGCTGGCGGTGGCGCAGCGCAGCGGCGAATCCTTCGCCATCCTGGCGATCGATCTGGACGGCTTCAAGGCGGTCAACGACCTGCATGGCCACGCCGCCGGCGATGCCGTGCTGCAGGAAGCGGCGGAGCGCATGGCTGACGCGATCCGCGTGTCCGACGTGGCGGCGCGGCTTGGGGGCGATGAATTCGCGGTCCTGCTGCTGGGCGCGGACAAGGAAAACGCCGGGCATGTCGCGCAGGCGCTGGTCGAAAACCTGTCCCTGCCGTATCCCGACGTCACTGTCGCCGTGTCAGCCAGCGTGGGCATTGCCGTGTATCCGCAATCCGGCGTCACCGTGCGCGAATTGCTGGAGCGCGCGGACCGGGCGCTGTACAAGGCCAAGGGACAGGGCAAGCGCAGGGTGGAGGCGGATCAGTAGCTCCGCGCGCCTCAGGACTCGGAGAGCGGCGGCGCCAGGGCGGTCAGGACTTCGCCCGATTTCAGCCTGTACCGGTTCCGATCCAGCGGCAACACCAGCTCCCCCTCGGTGGTGCGGTGTATGTAGCGGGCCGCGTCAGGCCGGGCCGCGTCAGGCCGGGCCGCGCTAGGCCGGGCCGCGGCTGTTCCCGGCATTTCCGCCCGCAAGAACACCTCAATCCGGTAGAGCCGGCCCGATTCCGTGCTGGCCAGCACGTCGCTCAATCTGCGTGTGGATATGGTCATGCGGCGCTTGCTCCTTTTTCTGCATTGTTCCGGCGGGCATTCTGAATATGGGGGGGGGCTGGCTTCATTGCAAGGCGGAGCGCCGCCGCGGGACGTGCGGCTTTTCGCTAAACTGCCCGGCTTGACGCCCCAAGGCGGGCAATCGGAATCGGTAATGCAACTCTCCCTGAGCCGGAACACGGCGACTTCACTGGGCTTGCTGGCGGTGCTGCTATGGGGCACCGTGGTCGGCCTGATCCGCAGCGTCAGCGAAAGCTTTGGGCCGGTCGGCGGCGCCGCGCTCATTTACACGGCGGGTTCGGCGTTCCTGGTGCTGCTGCTGGGCTTTCCGAAGCTGCGGACCTTTCCGCGTTCCTATCTCATCGTCGGCAGCCTGCTGTTCGTTGCCTACGAGATCTGCCTCTCGCTCTCCCTGGGATTCGCCGCCAATCGGGGGCAGGCGATCGAGCTGGGTATCGTCAACTATCTCTGGCCCTGCTTTACCGTGATTCTGGCCATGCTCATCAATGGCCAGCGCGCCAATGCGTGGGTAGTGCCCGGCATACTGCTGTCGCTTGCCGGCATCGTCTGGGTCCTGGGCGGATCCGGCGGGCTATCCTGGGAGCGCACCCTCGCCAACGTGTCCAGCAATCCCCTCAGTTATGGGCTGGCCTTCAGCGGCGCCGTGATCTGGGCCGTCTATTGCAACGTCACGACGCGATTCGCCGATGGCAAGAACGGCGTTGCCTTGTTCTTCATGCTGACCGCGCTTGCCCTGTGGATCAAGTACCTGTCGGGCGCCGAGCCTGCGTTGGCCTTCACGTGGCCCGCCACGCTGGAGCTGCTGGTGACCGGCGGCGCCATGGCAGCGGGCTATGCGCTGTGGAACGTAGGGATACTCAAAGGCAACCTGACCTTGCTGGCCACGGCGTCCTACTTCACCCCGGTGTTTTCAACATTCTTTGCCGCCGTGTGGCTGTCGACCCGCCTGACCGCGTCGTTCTGGCAGGGCGTGGCCATGGTGACCGCCGGGTCGCTGCTGTGCTGGGCCGCAACGCGCGGCAAAGCCGCCCGGGGCGCGTAGCCCCAGGCGCATGCGTTGCAATGATGGAATTATTCGATCAGCACGGTCTGCGCGACCGCGTATCCGAGCGGAATCAACAAGAGTGAAGCAAACAAGGAACTGGTAATCGCCGCCGAGATTCTCAGCCAGGGTTCGGACCCTGCGCTTTGAACCGTTTGAATCACCAACGCGACGATACCCACAACCATCAAACAGCTGATAACCACTGCTACATAAGTCATGTTGTCTCCGTCCTCGCCTGATTAAAGGGATGCGGCTGCCGCTGAGCGGTCTAGATGTTTGTATTGATTGTGCGCCTGTATTGGCGCAACCGGCCCTAGGGTTTTCCTGACGCAATGCGCGGTTTGTGGTGTTTTTGCTGCGGGGTGTGCAGCATGAATTCATGTGCGGTCGCAGCATTCATGGCCGTGTCGCCAGCGCCGGGTTTGCGCCGGCGCGTCTTGCGCTACGATGGCGGCGTCGAGTCACGTTAAAGGCCGCCCCATGCCGCAACTGCGCCCAGGCACGCGCGCCACGTTGCAAGTCAGGCAATTGATGCCGGGAGAATTCGCCTGGATCATCACCTTGTTTGATCCCGAATCCGGCAATGTGCGCAGCACCAATTATTCGCCCAGGCGTTATGCCAGCCAGGACGAAGCCTCCGCCGCGGGCAAGGCCGCCGTCGTTGAGTTCCTGGGCAGCGGCGGGCAGAAAGCCGCCGAACCGGCCAGGGAAGGCAAGAGCAAATCCTGACCCCGCCGGCTGCGCACGCCTGAAAGCCCTCGCACAGAGGGCTTTTTTGCATTCCCGCGCAACGGGCCGGGAATGCGGTTTGCTGATGGGACTGGGCGGCGCGCCTGGCGCCGCTTTCAGGAGCAAGCCATGTCCCAGTCCATGCATCGCGAACCCGGCGGGGGCGACCCGCCCGAACCCGACGATCCCGCCTTTCCCAGCAATCCGCCGCCGGACGACCCGCCGCTGGATCCGACGCGGCCGCGCAGAGATCCCGACGTCATCGATCCCGTGCAGCCGCCGCCGAATCCGCGCGCGCCCGGCACGATCGACCTGGCCTGAGCGCTGCGCGCAACGCGCAGGACATCATCCAAGGAGGCTTTATGCGTTCCATCTTGCTGTGGCTGTTGGGCGTGCCCATTCCCATCATCATTCTGCTGGCGCTTTTTTGGCATTGACCCCAGAGGTTTTCCGCCGCGGCGGCACGTATTCGAGCAGCCGCGATGAACCGTGAACAAGGAACAGATCCATGGAAAACGCAACTTCATTGAGCCAGCCCTATCCCGGCGGCGTGCCGCCGAGGGAGTCCGCCATCTCCGCCGTATCCTGGGCCGCGGTGATCGCCGGGGCGGTCATCGCCGCAGCCCTTTCCCTGGCATTGTTCGCTGGCGGCACCGGGCTGGGCTTTCTTTCTGTTTCACCCTGGAGCGGCGAGGGCGCGACTGCGCCTGCAATAGGCATCGGCCTCATCGTGTGGATGCTGGCCACGCAGATCGTTGCCTATGGCATCGGCGGCTACGTCGCGGGGCGGCTGCGCACCAAATGGGTCGACGTGCACTCTGACGAGGTTTACTTCCGCGACACAGCGCACGGCTTTCTGGTGTGGGCGTTGAGCGCGGTCGTCAGCGCCGTGTTGCTGGGCGCTTCCATCGCGGCCTTGGCTTCGGGCGTCGCCAAGGCGGGCGCAGCCGTTGCGGCCGGCGCCGGCACCGCTGCGACAGCCGCCGCTGCCGCGGGCGGGAGCGAGGGAATGTCGCAGATGCAGGGCTATTTTTCAGACGCCTTGCTGCGTTCCGAACGGCCCGACGCCAGCGCCGACCGCAACGGCGCGAGAGTAGAGGTGGGCCGCATCATGGCGATGAGCGCGGCGCGCGGCTCGATGACGGGCGAGGACCGCGACTATGTCGTGAAGGTCGTGGCTGCGCAGACCGGCATGGAGCCGGCGGCGGCGCAGCGCCGCGTCGAACAGGCCGTGCAGAACATGAAACAGGCTGCCGACGACGCCCGGCAAAAGGCCAAGGAGGCCGCAGACCAGGCCCGCAAGGCCGCGGCAGCATTCGCGCTGTGGGGCTTCGCCTCGATGCTGATCGGCGCCTTCGTGGCCAGTCTGGCGGCGACCTGGGGCGGGAGGCGGCGCGACGCGGTGCGGTTGCCCTGAAGATAGGGGGCTTCGAATGCGCCGAGATCGGGCGCCACAACGAAAAAGCCCGGAGCCACCAAAGTGGTTCCGGGCTTTGAATCTTGGTGGCGCATCCCTGATTCGAACAGGGGACCTGCGGATTATGATTCCGTCGCTCTAACCGGCTGAGCTAATGCGCCATTTCGATTAATCCCTGGATTTGCGTCACATCTGTGTCGCAATCAGTGATCAACGAAGAACGAAATTCTAGCACGAAATTTTTGATGCGTGCAAGCGATCAGCGATCAAATTTTAAAGAAACGCCTCAGGCGTCTCGCGCCAGCCGGATGCCCGAGAACTGCCAGCGGGCCTCGGGCGGGAAAAAATTGCGGTAGCTGGGGCGGATGTGGTCCCTGGGCGTGGCGCAGGAGCCGCCTCGCAAGACGTACTGGTTGCACATGAACTTGCCGTTGTATTCACCTACCGCGCCGTTGTCGGGTTTGAAGCCGGGGTAAGCGTCGTAGGCGCTGGAGGTCCATTCCCAGGCGTCGCCGAATAGTTGCACGGGGCCGCCCGTGCCGTTGCGCGCAGGGGCCGGGCGCGTGTCCAGGTGGCCGTTCTCCAGCATGTTGGCGCGCCCGGCCAGCGCGCCTTCGGGCAGTTGGCGGGCGGCATGTTCCCATTCGGCTTCGCGCGGCAGCCGCACGCGCGCCCAGCGGGCGTAGGCATCGGCCTCGAAATAGCTGACGTGCGTGACCGGCGCCTGCAGTTCGAGTTCCTGCATGCCGCGCAGCGTGAAGATGCGCCAATCGTCGCGCTGTCCTTCCCAGTAGAGCGGCGCGCGCCAGCCTTCAGCGCAGACCATGTCCCAGCCCAGCGACAGCCAGAGTTCGGGCCGCTTGTAGCCGCCGTCCCGGATGAAGGCCAGGTACTCATGCTGGGTCACCAACCGGTCGGCCAGGTAGAACGGGGCCAGCAGCACGTCATGGGCCGGACCTTCGTTGTCGAAACCAAAGCCATTGCCGTCATGGCCGATGCGGGTGATGCCGCCGGCATAGCGCGTCCAGCCGGCGGGTGTGGAGGGCGGCAGTGCAGGCGGGCCGGGTGCGACGTAGGCCGGCTTGAGCGGGTTGGCCGACAGCATGTGCTTCAGGTCGGTCAGGATCAGCTCCTGGTGCTGCTGCTCATGATTCAGGCCCAGTTCCAACAAGGCGTCGAAGGCAGGATCGTTGCCGCCTAGCCGCGAGATCAGTTCATGCATCGCGCCGTCCACATGCCGGCGGTAGTGCTGCACTTCCGTCAGCGCGGGACGCGACAGCAGGCCGCGGCGCGGACGCGGATGCTTGGCGCCGACGGCGTTGTAGTAGGAGTTGAACAGCATGCGGTACTGCGGATGGAAGACCGCATAGGACGGGTGAAAGCGTGTCAGCAGAAAGGTCTCGAAGAACCAGGTGGTGTGGGCCAGATGCCATTTGACCGGGCTGCAGTCCGGCATGGATTGCACCTGGCAATCCTCGGGACTCAGCGGGGCGGCCAGGGCCGTGCTGGTCGAGCGCACCGCGTCGTAGCGGTCGTGCTGGCCCGCCTGGCCGGCAGCGTAAGGTCCGGTGGCAGGGTGAGTCAGCAGGCACGCAGGTTCCATGGCGATCCTCCAGTGGCGTTGAGGGCAGGCCCGCGTTATGCGCGGGCGCTGAAAATCGAGAACCAGCCGCGGGAATCCGACCAGTGCGCGACGTCGCGGTAGCCGGCGCTTTGCAGCAGGTCGGCGAAGGCTTGGGGAGTGAACTTGTAGGAGTTTTCAGTGTGGATGCGTTCGCCGGCGCCGAACGCGCGCGCGCCGCCTGGCCAGGCTACGCGCACTGCGCGCAACGCTTCCAGATGCATTTCGATGCGCGAGTCGGCGCTGTTGAACAGCGCCACATGGCGCCAGTCGTCCACGTCGAAATCGGCGTCCAGCACGCTGTTCACGTGCCGCAGCAGGTTCAGGTTGAAGGCCGCGGTCAGGTGCAGCGCATCGTCGTAGGCGGGCTCCAGCACTTGTTTGGGCTTGACGCGGTCCACGCCGACCAGCAAGCCGCCGCCCGCGCACTGTCCGCGGATTCGCCGCAGCATGGCGTGCGCGTCCGCGGGGCTGAGGTTGCCGATGCTGGAGCCGGGATAGAAGAACAGCCGCTGTTCGGCAGGAATGCTGGCCGGCAGAGCCAACGCGTGCGTGAAGTCCTGGCCGATGGCGGTGATTTGCAGGTCAGGGTAGGACAGCTGCAGGCGGCGCACTGCCGCTTGCAGGTAGTCGGCCGAGATGTCGATGGGCACGTAATGACGCGGACGCAGGCTGGGGAACAGGCGTTCAGCCTTGACGCAATCGCCCGCGCCCAGGTCGATCATCGAGAGCACCGGTCCGACGTGGCGCGCAATATCGGCGCCGTGGCGCTGGAAGATCTCGGACTCGCAGCGCGTCGGGTAGTACTCAGGGAGCTGCGTGATGGCGGTGAAGAGCGCCGAACCCAGCGCGTCATAGAGGAACTTGGGATCGATGTGCGCGTGGCGCGCCACCAAGCCTTCGTGCAGTTCAAGCTGCTCGGCGCTGGGAGGCTGCGACTCTTGCGCGATGAATTTCGGCGCGGCGGGGGCAAACAGTGCGGAAGGCGAAACCATGCGTCCTGTTCCTTTTCTGTCGTCGGGACGGCCCGTCGCCGGGGCGCCTCGGATGGGGCGGCTGGCGGTCGGGAGGCGCGGCGTTGGGAGGCTCAGACCAGGCGGTTCTGGCGCATTGCAAAAGTCTATTGTGGCCGTCGGGGCGGGGCTGGTGTCAAGCGCCAAGCCGCTGAATGCAATGGACTTTTACGAATTTGGAAGAGGCTTGCGAGGAGACCGGCCACCGGGCGTCGCAGCGGATACACGCGATACTTTTGCTTGCGTTGAAATATCGGTTTACGGCTGGTTGCCAAAGCTCGGGCGGGGTCGGGCGATGGCGGTCACAATGGCATCTTGCGTTGCACAGGCACGTGAATGCGGCGTGTTGCATCGCATCAGGCGGCCCGACTCCGCGAGGCCCGACAATTACAAGGAGCGACCATGAACCGAAAGCATCAACGCGCCGAAATGGCCCTGCACCGTGAACGGGTGAGCGACAGCTTCCACGAATTGCTGGCGGGTACGGAAGACCTGCTGCGGTCGACGGCGTCGTATACGGGCTCCGAGATCGAGTCGGCGCGAGCTCGCCTGAAGCGCCAATTGGCCGACGCGCGCGAGTCCGCCGGCGATTGGGAGGGCGCGGCGCGGGAACGCGCGCGCCGCGCAACCGCCTATGCTGACGAGTACGTGCATGAACATGCCTGGAAGTCGGTGGGCGTAGCGGCGCTGGTGGGCGCCTTGCTAGGCTGCCTCCTGGCCTCGGGCGGCCGCCGCTAAGCCCTGACGCCATGAAGCCGCCCGGGGCTGCGCGCCGGTCGGGATTGCGGCGGGATTGGTGGCCGTGGATGGCCCGCGCACGCCGGCTCCTGTTGCCGCTGGTGTGCGCGGTCTTGCTTGCGGCCTGCGCCAGCGTTCCTGACTCGCAGGAGCGCCGCGCGCGCGCATCGCAGGCCAGTCTGTCGGCCGACGCGGCGTCAGACAGCTATCGCCGCGGGCAGGGCATCGCCGCCGATCCGCGGACTCCCAAGAGCGATTTTCTCGCGCGTCACCTTGCTGTCGAGCAGGCAGTCAGCGGCGCGCCATTGGTGGCCGGCAACCGTGTCCGGCTGCTGGCGGACGGCCCCAGCACCTACCGCGCCATGCTGCAGTCCATCGCGCAGGCCCGCCGGTACGTGCACATGGAAACCTATATCTTCGATGACGATGCCGAGGGTTCGCGCTTTGCCGAAGCCCTGATTGCGGCGCGCAACCGCGGCGCCGAAGTGTCCTTGATGGTCGACGCGGTCGGCACGATCAAGACGCCCGATGCCTTGTTCCAGCGCCTGCGCGATGCGGGCGTACAAGTCGCGATCTTCAATCCGGTCAACCCGGCGAGCGGCCGTGCGGGCTGGTCGCCGAACCAACGCAACCATCGCAAGGTGCTGGTCGTGGACGGCAAGGTCGGCTATCTGGGCGGCATCAACGTGAGCAGCGTCTACGAGTCCTCGCCAGGATCTGGATCAGGTTCGGGTTCGGGCTCGGGGTCGGGGTCGGGAAAGGGCGCCGGCAAAGCCGATTCACCGGCAGCCACAGACGCCAAGGCGGCGCCCTGGCGCGACACGCATCTGCGCATCGAAGGGCCCGCAGTGGCCCAGCTGGAGCAGGTCATCCGCGCGGGTTGGGAATCCCAGTCCAAGGAGCCGATCAAGGGGGGCGATTCACAGGTGGCGCCGCCCGTGGGTGCAACGACGGTGCGGATACTGGCCAATCAGCCGGACCGCAGCGATGGCTACACCGTGTACCTGACGCTGATGTCGGCGTTTGAAAGCGCGCAGGAATACATCCATATCACCATGGCGTACTTCGTGCCGGATCCCGCCTTCATCGAAGTCCTGACGGACGCGGCCCGGCGCGGCGTCGACGTGGCGCTGGTGTTGCCTGGCTTCAGCGACTCGTCGCTGGTGTTCCATGCGGGACGCTCGCACTATACGGACCTGCTGCGGGCCGGCGTGAAAATCTACGAGCGGCGCGATGCGCTCTTGCATGCCAAGACCGCGGTGGTGGACGGCGTGTGGTCCACGGTGGGGTCCAGCAATCTGGATTGGCGCAGCTTTGCGCTGAACTACGAAATCAATGCCGTAGTGCTGGGGCCTGAATTCGCGGCCGAAATGGAGGCGCTGTTCCAGCGCGATCTCGCCGAGTCGGTGCGGATCACGCCCGAGACCTGGCAGGCCAGGGGCGTGGGTGACCGTTCGATGGAGTTCTTCTCGCGCATGTTCGAGCGCTGGCTGTAGTGCCTGGCGCCAGCCGGATCAGACCTGTGCGGCGGCCGGCGTGGCATGGGCGGCATGTTCTTGCGCCAATGCGGTTGTGATGTCGTGGGTAGGCTGGAACGAACTGGCCTGGGCCATGGCCCAGCCCGCGCGGAACACCTGGTGGCGGAATTCTCCGCGCAGCAGTTCGCCGGGCGCGAGTTCCGGGAACAGGGCCGACAGCAGCCGGATTTCGCTGGAGGAGATGCGGCGCGCGATATGGTGCGGGCGCAGCTGGCCGGGGTGGGTCAGGCCGGCCGCGGCAAGCAGTTCCGCCAGTGCATGCAGCGTGTTGCGGTGGAAGTTCGCCACGCGCTGCGCCTTGTCCGGCACCACCAGCGCGCGCTGGCGCAGCGGGTCTTGGGTCGTGACGCCGGTGGGGCATTTGCCGGTGTGGCAGGCCTGGGCCTGGATGCAGCCGATGGCGAACATGAAGCCGCGCGCGGCGTTGCACCAGTCCGCGCCCATGGCCATGACGCGGGCCATGTCGAAAGCGGTGATGATCTTGCCGGACGCGCCCAGCTTGATGCGGTCGCGCAGGTTCACGCCGATCAGCGTGTTGTGGACCAGGCGCAGAGCCTCGCGCAGCGGCGTGCCGACGTGGTCGACGAACTCCACGGGCGCGGCGCCGGTGCCGCCCTCGGCCCCGTCCACCACGATGAAATCCGGCGTGATGCCGGTTTCCAGCATGGCCTTGACGATGGCGAACCACTCCCAAGGGTGGCCCACGCAGAACTTGAAGCCCACCGGCTTGCCGCCGGACAGTTCGCGCAGGCGCGCCACGAACTTCATCAGGCCGATGGGCGAATCGAAGGCGGAATGGGTGGCCGGCGAATTACAGTCCTGCCAGGCCACGACGCCGCGCGCTTCGGCGATCTCCGGCGTCACCTTGCCCGCGGGCAGGATGCCGCCATGGCCGGGTTTGGCGCCTTGCGACAGCTTGATCTCGATCATCTTGACCTGCGGCGTACAGGCATTCTTGACGAAGGCCTCTTCGGAGAAAGCGCCGTGTTCGTCGCGGCAGCCGAAGTAGCCAGAGCCGATGTTCCAGACCAGGCCGCCGCCCGGCTGGCGGTGATAGCGGCTGATGCCGCCTTCGCCGGTGTCGTGTGCGAAGTTGCCCTGGCGCGCACCTTCGTTCAGGGCCAGGACGGCGTTGGCCGACAAGGCGCCGAAGCTCATGGCCGACACGTTGAACGCGGACATGGAGTAGGGCTGCTTGCATTCGGGGCCGCCCACCGTGACGCGGAAGTCGATGTCGGGGATTTGCGACGGCGACATGGAATGGTTGATCCATTCGTAGCGATCGCCGTAGACGTCTTCCTGGGTGCCGAAGGGACGCTTGTCGATCTCGCGCTTGGCGCGCTGGTAGACGATGGAGCGCTGCGCGCGCGAGAACGGCGCGGCCTGAGTGTCGTCTTCCAGGAAGTACTGGCGGATCTCGGGCCGGATGAATTCGAACAGGAACCGCAGATTGCCCAGGACCGGATAGTTGCGGCGGATGGCGTGGCGTGTCTGTGCCAGGTCATAGACGCCCAGCGCGGCCAGCAGCGTCAGCGGCACGGCCAGCCAAAGCCACCAGGGCGAGCTGGTCGCGGCCAGGGCGGCGGTGATTGCGGCGCCGATCAGGGTCAGTAAAAAAGCCGTGTAGCGGCCGAAAATCCAGCTCATGTCCATCTCCGTATTTCGGGATGGAGCAACCATACACCAGGAGCTGTCCCCCTGTGCCGGCGGACAGTCCTGGAATACTGTTTCTCAGCAGCTGGACGCCGCCGGGGTCTTTTCGACGGCGAGGCCGAAGGCCGGGCGCAGGCGCACGCCCAGGGCGCTGCCGGCGAAGGCGGCCGGCAGCCACAGCCAGGCGTGCAGGCTGCCCGACAGGATGCCGCTGAAATAGGCGCCGATATTGCAGCCGAAGGCCAGGCGCGAACCATAGCCCAGCAGCAGGCCGCCGATGACGGCGCCGGCCAGCGAGCGGGCCGGCACCTTCCAGATGGGGGCGAACTTGCCGGCGGCGCTGGCGGCGGCAAGCGCGCCCAGCATCAGGCCGATGTCCATGACGGTGGTGACGTCCTGGCGCAGCGGCGCGGCCAGCGAGGGCTGCTTGGCCCAGTAGGCCCAGGTGGCCACGTCGCCGCCGAAGGCGTCCAGGGTCTTGGCGCCCCACAGCGCAAAGGCGGAGGTGATGCCCCAGGGGCGGCCAGCCAGCGCCAGCGTGGCGAAGTTCAGCACTACCAGCGCCACGCCGCCCCAGATCAGCGGCCAGGGGCCTTGCAGCAGGGACGCCGGGCGCGCGGTACGCGAGGCGAACGAAATCACATGGCCGTGGCGGCGCTTCTCCAACGCCGTGGCTGCCCACGCGATCAGCGCGAACACGGCCAGGTTGATGGCCAGCGCGGGCGCCAGTCCCCAGGTCTTGATCAGCGAGGTCGGCGCCAGCGCCGGCAGGTTCGACCACCAGCCGAAGTTGGCGGTCGCAATGACCGAGCCGATGATGAAGAACAGCAGCGTGACCACCATGCGCGTGTTGCCGCCGCCGACTGCGAACAGCGTGCCCGAGGCGCAACCGCCGCCCAGCTGCATGCCGATGCCGAACAGGAAGGCGCCCAGCAGGACAGAGACTCCCGGGGGCGACACGAAGCCGCTGACGGGTTGGCCGAACAACGTGCCGGCTGCCAGGAAGGGGAAGAACAGCAGCACGCCTGCGGCCAGCATCAGCATCTGCGCGCGCAGCCCCGCGCCGCGGCGATCGGACACGAACACGCGCCAGGCCTGCGTGAAGCCGAAGGAGGCGTGGTACAGGGTCACGCCCAGCAGCGCGCCGACGACCCACAGCGCGCCCTGGCGCCAACTGACGGTCTCATGCAGGTACAGGGCGCCTGCCAGCACCAGCAGCACGGCGATCCACAGCGGCTTGCGGTTGATCTGGATGGGCGGCAGGGCCGAGGTAGGCAGGGGGAGAGTCGAGGCGTTGGTGCTCATGGGCGAGTCCCGGGATCTTGATACGTAAGAAAGCAAAAACGGGCGCGCGCAGGCACCCGTGTGATGTTTGAAAGTCTAAAGCGGTGGACGCTTGGATCAAACCACCAATTAATGCCTTTTATATAACTAAAAGCTATATAGGCGCTTATTGCAGGCGCCAAGCCAGGGCGGCCAGCGTCAGCAGCAGCACCGGCAGGGTCAGGACGATGCCTACCTTGAAATAGTAGCCCCAGGTGATGCGCAGGCCCTTGCGCGCCAGCACGTGCAGCCACAGCAGCGTGGCCAGGCTGCCGATCGGCGTGATCTTGGGGCCCAGATCGCTGCCGATGATATTGGCGTAGATCATCGCGTCCTTCACCGCGCCGGTGGCGCTGGTGTCCGCAATCGACAACGCGCCCACCAGCACGGTGGGCAGGTTGTTCATGATGGACGACAGGAAGGCGGTGATCAGGCCCGTACCCATCGCCGCGCCCCAGACGCCATACTCGGCGCACCGGTCCAGCACTTGCGCCAGGTGCGCGGTCAGCCCGGCGTTGCGCAGGCCATACACCACCAGGTACATGCCCAGCGAGAACACCACGATGTGCCAGGGCGCCTCGCGCATGATGCGGCGCGTGCCGACGATGTGCTGTCGTCCCGCGATCAGCAGCAGGCCCAGCGCGCCGACGGCGGCGATGGCGCTGACCGGGATGCCCATGGGTTCCAGGATGAAAAAGCCCGCCAGCAGCAGGGTCAGCACGACCCAGCCGGCGCGGAACGTGGTCAGGTCGCGGATCGCGGAGGCGGGCGCGGGCAGTTGGCTCACGTCGTAGCGCGGCGGAATGCTGCGATGGAAGAACAGCAGCAGTACCGCCAGCGTGGACGCCACGGCCATCAGGTTTACCGGCAGCATCACCGATGCGTACTCGCCGAAGCCGATATTGAAGAAGTCGGCCGACACGATGTTGACCAGATTGGATACGATCAATGCGATGCTGCCCGTGTCCGCGATGAAGCCCGCGGCCATCACGAAGGCCAGCGAAGCGCCGGGGCCGAAGCCCAGCGCCACCAGCATTTCCATGACGATGGGCGTAAGGATCAGCGCCGCGCCGTCGTTGGCGAACAGCGCCGAAACCGCGGCGCCCAGCAGCACGATCAACACGAAAAGCAGCCGGCCGCGGCCGCCGCCCCAGCGCGCCACGTGCAGCGCCGACCATTCGAAAAAGCCGGCCTCATCCAGGATCAGGCTGGTGACGATGATGGCGATGAAGGTGGCGGTGGCGTTCCAGACGATGCGCCAGACGTCCGCGATGTCGGCCAGGTGAACCACGCCCGTGGCCAGGGCAAGCGCCGCGCCCAGCACGGCGCTCCAGCCTATCGACAGGCCCCTGGGCTGCCAGATGACCAGCGTGATGGTAAGTACGAAGATGGCGACGGCGAGCAGCATGATGAAGAACGATCAGGAAATCGGGTGTGCGCTGATCCAGGCGACCAGCAGGCTGACGGTCAGCACCGATGCGACGGTGGAAACCAGGATGGCGCGCGAGGTTACGCGGGCGTCGCGCCCGTACATCTGCGCCAGCATGAAGGGGCCGGTGCCGATGGGCAGCGCGCTCATCAGCACGGCGGTCCAGGCCCATACCGGCGGCATGGCGAAGACGTAGAACGCCAGCACCGCCGTGACGGCGGGCTGCAGCAGCAGCTTGCCGGCGACCAGGCGCATGACGCCGGGTCCCGAACTGGACGTTTCCGTCTGCGCCAGGAACAGGCCGATCGTGACCAGCGCGCAGGGACTGGCGGACGCGCCCAGCAAGGCCACGTAGCGGTCCACGCCTTCCGGCAGCGCCAGGCCGGTGAAGGCCCAGGCCAGGCCCAGCAGCGGAGCCGCCAGCAGGGGGTTGCGCAGCAGCGCGCGGCCGACCTTGAGCAGGGTCAAGGACAGATTGGGCGTCTGTTGGCGGTCGAACTCGATCAAGGCGATGGCAAAGCCGAACAGCACGCTTGCGGTGAGCAGGGTGGTGAAGGTGGCCGGCGCCATGCTGTCAGGGCCGAGCAACGCCAGGCACAGCGGAATGCCCATGTAGCCGGCGTTGGCGTAGGACGCGGCCAGCCCCTGGATGCCACGGTCGGTCAGCGCGCGCTGCGAGCGGCGCGCGCCGATAAACGAGGCGAGGAACGTGACGGCGATGCCGCCCGCGAAGGCGCCCACGAAACCCCAGTGCGCCATATGCGTCAGATCGACCTGCGTCATGGCGCGGAACAGCAGCGCGGGCAGCGACAGATACACGACGTAGCGGTTCAGCGCGTCGGTGGCGCCGGAACCCAGGATGCGCCAGCGGGCGGCGAGCCAGCCAGTCAGGATCAGCGCGAAGACCGGCAGGGCGGAGGTAACGACAGCGTTCATGGACAGGGACCTGGAGGGGCGCTCATTCTACTTGGCAGCGGTACGCGCCGTGCGCGTCACCAGCAGGATGCCGAGCGCCGCCAGGGCCATGCCCGGCCAGGCCAGCGCGGGAATGGCTTCGTCCAGGATGATCAGCGCAATGACGGCGGTGCAGGGCGGCACCAGGAAGAACAGCGCCGACACGCGGGAGGCCTCGCCATAGCGGATCATGGTCAGCAGCAAGGTGATCGCCACCAGCGAATTGCCCACGACCAGATAAGCCAGCGAAGCCAGCAGGGGGGCGGTCCATTCGATTTGCATCGGCTCCAGCCAGTACGCCAGCGGCGCGGTGGCGATCAGGCCGACCGCGTACTGCACCATGTTGGACGTGACGGGATGCGTTTGCACGCCATAGCGTTTTTCATACAGCGTGCCGCCGGTGATGCAGAGCAGGGCGCTGATGGCGAACGCCAGGCCCAGCGGCGAGAGCACATCGATCGAAGCCTTGGCGATGATCACCAGCGCGGCGCCTGACACCCCCAGGCCCAGGCCTGCCCAGCGGCGGGCGTCGACTTTCTCGTGCGCGATCGCCGGCGCCAGCAGGCCGATCAGGATAGGTTGCAACGAGGTGATCAGCGCCACGCCGCCCGCCGACATGCCTTGCTTGAGAGACAAGTAGGTGAAACAGAAGTAGCCTGCCTGCAACAGCAGTCCGACCATCGCCAGATGGCCCCAGGCGCTGGCGCCGCGCGGCAGCGGCGGGCGCAGGAACAGCATGAAGGGCGCAAGTATCAGCACCACGCAGGCGTAGCGCAGCGCCAGGAACGTCATGGGGTCGGCATAGGCCAGGCCCACTTTGAGCACGACGAAACCGCTGGACCAGAGAAGCAGGAAGAGCGCGGGCGCGGCTTTCAACCAGGCGGGGGGAGCGGCAGGCGGCATGTGGCGGAACATGGACGACATGGGCAAGCCGCGATCGTACCCCCTTTTGGCCATTGTTCATCCCTGCCAAAATGAGGTTTAGGATTCTTTTATTCATTTGCTGCACGCGAGGGATGGACATGTCGACCAACAAACAATCTACGGTGCGTATCGCCCTGGGCACCTGGGACCGCTTGCGCGACGACGCGTATTCGGTGCGCCATGAAGTGTTCGTCGTCGAACAGAAAGTGCCGCCCGAGGTCGAGCTGGACGACGATGACGCGGTGTCGGTGCACGCCGTGGCCTACGGCCCGGACGGCACGCCCATGGGCACGGGCCGGCTTCTGCCCGACGGCCACATCGGCCGCATGGCGGTCCACAAGAAGGCCCGCGGCATGGGCGTCGGCAGCCAGTTGCTGGACGCGCTGATCGAACAGGGCCATGGCGACGGCCATCGCATGCTGGTGCTGCACGCGCAGACGCATGCGGCAGGTTTCTACCAGGCCCATGGCTTCAATGTGGAAGGCGAGGAATTCGTCGAGGCCGGTATTCCGCACGTGGTCATGACCCGCGTGCTGAAGTAGGGCGGGCCGCCCGGCTCAGAGCGTCTGCCTGCGGGCCGGGCAAATCAAATAGGCGGGATAAAGAAAAGGGCCGCAAGAAAAGGGCCACACAAAGAAAAAACCCCGGACGCTTACGCGTTCGGGGTTTTTTTGGCGCATCACGCAGGTACCTCGTGATGTAATAATTGGTGCCCAGGAGAGGACTCGAACCTCCACACCTTGCGGCACATGGACCTGAACCATGCGCGTCTACCAATTCCGCCACCTGGGCGCTGATGCTTTACTTGTCGCTTCGCTTTCGCGTTGTTTCTTGTTCAGCAGCAGAGGAATGAGATTATGCACACTTTTTTTGAAGTGTGCAAGTCGTGTGGCTTTTTTTTCATATTTTTTTGCTGCCGGGCGCTTTCGAACTTTCGATATAGTGTCGCCCCATGTCCCGTACCCTCTGCACGCGTTGTCTGCGTCCTCTGTCGCACTGTCTGTGCACGCTGATTCCCTCGCTTTCCTGTCGCACTCGCGTCGTGGTGTTGCAGCATCCGAGCGAGGCGCGCCATGCCTTGAACACAGCAAGACTGGCGGTGCTGGGGCTGGCGGGCGCGCAACGCGTGGTGGGCGAATATTTTTCGGAAGAGGATTGGGCGCTGCCAGGCCATCTGCCTCGCCTGCTGTTTCCGGGCGAGGGCGCCGAGGTGTTGGCGCCGGGCTACGGGCAGGACCTGGGCGCGCCCATCAGATTGATCGTGCCTGACGGCACCTGGGGACATGCGCGCAAGCTGCTGCATATCAACCCGGCGCTGGCCGCCTTGCCGCGCGTGATGTTGCCCGCGGGGCTTTCCACGCGCTACCGGGTTCGTCACGCCGACGTGCCGGGCGCGCTGTCCACGATAGAGGCCGTGGCGCATGCCTTGAATGCGATTGAAGCGCCGACGAATTTCGATGCGCTGCTGCGGCCTTTCGAAGCGTTGATCGATGGCCAGATCGAAGGCATGGGCGCGGATCTGTACGCGCGGCATCATTTGAATCGCAAGGTGCCGTGGCGTTGAAACACGCAGTGGCGGGGCGCAAAGCAAAAGCCCCGGGAATCTTGCGATTTCCGGGGCTTTTTAGCCGTTGCCATCAAGACCGCCTTGCATGGTCTTGATTGAAATTCCGTGGTGCCCAGGAGAGGACTCGAACCTCCACACCTTGCGGCACATGGACCTGAACCATGCGCGTCTACCAATTCCGCCACCTGGGCACTGAGAGATACTGTCAGAAGTATGTGATACGCTGCCGCTCTAGTCGCATCGCTTCAGTTAAAACACATTAACTAAAACATGCGTCCAAAGTGCAGTTGGTTCTACAATAAGGTTTTTAAGCAACTTGCTTTTCAAACCCCGGCTGGGTTTTAAACTTCCCGGCCCTTCTGACCATTTTCTGCTTCAGTGTTCAGCCTTGGGCGAACCACAGAAGCTGCGCATTATATACGGAAATTTTAGCTTTGGCAAAACGATCGAATAACGAATCGAATAACAACAGATCAACACCCTTGCCCGAAGCGCCGCCGGACTTCGATCCTGATGTCCCGTCCCGTGAAGCCATCCTGAAAGCGCTGCGCGCCGCAGGCTCGCCGCTGTCTCCGGTGGAACTGGCCGAACGCATGGGCGTCGAGCGCGCCGCGACGATGGTGGGATTTGAGCGCCGCCTGGGCGCCATGGAGCGCGACGGCCAATTGATGCCCAACCGCAAGGGCGTGTTGCTGCTGGCCACCAAACTGGACTTCGTCGCCGGCAAGGTGCTGGGGCATCGCGACGGCTTCGGCTTCCTGTTGCGTGACGACGGCGGCCCGGACCTGTTCCTGTCGCCGCGCGAAATGCTCAAGGTGCTGCATGGCGACCGTGTGCTGGTCAAACCCACTGGCGAATACCGCGGCAAGCCGGAAGGCACCATCGTCGAAGTCATCGAGCGCCGCACCAACAAGCTGGTGGGGCGCTTCCTGCACGAGCATGGCCTGTCCATCGTCGTGCCCGAGGACCAGCGCATCAAGCATGACATCCTGATTCCGCCCAGCGACACCAACGGCGCCCAGCATGGGCAGGTGGTCGCGGTTGAAATCATGGAGCAGCCCACTCGCCACACGCAGCCGTTGGGCCGTGTGGCCGAGGTGTTGGGCGAGATCGACGATCCCGGCATGGAAATCGAGATCGCGGTGCGCAAGTTCGACGTGCCGGTCGATTTCTCGGAAGCCGCGCTCAAGCAGGCCGCACGCCTGCCGGACGTGGTCAGGAAGACCGATCTCAAGGACCGCGTCGACCTGCGCGACGTGCCGCTCATCACCATCGACGGCGAGGACGCGCGCGACTTCGACGACGCGGTGTACTGTGAGCCCGTGGAGCTGGGCGCGGGCCAGCGCAAGCGCCCGGGCTGGCGCCTGCTGGTGGCCATCGCCGACGTCAGCCACTATGTGCGTCCGGGTGACGCCCTGGACGACGACGCGATCGAACGCGGCACCAGCGTGTACTTTCCGCGCCGGGTCATCCCGATGCTGCCGGAGTCGTTGTCCAACGGCTTGTGTTCGCTGAACCCGGACGTCGACCGCCTGGTGCTGGTTTGCGACATGGTCATTCCGGCCAGCGGCGCCAAGGCTGGTACGGTTACGGCCTACCAGTTCTATAACGCGGTCATGCACTCGCATGCGCGCACCACCTATACGAACATCTGGGCCGCCCTGCAACAGCCCGGCGGTCCTGCCGCGCACGCCATGCGCAGCGTCATGCCCCAGGTCCAGCACCTGTATGAACTCTTTCAGCTGCTGGCGCAAGGGCGCAAGAAGCGCGGCGCCATCGACTTCGACACGGTCGAGACCAAGATCGTCTGCAATGAGCTCGGCCGCATCGAGCAAATCGTGCCGTCGGTGCGCAACGATGCCCACAAGCTGATTGAAGAGTGCATGCTGGCCGCCAATACCTGCGCGGCCGACTTCATGACCCGCAGCAAGCATCCCGGCCTGTACCGCATCCACGAAGGCCCCACGCCCGAACGCCTGCAGTCGCTGCGCGAATTCCTGCGCACCATGGGCCTGTCGCTGGGCGGCGGCGAGACGCCCACGGCCAAGGATTACGGCGACTTCCTGGATTCGGTGCGCGGACGCCCCGACTACCAGCTGTTGCAGACGATGTGCCTGCGCTCCATGCAGCAGGCGGTCTACAGCCCCGACAATATGGGCCACTTTGGCTTGTCCTATCCCGGCTACAGCCACTTCACCTCGCCCATCCGCCGCTATCCCGACCTGCTGACGCATCGTGTCATCAAGGCGTTGCTGGCCGGTCAGCGCTATGTGCCCAGCCTGGAAGACCAGCCTGTGGTGATCGGCCGCACGCAGCGCGAGCACGAACATGCCATCTGGGAAAAGATGGGCCTGGTGCTGTCCGCCAGCGAGCGCCGCGCCGACGAGGCGTCGCGCGACGTCGAAGCCTGGCTCAAGTGCTGGTTCGTCAAGGAGCGCGTGGGCGAGGACTTCAGCGGCACCGTTACCGGCGTCGCCAGCTTCGGCATCTTCGTCACGCTGGACACCCTGCACGTCGAAGGGCTGGTGCATGTTTCCGAACTGGGCGGCGAGTATTTCCAGTTCAACGACGCCCTGCACGAGTTGCGCGGCGAACGCACGGGCATGCGCTACCGCCTGACCGACAAGGTGCAGGTGCAGGTGTCGCGCGTGGACCTCGAAGCCCGCCGCATCGAGTTCCGCCTGGTGCAGGGCACGAGCTTCGACGCCTTGCGCAAGGCGTCGGCCCGCAGCCCGGACGAGCCCTCGCGCCGTGTCAAGAAGGCCGCGTCGCCCAAGCCCGCCGCCCTGAAGGGCCAGACCGCCAAGGAGCGCCGCGCCGAGGCCAAGAAGGCCAGCAAGCCGCCGCGGGCGCCCAAGGCATCCAAGCGCGCAGCGCCGGCCAAGAAGGCCGCGCACAAGCGCCACTGACACTTCCTTATGGCGAGGCCGTCGTATGGCGGCTGCGCCATAAGGGGTAACATTGCATCTATGGCCGGCTTGGTCCGGTGGCCCGCCCCGCTCTGGGGCGGGTATTCGTTTATCTAAAGGTATTGCATTTATGGCGTCGACCCAAGTCCTGGCCGGGTTTCACGCGGTTGTTGCGCGGCTGCGCCACGCGCCCGACTCGATCAAGGAAATCTATGTAGAGGCGTCGCGCCGCGACAAGCGGATGCAGACGTTCATCGAGCAGGCCGAAAAGGCGGGCTGCCGCCTGCATCCGGTCCCCATGGAGCGCCTGGACGGCCTGTCCCGCGGCACCCGCCATCAGGGCGTGGTGGCGCTGGCCGAAGAGCGCCAACTGGCGGTGGACGTGGATGAGGTACTCGATGTCATCGAAGGCCCGCCGCTGCTGTTGATCCTGGATGGCGTGACCGATCCCCACAACCTGGGCGCCTGCCTGCGTACCGCGGATGCCGCCGGCGTGCACGCCGTCATCGCGCCGCGCGACCGGGCCGTCGGCCTGAACGCAACCGTGCAGCGCGTGGCTTGCGGCGCGGCCGATACCGTGCCCTATCTGATGGTGACCAACCTGGCGCGCACCATGCGCAGCCTGAAGGACCGCGGCGTGTGGCTGGTGGGCACCGACGACCAGGCCACCGACAGCATGCATCAGATCGATGCGCGCCAGCCCATGGCCTGGGTCATGGGGGCGGAAGGCGAGGGCATGCGCCGCCTGACGCGGGAAACCTGCGATCAACTGGTGAACATCCCCATGCTGGGTTCGGTGGAAAGCCTGAACGTCAGCGTGGCCAGCGCCGTCTGCCTCTATGAAACCGTGCGCCAGCGCCGTTCCTGATTCATCCGTCTTACCTATCTTGTAGACCATATCCTCTTCGCGTCAGCCCATCATGCACCAGAACGGCTTTACCACCACGATCCTCCATTCCGACCGCAAGCAATCCGTCGAGCACGGAGCGGTGCACAAGCCCATGCATCCGTCCTCGGAGTTCGCCTACGAAGACGCCCGTGAGCTGGCCGCGGTCTTTCAGGGCAAGGCCGGCTTTACCTACGCCCGCCAAGGCACGCCCACCACCACCGCGCTGGAGGCCAAGGTCAACCAGATGGAAGGCGGCAAGGGCACGGTCAGCTTCGCGACCGGCATGGCGGCGCTGGCCGCCATCTTCACCACGCTGCTGCGCCGAGGCGACCATCTGGTGTCCAGCCAGTTCGTGTTTGGCAACACCAACAGCCTGCTGGGCACGCTGCTGGAACTGGGGGTGGAAATCACCTTCGTGGACGCGACGGATTCGGCGCAGGTGCGTGCGGCGATCCAGCCCAACACCCGCATGGTTTTCACCGAGACCATCGCCAATCCGGGCACGCAGGTTGCTGACCTGGCCGTGATTGGAGAAATCTGCCGCGAGAAGGGCCTGGTCTACGTGGTCGACAATACGCTGACCTCGCCCTGGATGTTCCGGCCTGTCTCGGTCGGGGCGTCCCTGGTGATGAACTCGCTGTCCAAGTACATCGGCGGCCATGGCAATGCGTTGGGCGGCGCCGTCACGGACACGGGGCTGTATGACTGGTCGAATTACGCGAACATCTACGAGGCCTATCGCAAGGGACCGTCCACCAGTTGGGGGCTCACGCAGGTCAAGAAGAAGGGCCTGCGCGACATGGGCGGGACCCTGGCAGCCGAGCCTGCGCACCGCATCGCGGTAGGCGCCGAGACCCTGGCCCTGCGCATGGCCAAGCACTGCGCCAACGCGTTGGCGCTGGCGCGCTTCCTTGAGGATCATCCGGGCGTGGCCAAGGTGCATTACCCCGGGCTGGCCAGCCATCCGCAGCATGGGCGCGCGGCGGCGTTGTTCGGCTCGCGCTTCGGCGGCCTGTTGGGCGTCGAACTGGCGGACGGGGTGGACTGCTTTGATTTCCTGAACCGCCTGCGCATCGTGCTGATGGCGACTCACCTGGGCGATACGCGCAGCCTGGCGCTGCCTGCCGCCCACACCATCTATTACGAGATGGGCGCCGAGCGCCGCAAGCAGATGGGCATCGCGGACAGTCTCATCCGCGTGTCCGTGGGCATCGAAGACGAGGCCGATCTGCTGTTTGATTTCGATCAGGCGCTCAACGGCTGCCTGCAGGGATAATGCGGCACGCGCGCGACCGGTGGCCGGGCGCGCCTGCAACGCAATCGGGATAGCGCCCATGCTCATACAGATCGCAGAAGTTTTCACGCCAGAAGAGGCGGCCGAGATCCGGCGCCGCCTGGACGCCGCCGATTGGGTCGACGGCAAGGTCACCGCCGGCTATCAGTCGGCCGAGGTCAAGCGCAATCGCCAACTGCCGGAGCAGCATCCCCTGGCGCAGGAGTTGGGCAATCTGATCCTGCAGCGCCTGGCAGCCAACAACCTGTTCATGTCGGCCGCGCTGCCGCGCAAGATCTTTCCGCCCTTGTTCAATCGCTATGAGGGCGGGGAGGCATTCGGCTATCACGTGGACAATGCGGTGCGCGGCATCGCCGGCACGGCTGAGCGCGTGCGCACGGACCTCTCGGCCACGCTGTTCTTTTCCGAGCCCGATTCCTACGATGGCGGCGAGCTGGTCATCGACGACACCTATGGTCCGCGCGCAGTGAAGCTGCCCGCAGGGCATATGGTGCTGTACCCGGGCACCAGCCTGCATAAGGTCAATCCGGTGACGCGGGGCGCGCGCGTATCGTCGTTTTTCTGGATGCAGAGCCTAGTGCGCGAAGACAGCCAGCGCGCACTGCTGCTGGACATGGATGTGGCCATACAGCGCTTGAATCAGGATGCCGCGGGGCATCCCTCCATCGTGCAACTCACCGGCATTTATCACAATTTGCTGCGTCGATGGGCCGATGTCTGACGCAAGTTAACGATCGCGTTCGAGGGTGTCGCGCAAACCCCGAAATGCGTGTTTCTGTTTATTGCGAAACGGTCTAAAAGCTAGTATTGACGCGGGTTGTGGTGAGGTTTTCGCTTGACAGCCGCGCCACGCCAAGGCCTAATACACGTCTGCGTCGCTGGTGATTTGAAGGCAATTTGCCATTGAATCCAGGCGGCGCAGCAGTTTAAAAGTTGTGCTTCGCAGCGCAAGAAAAAAGTTTATCCACTGTCTGTTCGTCGTTTGTCGGTTTTGCGTCTTCTGCGGCGTCCATCATGACGGCCATGAACTGCACTCCGGCAGACTCCATACCTTGTGAGGGGTACACCTGAATGAACAAAACCGAACTCATCGATCACATCGCCAGCAAGGCCGACATCTCCAAGGCCGCCGCTGGTCGCTCGCTCGACGCCCTGATCGGTGCCGTCAAGACCACCCTGAAGAAGGGCGGTACGGTTACGTTGGTTGGCTTTGGCACGTTCGCTGTGTCGGCTCGCGCCGCGCGCACCGGCCGTAATCCGCGCACTGGCGAAACCATCAAGATCAAGAAGGCCAAGGTGCCGAAGTTCCGTCCGGGCAAGGCCCTGAAGGACGCCGTCAACTAATGGACGGCGGGCGGGTCGCAGGCATTCAGGCCTGGCGATTTGCCCACAACTGCGCGGTCCGGTATACTCCGGCCCGCGTATTGCTTTTGAGTGCCCCGGTTGGCAGTTGCTTGTACGGATTTTTCGCGAATTTCGTCTTGAGGCTGCATCAAAATGGGTGCTTAGCTCAGTTGGTAGAGCGGCGCCCTTACAAGGCGTAGGTCACAGGTTCGACCCCTGTAGCACCCACCAAAAGCTCCGATATGCGCTCCACACAAAACCCGCACACGTCATGGTGGCGGGTTTTTTGTTTTGCGCGCGCCGCATCGCTCGTGCCGGTTGATCTCGCTCAGAAATGTAGGACGGGATCAGATGAAATAGGACGTGCGAATCATTCGCATTTAAGATATTATTGTGGGCTTGTACCGGTCAGCCGGCGTCGCCATCGCGTGTGCGTCTTTCCTGGCTGGCCGGATAAGTCAATGCACCCTGGCTGATTCATGCCTAGTTTTCAACGCGGTTGGAATTCTTCTTCGCGCTCTTCATTCGGTATACGCGCAGGCGCTGGCCTGACGGTCCTGGCGCTGCATGCGGCAGTGGTAGGCGCCATCTTCATGGCACCCGAGAATCGTCCTGAACTCGAAGAACCCGAAGCCATCATGGTGAGCGTGGTGGATGCGCCCATTCCCCAGATCGCCAAGGCCGAGCCCACTCCCGAGGAGCCGCAGCCGGTGACGGAAACGCCGCCCGAGCCGCCGGAGCCCGAGGTCGAGCCCGAACCGGAGCCTGAACTCAAGCCCGAGCCGGAACCTGAACCCGAACCGGAACCGGTGGTTGAAAAGCCGCCGATGCCGGCGCCCAAACCCAAGCCCAAGCCGCCACCCAAGCCTAAACCCAAACCCGAGCCCAAGCAGGACGTCAAGGTCGAGCCCAAGCCGGAAGCGCCAAAGGCGCCGCCCAGTGGCGCGCCCGAAGGCACGCAGGCGCCGCAAGGGCCGCAGCAAGGGCCGCCGCCGGATCAGCCGGTGCTGGTATCCAGCATCGAATTCCAGGGGGCGCGCCCCATGCCCAATTACCCGATGGCATCGCGCCGCATGCGGGAAGAGGGTCGCGTGGTGGTGCTGGTCGAGATCAACACCCAGGGGCTGGTCGAGCGGGCAATCATCGATGCGTCCTCGGGCTTTCCGCGCCTGGACGAATCGGCGCTGGCAGCCGCCCGCAAGGGGCGTTTCAAACCGTATACCCGTAACGGCGTGGCCTATCCCGCCAAAGCCAAAATTCCGTTCGATTTCGTAATGAGGAACTGAGATGTCCAACGCACTGCATAGCGCCACCCTGGTGGCGCAGGCGACCACCAGCCCGGCAGCGCCGGCTGCCGCCGCCGCTGCGCCTGCCGCGGCTGCGGCCGCGCCCGCAGCTCAACAAGCCGCCTCGGCGGTCGGTGCCACGGCTCAGCAAGCCGCCGGCGCTGTCCAGCAATCGGCCGACGCGCTGCACGGCGCCGCCGCCGCGCTGCCCTCGGCGCTGCCTGCCGCGCCGGCCCCCGCCGCGGTCCCCGACATGGGCTTCATGCACTTCATCGCGCAAAGCGACTTCGTCGGCAAGGGCCTGTTCATCATCCTGATCCTGATGTCGCTTGTGACCTGGTACCTGATCCTGGTCAAGGTCGCGAGCAACGTCAGCATGCGCAAGCGCTCCGCGGACTTCCTGAACAAGTTCTGGAACGCCAGCTCGCTCGAACAGGTCGAAAACGAAATCGTCACGCATGGCGCGCGCGATCCGTTCTCGCACCTGGCCAGTCACGCCATGCATGCGCAGGCGCATCACAACAAGTTCGGCGCGACCAAGCTTGAAGAGTCGGGCAGCAACTCCGATTTCGTCACGCGCACCATGCGCAAGGTCATCGACGAAGAAACCGCGAAGCTGGAAAACGGCCTGACCGTCCTGGCTTCGGTGGGTTCGACGGCGCCGTTCGTGGGCCTGTTCGGCACGGTGTGGGGCGTGTACCATGCTCTGGTCGGCATCGGCCTGTCCGACGGCGTGACCATCAACCGCATCGCCGGTCCGGTGGGCGAAGCGCTGATCATGACGGGCCTGGGCCTGGCGGTCGCCATTCCCGCGGTGCTGGCCTACAACACCTTCGTGCGCAACAACCGCGTGTTCCTGTCGCGCCTGGATGCCTTTGCGCATGACTTGTTCGCGTTCCTGACCACCGGCCAGCAGGTCGCTCTGTCCGACGGCAAGGTGCGCGCCCTGCGCCGCCAGAACGGCAACGGCGCTGCGGCTCAACGCGGGAGCGAATAATGGCCTTTGGCAGCTTCGAGGGCAAGGGATCCGGAAGCCATACGGTTTCCGAGATCAATATGGTGCCCCTGATCGACGTGATGCTGGTGCTGCTGGTGATCTTCATCATCACCGCGCCGCTGCTGGCGCATTCGATCAAGATCAACATGCCCCAGGTGGCCGCCGAGCAGATCGAGGAAGAACCCAAGACCGTCGACCTGGCCATCGATGCCAGCGGGGCGCTGTTCTGGGACGAGAAGCCGGTCAATATCGATGACCTGCCCAACCGCTTCAAGTCGATCGCCGGCACCAAGCCGCAACCCGAGATCCGCATCCGCGCGGACCAGAACACGCGTTACGAGACCCTGGCCAAGGTCATGGCTTCGGCCCGCCGTTCGGGCATGACGCGCATCGGGTTCGTGACCACGCCTCCGTCCGGCGGCGTCGCCGGCTCAGCAGCGCCCGCTGCGGCCGGGGCCGCCCCGGCTCCGTCCGCACCTTGAACGCTTCCCGGCCCCGGGGCGCATTTCGCGCCCCGTTCCGGCCGGGATCGCGCTAGAATCGCCGCATGCGAGTTCTGGTAATCGAAGACGACACCACCCTGGGCCACGCGCTCCAGGAATTTCTGGCCGACCAAGGCTATGCGGTCGACTGGCTGACCGAGGGCGACCGGGTTCTGGGCGCCTTGGCGGGGCAGCCTTACGACCTCATGCTGCTCGACCTCAACCTTCCGGGCATGAGCGGGCTGGACGTGCTGCGGCAATTGCGCCAGGACGGCAACCAGGTTCCCGTGTTGATCCTCACCGCCCGCGATGGCATCGAGGACCGCGTCGCCGGCCTGGACGCCGGGGCGGACGACTACGTCACCAAACCTTTCGAACTGCCCGAGCTGGCGGCGCGCGTGCGCGCCTTCGGCCGGCGCCGCGCCGGCCAGGCGCAGCCCCTGATTGAAGTCGGCCCGCTGGTGTTCGACACCGTTGGCCGCGAAGTCCGCGCCAATGGCCAGCGCCTGTCGCTGTCGGTGCGCGAGCTTTCCGTGCTGGAAATGCTGATGGCCCGTGTCGGTCGCGTCGTGACCAAGCGCCAGATCGTGAACTCGCTGTCGGCCTGGGATGCCGATTTCAGCGAAAACGCCGTCGAAGTCTACGTGTACCGCCTGCGCAAGCGCCTGGAAGGCACTGGTGCCAGCATTCAAACGGTACGCGGCTTTGGCTACATGCTGGATGTGGAAACGGCCTGACGGGCCGGCTGCGGCCGCGTCGCACCGGCCGCGCGCATCCATACGCCTAGGCGAGGGCATTGCGTCATGATGCAGGAACGCACTCCTACCGCTACTCCGGTTTCCCGCCCCTTGCTTCCCTCCCGTTCGCTGGCGCGGCATCTGGTCATCCGCCTGATGCCGCCGATCCTCCTGCTGGTCCTGTTGGACCTGGCGGCCACCTGGGTCATCACGCACAAGATCGACATGTCGCTCTGGATGCTGGAAGATTTCTTCTGGCTGATGGTGGTGGGGCAGGTCGCGTTGATCGCGCTGTTCACCTGGGTGGTGATGCAGGGCGTGCGTTCGGGGCTGCGGTCGGTCAACCACCTGTCCGAAGAGATCCGGCAACGCTCCATCGACGACATGCAGCCGCTGGAAGTGGCCGGCGTGCCGGTCGAAATCGAGCCACTGGTTACGCACACCAATGATCTGCTGCTGCGCCTGGATGCCTCGCTGGCGGCGCAGCGCCGCTTCATCGGCCATGCGGCGCACCAGCTGCGCACGCCTTTGTCGGGGTTGCGCCTGGAGTCGGAATTGATGCTGGCGCGCCCCTTGCCCGACGACGTGCGCGCGCGGGCCGAACGCATCAAGGCGGTGAGCGACCGCATGATCCGCCTGGGGCAGCAGTTGCTGGTTCTGGCGCGCGCCGATCCTAACGCCCGTCCGCAGGACAGCTTCGTGCGCATCGACCTTTGCGAATGGGTGCGGGCGAACGGCGCGGAATGGTTTCCGCGGGTGCGCGAGGCGCATTACGAGCTGGATCTGGTCGCGCCGGACGCGCCCATCTGGATCGACGCCGATCCCTTGCTGCTGGCCGAACTGCTGGGCAATCTCATCGACAACGCGCTGCGCTATGGCAACAAGACCGGCCGCATCACGCTGATCGTCGGCGCCAATCCGCCTTCGCTGACCGTGGAGGACGATGGGCCGGGCATTTCTCCCGATGAGCGCGAACGGGTGTTCGAGGCCTTCTACCGTTCTCCCACCGCGACCGCGGGCGGGTCGGGCCTGGGACTTGCCATCGTGCGGGAAATCGCGCACGCGCATGGCGCCTGGTGGAAACTCACCAGCCGTCCGGACTTTTCAGGAACACGGCTGTCCGTCGTGTTTCCCGGCCCCCGCAAGGGCGCCCAACTTACTCGTCAAGAACCTACATCATGAGCCAAGGTTCGGCCAGCGTTCCTTCGTCGTCCAACGGGCAAACACTCGGCGGGCACGCGCCATCGTCGCGGGCCGCCCTCATCATGGGGGCGCTGGGCGTGGTGTACGGCGATATCGGCACCAGTCCCTTGTATACGCTGCGGGCCTGTCTGACGGGACTGAGCGTGCACACCGACCTGGAGCCTGCCCACCTGCTGGGCGTGCTGTCCATCCTGTTCTGGATGCTGATGGTGGTGGTGTCGTTCAAGTACGTGACGCTGGTGCTGCGCGCCGACAACCGCGGCGAGGGCGGCACGCTGGCCTTGCTGGAACTGGCGGTGCGCGGGCGTGAAGGCAAGCTGCGCTGGGTGCTGATCGTGCTGGGAATTTTCGGCGCGGCGCTGTTCTACGGCGACAGCATGATCACGCCAGCCATTTCAGTGCTGTCGGCGCTGGAAGGGATAGGCATCGTGTCGCATCAGCTGGATGCCTGGGTCGTGCCGCTGTCGCTGGTGGTGCTGATTGCGCTGTTCGCGATCCAGTCGCACGGCACGGGCGCCATGGGCAAGCTGTTCGGTCCGGTGATGCTGTTGTGGTTCGGCACGCTGGCGGCGCTGGGCGGCTGGCAGATCTGGCAGACGCCGGAAGTGCTGCGGGCCTTGAATCCGATGTGGGGTTTGCGTTTCATCGTCGAGTTCCCGTGGATCAGTTTCGTGCTGCTGGGGGCGGTGGTGCTGGCCTTGACCGGCGCCGAGGCGCTGTATGCCGACATGGGCCACTTCGGCCGTCCGGCGATCCGCCGCGCCTGGTTCAGCATGGTGCTGCCGGCCCTGACGCTGTGCTATTTCGGCCAGGGCGCGCTGTTGTTGCGCGATCCGACCGCGATCCGCAATCCGTTCTTCATGATGGCGCCGGAATGGGGGCTGGCACCGCTGGTGGCGTTGGCCACCATTGCGACCATCGTGGCGTCGCAGGCGGTGATTTCGGGCGCTTATTCGGTCACGCGCCAGGCGGTGCAGCTGGGTTTCTGGCCGCGCATGCAGATCCTGCATACGTCGGCCATCGAGAAGGGCCAGATCTATCTGCCGCAGGTCAATGCGCTGCTGCTGTGCGCGGTGCTGATCCTGGTCCTGCTGTTCCGCAATTCGGACAACCTGGCTGCCGCTTATGGCTTCGCGGTCACGGGGACGATGTTCACGACGTCGGTGCTGGCTTTCGCGGTGTTGCCGCGCGGTTCGACCGGCATCAAGCGTGTGCTGTGGATGGTGGCGCTGGGCCTGTTGCTGTTGTTCGATGTGCTGCTGTTCTCGGCCAATGTGTTCAAGATCCACGAGGGCGGCTGGCTGCCGCTGCTGGTGGCGATCGTGGTGTTCACGCTGATGATGACGTGGCGCCGCGGCCGCCGGCTGCTGTCGGAGATGCAGCAGCGGGACCGCCAGCCGCTCAAGGAATTCATGGCGCAGCTCGAAGAGTACCCGCCGTCGCGCGTGCCGGGCACGGCCATCTTCATGACGATGAACTCGGGCAATGTGCCGCCGGCGCTGCTGCACAACCTGAAGCACAACAAGGTGCTGCATGACCATGTGCTGTTCCTGACCATTCTGGTGGCGGACGTGCCCTATGTTTCGCCCGAGGAGCGCTTCTCCGTGACCAAGCTGTCGGCGTCCAGTTGGCAGGCGACGATCAACTACGGCTTCAAGGAAGATCCGGATGTGCCGGAGGCGCTGCGGCTGGTGGCCGAGGCGTATCCGGAGATCGATCTGGAGCCGATGCGGACTTCCTACTTCCTGTCGCGGCAGACGGTGGTGGCGGCGAAGAAGCCGGCACTGTGGCGCTGGCGGCGGGCGGTGTTTTCGTTCATGGCGCGGAACTCTACTCGGAGTACCAAGTTCTTCAAGATTCCGGCTAATCGGGTGGTGGAGATGGGGATGCAGGTGGAGCTTTAGGCTCTTGCTTGCTCCTTGGTGGTGATTTGCATTCTGTTGACGCCTGGGGCGGCGGGGGCCTGCCGCGCGCGGGGCAACGATTGCGGTCCGGAGCCTTCGCTCCGGACTTCCCCTTCGTCATCTTCGTCAAGGCCTTCGGCCTTTCCTTCAGATTCCCTCGGGCTTATCGACGCCCCGCGCGCGGCAGGCCCCCGCCGCCCCAGGCTGCGTCGGCTGAATGTGTCTCGTTGCTGGGGAGGGCGGTGTGCTTGGCGTTCTCGCCTAGGGTGTGGTGGACGATCTTGCGGGGCTCGCCCCCGGCCGGCCGCGCAGGCGGCCTTTGGGGGCTTACGCGGTGTCTTGCGGTAGGTGATGACGCTGCGCGCTGGTCGTGACTGTCTTTAGTGGGCTCGCTCTCATCGAGGTTGGCGCCCGATCGCTCTTCGCCAAACAAAAAGCCCTTCGGCGTGCCGAAGGGCTTTCTGGTTTATGGCGTTGAAGAATTACTTCTTCTTGCCTTCGTCGCTCAGCTGCGGCAGCGAGCTGCCGGAGGAGGCGAGCAGGCCGGTCTTCACGTAGGTGAAGAGCTTGCCGCGGGTGTCGACGATGTCGAGGTTGCGCATGGTGAGCTGGCCAATGCGGTCCGCGGGCGTGAACGGGGCGTTTTCGACCTTTTCCATGGACAGGCGCTCGGGGGCGTATGTCAGGTTGGGCGATTCCGTGTTCAGCAGCGAGTAGTCGTTGCCGCGGCGCAGTTCGATGGTGACTTCGCCGGTGACGGCGCGGGCGACCCAGCGTTGGGCGGCTTCGCGCAGCATGATGGCTTGCGGGTCGAACCAACGGCCCTGGTACAGCAGGCGGCCGAGCTTGCGGCCGCTTTCGCGGTACTGCTCGATGGTGTCTTCGTTGTGGATGCCGGTGACCAGGCGCTCGTAGGCGATGAACAGCAGGGCCAGGCCCGGGGCTTCGTAGATGCCGCGGCTCTTGGCTTCGATGATGCGGTTTTCGATCTGGTCGCTCATGCCCAGGCCGTGGCGGCCGCCGATGCGGTTGGCTTCGAGCATCAGTTCGACGGGGTCGCTGTATTCCACACCGTTCAGGGCGACCGGGTGGCCTTCCTCGAAGCGGACGGTGACTTCCTCGGCCTTGACGGCGACGTCGTCGCGCCAGAAGGCGACGCCCATGATGGGCTTGACGATGCGGATGCCGGAGTTCAGGTGCTCCAGGTCCTTGGCTTCGTGGGTGGCGCCCAGCAGGTTGGAGTCGGTGGAGTAGGCCTTTTCAGCCGACATCTTGTAGTCGAAGCCGGCCTGGCGCATGTACTCGGACATTTCCGAACGGCCGCCGAGCTCGTCGATGAAGCGCTGGTCCAGCCAGGGCTTGTAGATCTTCAGGTCCGGGTTGGTCAGCAGGCCGTAGCGGTAGAAGCGCTCGATGTCGTTGCCCTTGAAGGTGCTGCCGTCGCCCCAGATGTTGACGTCGTCTTCCTTCATGGCGGCCACCAGCATCGTGCCGGTCACTGCGCGGCCGATCGGGGTGGTGTTGAAGTAGGTGATGCCGGCGGTCGAGATGTGGAACGCGCCCGATTGCAGGGCGGCGATGCCTTCGGCCACCATCTGCGCGCGGCAGTCGATCAGGCGGGCCTTTTCAGCGCCGTAGGCCATGGCCTTGCGCGGGATCTCGTCGTAGTCGGACTCGTCGGGCTGGCCCAGGTTCGCGGTGTAGGCGTAGGGGATGGCGCCGTTGTTGCGCATCCAGAGGAGCGCTGCGCTGGTGTCGAGGCCGCCGGAGAAGGCGATGCCGACCTTCTGGCCGGTGGGAAGGTTCGGGAGGATAGTGGTCATTGTTTGAAGTGAGACGCCAACAGGACTTGGACAGCAGACTTTGACAGCTGCTAGCCGCCAAACAAGAGAAACGGACGCTATTTTAACTCTTTTGCCGCGGTCGGGCCGCCGGGGCGAACAGGGCTGGCAGCTCCAGTTGGCGGATCAGGAGCGCGGTGGCGGCGGCCAGCCGGGTGGCGGGGCGGTGGCGGGCGCTGGCCAGCACCAGATCATTGGTGATGGTCGGGTCGACGATGTCGCACAACGACAGCTCATGTTCCGCCGCCGGGCCGCGTGCGGCCGAGCGCGGCAGGATGGCGTAGGCGTCGCCCTGGGCGGCCAGTTCGACGATGGTCTGGACGGCGTCCACCTCGACGGCGATGGTCAGACGCACGCCCTGGGCGCGGCACACGCTTTCGACCAGGGTGCGGATGGCGTTGGGCAGGCTGGGCACCACCAGCGGGTAGTCGCCCAGTTGGGCCACGGTGACGCGTGGGGGCAGCGCGGGCTGGTGGCCGGCCGCGGCCACCAGCACCAGGTCCTCGCGGAACAGCGATTCGTAGGCCAACTGGGGCGAGGGCGCGGGGTCGTAGAGCAGGGCCAGGTCGACGCGGCCGGCCAGCAGCCATTCGCGCACCTGGGCGCTGAGGCCTTCAGCAATGGCGATGGAGGCCTCGGGGAAGCTGCGGCGGAAGGCCTGCACCAGCGGGGGCGTGAGCACGCGCGCGATGCGGGGCGGCAGGCCGACCACGACCTTGCCCGTGGGCGTCTCGCGCAGGGTCTGCAGGTCCTCCTTGGCGCGTTCGGCCAGGGTCAGCAGGGCGCGGGCATGCTCCAGGAAGCGCAGGCCGGCTTCGGTGGGTTCGGCGCCGCGGCCGTTACGGTAGAGCAGATGCTGGCCGAGTTCCAGTTCCAGCAGGCGGACCTGGCGGCTGAGCGTGGGTTGCGCCACGTCCAGCATTTCGGCCGCGCGCGAGAAGCTGCGCCTCTCGGCCACGCGCAGGAAGTATTCGATCTGCTTGAGGTCCATCGGATATTTGGAAAATCTATATCTGAAATCAAAGATATAGCATTGTTGGGCGGCGGGCAATCCGGGACCATGGCGTTTTCAACGCAGGAACCCGCCCGTGCCCGATTGCCGTCCTCCGCTAGCCGCGCCGTCCCGTCCCCGCCACGCCTTGCCGCCGGGCGCCTGCGATGCGCATTGCCACGTGTTCGGGCCGGCCGACGTGTTTCCGTACGCCGAGGGGCGCTCGTACACGCCGCCGGATGCGCCTTACCAGGCCATGGCGGCGCTGCACAGTCGCCTGGGTGTGGAGCGCGCGGTGGTGGTGCAGGCCAACTGCCATGGCTCGGACCACCGCGCCTTGCTGGACGCGCTGGCCCAAAGCGGCGGCCGCTATCGCGGCGTGGCCCTGCTGGGAGCGGATGCCACCGAGGCCGGCGTCAGGCAATTGCATGAGGGTGGCGTGTGCGCGGCCCGTTTCAACTTCGTGCCGCATTTGGGCGGCGCGCCGGATCCCGCTGTCTTTGACCGGGTCGTGGCGCTGATCGCGCCGTTGGGCTGGCATCTGTGCCTGCACCTGGACGGCGCGATGCTGCCGGAGCTGCTGCCGCGCCTGGCCGCGCTGCCGCTGCCCTTCGTGGTCGACCACATGGGGCGGTTGAAGGCGGGCGATGGCTTGGCGTCGCCTGCGATGCAGGCGCTGCTGGGGTTGGCGCAGGTGCCGCAGGCCTGGGTCAAGGTGTCGGGCATCGACCGCATCGCATCGGGCAAGCGGCCGTTCGCGGAGGGCCTGCCCTTTGTGCGCGCGCTGGCCGAGGCGTTGCCCGATCGCTGCCTGTGGGGCACGGACTGGCCGCATCCGAACGTGGCGGGCGATATGCCCGACGACGGCGAGCTGGTCGACCTGTTTTTTGAAGCTTGTCCCGATGCGGCCTTGCGCCAGCGCATCCTGGTGGACAACCCGGCGCGGCTGTACGGATTCGAGTAGGCGCGGCAAACGCCGCCGCCATGAGGCGGCGCGCGAACGACAAGAAAATTCCATTCAATCAGGAGACACCATGTTCAAGAAAATACTGTCCGCCGGCCTGCTGAGCCTGGCCGCCCTGGGATCCGCCCATGCCGATGGGCCGGTGCGCCTCATCATTGCCTTCCCGCCTGGCGGGCCGGTGGATCTGGTCGGCCGGGTGCTGGCCGAGCAATTGGGCAAGGAGCTCAAGCAGCAGGTCATCGTGGAGAACAAGGCCGGCGCCAACGGCAACATCGCCGCGGCCTACGTGGCCAAGGCGCCCGCCGACGGCTCGGTGCTATTCCTGACCAGCGTGGGCGCGGTCGCGATCAGCCCGGCGCTGTACAAGGACCTGCCGTATGACCCCGTGCGCGATTTCGCGCCGGTGTCCAAGGTGGTCAACAACGCCACGGTGTTCGTGGTCAATCCGTCCAATCCGGCGGTCGACGCGGCGGACTTCGTCAAGAAGTCGCAGGCCGCCTCGCAATCGGTCGCGATCGGCTCGTCGGGCATCGGCAGCATTCCCCACCTGACCCTGGAAATGTTCGCCGATTCCAGCAAGGCGAACGTGATGCACGTGCCATACAAGGGCGCGGCGCCGGTCATCAATGACGTGATGGGCAATCAGGTGTCCGGCTTCTTCGGCGACGTGCCGGGCCTGATCGGCCATATCCAGGGCGGCAAGTTGAAGCCCCTGGGCATCGCCGCGCCGACCCGCCATCCGCTGCTGCCCGAGGTCAAGACCCTGGCGGAGCAGGGCATCGCCGGCGTGGAGTCCAACAACTGGTACGGCATCGTCGCGCCCGCCGCCACGCCGCCGGCCACGATCGACAAGCTCAACCAGGCCGTGCGCGCCGCGCTGAACACGGAAAGCGTGCGCGCCCGCCTGGAGAAGTTCGGGGCCCAGGCCGCTCCCGGCAGCCCGCAGGAACTGGCTGCCCTGATCGCGTCCGACCGCGAAAAGTGGACCTCGCTGATCCAGCGCAAGAACATCCGTCCGGAGTGAAGATGAACGCATGCAGAGTAGGGCTGGTGACGCCGGGCAGCCGCCCGGAACTGGCCGCGATCGAGGCGCGGATATCGGCTGCGCGGGGGCGCATCTCGCCGCTGTACCAGGTGCTGTTGAACAGTCCGGCCGTGGTCCAGGGCTGGGAAGCCATGCTGACCGCGATCCGCCTGAACACGGCGGTGCCGCCGCGTCTGCGCGAGCTGATCATCCTGCGCGTGGCGACCTTGAACAACGCACCGTACGAGTTCGAGGTGCATGTGCCGCACGCGCTGGCCGCCGGCATGCCGCAGGCGCTGGTGGACGCGTTGCGCGGCGGTCCGGCGCCGTCGGAACTGCAAGGCCTGGAAGCCGGCGAGGCCGAAGTGCTGGCGTTGACGGACGCCATGACGCGCGACATCGAGGTGCCGGACGCCGTGTTCGCGCCGCTGCGCGCGCGCTACGATGACACGCAGTTGGTGGAACTGGCGGCGACCGTGGGCGCGTACAACATGGTGTCGCGCTTCCTGGTGGCCTTGCGCGTAGGACATTAAAGGAGACTGGAGTGCAGGAAACCGTATTGCTGGTGTCGCTGGGCGAGCGCTTCGACGAGCCGCGCGCACGCGAACTTGAACAGACCTTGACCCAGGGATTGGAAGGCTTGTGCGCCGCCGCGTACGCCGCCGTGGAAGAGGACGAAACCTACGTCTATCTGCGCGGATCGGCGGCGGCTCTGCCCGAAGCGCAGGCGCGCCTGGCCGAGAGCTTCCCGGGCGCGCACAGCCGCGTGCTGCACCTGACGCTGGACCTGGCAGGCGCTTCGGCGGGGCAGGACGCGCCGTGGCATTACATCGTCGAAACCGACGTGCTGCCCGAGGCCGACGCCGACCTGAATGCCTGGTACGACCAGGAGCACCTGCCGGGCCTGGCATCGGTGCCTGGCACGGTGCGCGCCATGCGCTATGAGTGCCGCGACGAGTCGCCGCGCTATCTGGCCTGCTACGACCTGCACACGCGCGAAACCTTTGGCAGCCCGCCCTGGCTGGCGGTGCGCGCCAGCGACTGGAGCGGCCGTGTGCGTCCGTCGTTCCGCAATACGCGCCGGACCATGTTCAAACGGATTCTGTAATTGCGCGGCGTCCGCCGCATCCATCGGATTCGAAGGCGGGCCTGCCGCGCCCATGAAAAAAGCCTGCGTATCGCACGATGCGCAGGCTTTTCCGTCTGGGGGCGGTGTTACTTGATCTGGCCCAGCAGCAGGAATTCCATCAGCGCCTTCTGCACGTGCAGGCGGTTTTCGGCTTCGTCCCAGACCACGCTTTGCGGGCCGTCGATGACTTCGCCGGTGACTTCCTCGCCGCGGTGAGCGGGCAGGCAGTGCATGAACACGGCCTGGGGATCGGCGGCGGCCATCATTTCGGCGTCCACGCACCAGTCGGCGAAAGCGGCGCGGCGCTCTTCGTTTTCGGCTTCATAGCCCATGCTGGTCCAGACGTCGGTGGTGACCAGGTGCGCGCCCTTGCAGGCTTCCATGGGATCCTTGAACTGGCGCAGCACCGTGGCGGGCGGCGTGCCGATGCGCGAGGCTTCGAGCTCGTACCCGGCCGGGGTGGACACGTGCAGCGTGAAGCCCAGCATTTCCGCGGCTTGCAGCCAGGTGTAGGCCATGTTGTTGGCATCGCCCACCCAGGCCACCGTCTTGCCGGCGATGGGGCCGCGGTGCTCGATGTAGGTGAAGATGTCCGCCAGGATCTGGCAGGGGTGGAATTCGTTGGTCAGGCCGTTGATCACCGGCACGCGCGAGTGCGAGGCGAAGCGCTCGATGCGGGTCTGCTCGAACGTGCGGATCATGACGATGTCGACCATGCGCGAGATGACGCGCGCGGTGTCTTCGATGGGCTCGGAGCGGCCCAGCTGCGAATCGTTGGAGGTCAGGTTGATGACCGAACCTCCCATCTGGTACATGCCGGCCTCGAACGACACGCGGGTGCGCGTGCTGGCCTTTTCAAACACCATTGCCAGCGTGCGGTCATGCAGCGGCATGTGGGGTTCGTAGCGTTTGAACTTGTCCTTGATCAGGCGCGCGCGGTCCAGCACGTAGGCGATCTCGGCGGACGAGAAGTCCTTGAACTGCAGGAAGTGCCGCAGCGGGCCGTTTTGAGTCGTGGGAGGTGTCATGGTGATGTCGCAGGTCATGGGGCCCGGCCAGGCTCATGGCCCGGGCGGGACGTTGATTTTATGGTGTTTCGGCCAGGAATTCCTGGATGAGCGGAACCAGGATGGCGACGATGCGGTCGGCTTCGTCGCGGTTGAGGATCAGTGGCGGCAGCATGCGGATCACGCGGTCGCGCGTGACGTTGATGAGCAGGCCGGCCTGCATGGCGCGCAGGGCCAGCACGCCGCAGGGGCGCGCCAGCTCGATGCCCAGCATCAGGCCGCGGCCGCGGATGTCGGTGACGCCCGCGACGCCGGCCAGCGCATCGGCCAGGGCGGCTTTCAGGTGATTGCCTACATCGTGGGCGTTGGCGAGCAGGTTTTCGGATTCCAGCGCATCCAGCACGGCCAGCCCGGCCGCACAGACCAGCGGGCCGCCGCCGAAGGTGGTGCCATGACTGCCTGGCGTGAATACGCCCGCGGCCGGGCCGGCGGCCAGCATGGCGCCGATGGGCACGCCGCCCGCCAGGCCCTTGGCCAGCGTCATGACGTCGGGGACGATATCGGCCCACTGGTGGGCGAACCATTTGCCGGTGCGGCCGATGCCGGACTGGACTTCGTCGATCATCAGCAGCCAGCCGCGCTCGGTGCACAGCCGGCGCACTTCCTGCAGATAGGCGATGTCGGAGGGGCGGATCCCGCCTTCGCCCTGCAGCACTTCCAGCAGCACCGCGGCCACGCGCGGCTCGGCGTCGCCGGCGGCGCGCACCGCGTCCACGCTGTTGTAGGGCACCTGGATGAAGCCCGAGGGCAGGGGCTCGAAGCCCTTGCGCGCCTTTTCGCTGCCCGTGGCCGCCAGCGTGGCCAGCGTGCGGCCATGCCAGGACGAATCCATCGTGATGATGTGGGCGTGCTTGTTGCCGCGCTGGTACGCGTAATAGCGCGCCAGCTTGATCGCGGCTTCGTTGGCCTCGGAGCCGCTGTTGTTGAATGCGACCTCCTGCATGCCCGACAGTTGCGTCAGACGAGCGGCCAACGCAGTCTGCTGCGGCACTTCGTAGATGTTCGAGGTATGGATGACGCGGGCGGCCTGCTCGCTGATGGCGGCCACCAGTTTCGGATGGGCGTGGCCCAGGCAGGACACCCCGATGCCGGCCAGCGCGTCCAGGTACTTGCGGCCTTCGGCGTCCCACAGCCAGACGCCCTGGCCGTGCGTGAACGATACCGGCAGCCGGGCGTAGATATTGGCCAGAGGCGAAGTCATCGCGGATCCTCCCGTGGATGAAGCGGATTGCGCCGGGACTCAGCCGGAGTCCCCGTGGGATGCCGCCGGGTTTGGCAGCGCCGGCAGCTCGTTTTCCCAGGCGAATCGCTTTTTGAAAGAGGGCAAAGGATCAATCATATACAATTCGCGGCGCAGGGCGCATGTTTGATCACGCCGAAGATCCGGCTTTCGTGAAGGGCGCGCTGTAGTGAAGAACTCATGGCAACTCGCGTCAGACAATTCGTAATTCATGGCGTTACCGAAAGCGGTAGCCGCTTTCGCCCCAGCGATTGGGCGGAACGGCTCGCCGGCGTAATGGCACAATTCCGGCCCGCCGGCTGTGCCGGTAACCACCTCACCTATTCGCCCTATGTGCTGCCCGTCGTGATCGACGGCGTGCGCGGGATCGTGGTCGATCTGCGTTTGCGCGATCTGGAACCGCTGGCGTACAAGTTCGTGGTGGATTTCGCTCGCGACAATAACCTCAAGACGGAAGAGCGCGAAATCTAGCCTCCCCAACCAAAAAAGCGCCCTCACCGGGCGCTTTTTCGTTGGGGGACGCCGCACGCCCCTAGGTGCCGTAGCGGTCCAGGATCTTGCGGATATCGCGCACGCCCTGGCCGTCCGCGGTCAGCAGCGCGCGCGCGGTCACCGATTCCAGGTGGTGCTCCAGCAGATGCAGCACGTGCTTCTCGTCGCGCGCGCGCAGGCCCGCCACGATCTCCATGTGCTCGCTGACCGCGCATTCGCTCGAGTGCGGCCGGCCGTAAAGCGCCAGGATCAGCGAGCAGCGCGACACGATCTCGTTCACGTAGCGCGCATACACCGCATTGCCCGACAGCTCCGCCATCAGGATATGGAACTCGCCTGACAGCCGGATGGACTCGTTGGCGCTGTTGCGCTTGCGGGCTTCCTCCTCCTGTGCCACGTGCTGTTCCAACCTGGCCAGTCCAGCCTCGGTGATGTGCTGCAACAGCCGGCGCGCCACGTCGCGTTCCAGGCAGCGGCGCGCCTCGAAGATGTCGTGCGCTTCTTCCAGGCTGGGGCGGGCCACCGCGGCGCCGCGGTTCGGCCGCAAATCCACCAATCCTTCGCTGAACAGGCGCGTCAGGACGCTGCGGACGATGGTCCGGCTGACGCCGAAACGTTCGCCGATGATGTCCTCGGGCAGCTTGTCGCCGGGCAGCAGAGCCTGCTCGATGATGGCTCTGCGCAAATTTTTGTATACGATTTCGTTGCGGCTGATGTCTTTCTTGGCAGACTCGTCGGCCGCCGGCGCGAGGGACTTCATCTTCTTGTTGGCTCCTATGCCTGCGCGCTTTTCTGGGTGTTGGAATGGTCCGGCAGGCGCTGCCGGCGCGCATTTTTCTCTGTGCTGGAAAGCATACTACACCCGGGGCTAAGGGTTAGCGATAGCTTGTCTGCGAGATTGTGCGGAGTACATTGGCGACATAAATCGTATACAAATTTTTATACAAAACGGATCCTATTGTTCTTTAATGGTTCGATTGTTTGTATACAAATTCACAAAGGCTGATCCATGTCCGCTGTACCGCAGGCCGCCGCAACCGAGCCGTCCCTTTCCGCGCCTTACCGCCTGCTGGTGGTCAATGGCAACACCACGTCCGAACTGACGACCAGCCTGGCCAGCCAGGCCGAGGCCTTTTACGGGGACATGGTCCGCATCCATGCGGTCACCGCCGGGTTCGGCCCCACCTACATCGCCAGCCGCGCGGAGGCGGCCGTTGCCGCCCATGCCGTGCTGGACGTCGTGGAGCGCGCGACAGGCGAGGCGCCTGACGGCGGATTCGACGCCTGCCTGCTGGCCTGCTTTGGCGAACCCGGCATCGGCGCGGTGCGCGAACGCCTGGACGTGCCCGTGGTGGGCATGGCCGAGGCCTCCATCCTGAGCGCCATGCAGCGCGGCGACCGCTACGCCATCGTGACGGTGGGCCAGCGCTGGCCCGGCATGCTGCGCGAACAGATCCGCCAGTTGGGGCTGGAGTCCCGCTGCGCCGGCATCCTGGCCCTGCCGGGCAATGCCCTGGACTACGTGTCGCGTTCGGCCGAGTCGGCCTTGCACGTCAGCCGTGCGCTGGACGCCGCAGTGGCGCAGGGGGCGGACGTGGTGATCGTGGCGGGCGCCGCGCTGGCCGGCTACCTGCCCAGCCTGCCGCGCCTGCCGGCCGTGCCCATCATCGATTCCTATCGCGCCGCCCTGGCCCAGGTGCTGGCGCTGGCGTCCCTGGAGCGCGCGCAGCGGCTGTCGCTGATCGGCCAGGGCGCGCATTCCTAGTCTTTTCGTCTTACCCACCGCGCCGGGCTCGACCCCGGCGAGTTCAGACCGATACACAAGGGAGAGTTGCAGCCATGAAGACTTTGCTCAAGTGGACCGCGGGCGCCGTGATCGCGCTGTCGGCCATCACGGGGGCCAGCGCCGCCAACACGCTGAAGTGGGGCGCGGCGCGGGACCTGGATTCGCTGGACCCGTATTCCTACGGCAGCACCTTCAACCTGGCGTTCCTGAACCATGTGTATGAAGCGCTGATCCGTTATGACGACAAGTTCAACATCACGCCCGCGCTGGCGGAGTCCTGGGAGACGCCGTCGCCCACGGTGCTGCGCTTTCATTTGCGCAAGGGGGTGAAGTTCCACAATGGCGCGCCGTTCTCGGCGGACGATGTGGTGGCGTCGATGACGCGGGTTTCGGACGAAGCCTCGCCGCTGAAGGGCAACCTGCCGGCCTTCAAGGCGGTGCGCAAGGTCGATGACTACACCGTCGACATCGAAATGACGCATCCGTATCCGCTGATGCTCAACGACCTGACCAACATCTTCATCTTCAACCGCCAATGGCTGGTGGACAACAACAGCCTGAAGCCCACCGACGCCGCCAAGAAGATCGAAGGCTATGCCACGCATAACGCCAACGGCACCGGCCCCTTCAAGGTGGAGTCGTACCGCCCGGACACGCGCACCGTGCTGGTGGTCAACCCCGCCTGGTGGGACAAGCCGCGCCACAACCTGGACCGCATCGAATTCACGCCCATTGCGTCCGCGCCCACGCGAGTGGCGGCGTTGCTGTCGGGCGACATCAATTTCACCGAGAACGCGCCGCTGCAGGACCTGGACCGGCTGCGCGCGGCGTCCAACGTCAAGGTGCTGGCCTCGACCGAGCTGCGCACCTTGTACTTTGGCTTCAACCTGGGCGACAAGCTGGTCGGCTCCAACATCACCGACAAGAATCCGCTGAAGGACCTGAAGGTGCGCCAGGCGCTGTACATGGCGCTGTCGCCGGAGCTGATCCAGAAACGCGTGATGCGCGGCCTGTCGCGTACCACGGGCGCACTGGTGGCGCCGTCCATCCCGGGCTACGAGCCCAAGCAGGAAGAGCGCCTGCCGTTCGACGCCGCGCGCGCCAAGAAGCTGCTGGCCGAGGCCGGCTACCCGGACGGCTTCACGGTGTCGTTGCTCTGTTCGAACGACATGTTCGTCAACGAGGAGGAAATCTGCCAGGCCGCCGCCTCCATGTGGGCGCGCATCGGCGTGAAGGCCTCGCTGGCCAGCGGGCCGCGTTCCCTGCAGAACCCCAAGCGTTCGCGCGGCGAGTTCGATATCACCATCCACGGCTGGGCCAACGAGCCGCAGATCGACGCGCTGTCCATCCTTTTGCAGGTGATGCATAGCCGCAGCGGCCCGGCCGGCGTCTTCAACTGGGGCCAGTGGGGCGATCCGGCGCTGGACGCCAGGATCGACGCGGCCGCGGCCGAGATGGACCGTCCCAAGCGGGTGCAGATGATGGCCGACGTGCTGCAGACGCTGCATGACGACGCGCGCTTCCTGCCGCTGCACCAGCAGCCGATGGCCTGGGCCGTGGGCAAGAACGTGGGCGAGGTGCTGCAGATGCCGGACAACAAGGCGCGCCTGTGGACCGTGCGCATGCAGTAACGCCGCGGACCGCCGCCCGCCGGCGGTCCTGCGTATGACTAGGGTCTGAAGGGGAGCCGCACATGCTGGCATTCATAGTGAGACGGGTCTTCAACGCGGTCGGCGTCATGCTGGCGGTGGCGCTGATGGCCTTCGTGATTTTCCGGTTCGTCGGCGACCCCGTCGACATGATGCTCAACGAGCAGGCTTCGCAGACGCAGCGCGATGAATTGCGCGAACGCCTGGGTCTGAACGCCTCGGTGGGCATGCAGTTCGTGCACTTCGTGACCAACGCGGCGCAGGGCGAGTTCGGCATTTCCTACCGCAACCAGCAGGACGTATTTGCGCTGGTGGCCGAACGCTTTCCCGCCACGTTCGAACTGGTCCTGATGGCGACTCTGCTGTCGCTGGTCATCGGCGTGCCGCTGGGCGTGCTGACCGCCATCTACCGCAAGTCGCGCCTGGCGCAGGCGCTGCAGTTCGTTTCCATCCTGGGCATATCGCTGCCCAGCTTCGTGGTCGGGATCATGCTGATCCTGATCTTCTCGGTGCAGCTGGGCTGGTTGCCGGGCTTTGGGCGCGGCGACACGGTGAAGATCGGCTGGTGGACCACCGGCCTGCTCACGCCCTCGGGCCGCGCCGCGCTGGTGCTGCCGTCCATCACGCTGGCGCTGTTCCAGATCACGCTCATCATGCGCCTGGTGCGGGCCGAGATGCTGGAGACGCTGCGCACCGAGTTCATCAAGTTCGCCCGCGCGCGCGGCCTGCCGGATCGCATCGTGCATTTCCGGCTGGCCCTGCGCAACTGCCTGATGCCGGTGATCACCGTGACCGGCATGCAGATCGGCAACCTGATCGCCTTCGCGCTGATTACCGAAACGGTCTTCCAGTGGCCCGGCATGGGGCTGCTGTTCATCCAATCGGTCATGTTCGTGGACATCCCCGTCATGGCCGCCTATCTGGTGATCGTGTCCTTCATTTTCGTGACGCTGAACACGCTGGTGGACATGATGTACGGCGTGGTCGACCCGCGCCTGCGCAGCCAGCACGTCAAGGGAGGCGCCAATGCTCACTAAGCCATTTTCCGCAACGGGGCAGGGCCGGCTTGCCCGTTTCCTGCAGAGCGACCTCTGGTGGAGTTTGAGGCAGGACTATGTGGCCATGGGCGCGGGCATCGTGCTGCTGGCGGTGGTGCTGCTGGCCGTGTTCGCGCCCTGGATCGCGCCGCAGAATCCCTACGACCTGGCGCAGCTGGACCTGCTGAACGCGGAGCTGCCGCCTGTGTGGGAGGCCGGCTCGGACCCGCAGTTCCTGCTGGGCACGGACACGCAGGGCCGCGATGTCTGGTCCGCCATCCTGTACGGCTCGCGCATGTCGCTGGTGATCGGGTTGGCCACGGTGGTGCTGTCGCTGGCCATCGGCCTGCTGGTGGGGCTGGCGGCGGGCTATTTCGGCGGCTGGGTCGACAACGCGCTGATGCGCCTGGGCGACACGCTGCTGAGCATCCCGACGATCCTGGTCGCGATTTTGGTGACGGCGGTATTCCGCCAGCTGTTGCCGCCCGGCATGCGTGAAACGTTGTCGGCCGTGATCCTGATCCTGGCCATCTCCATGACCAACTGGGTGCAATACGCGCGTACGGTGCGGGCTTCGGCCCTGGTGGAGCGCGGCAAGGAATACGTGCAGGCGGCGCGCCTGATCCGCGTGAGTTCGCTGCGCATCATGCTGACGCACATCCTGCCCAACACGCTGACGCCGGTCATGGTGACGGCCACCCTGAACCTGGGCCTGGCGATCCTGATCGAGGCCACGCTCAGCTTCCTGGGCGTGGGCATGCCGCCCACCGAACCGTCGCTGGGCACGCTGATCCGCCTGGGCAACCAGTTCCTGTTTTCGGGGCAGTGGTGGGTGGTGGTGTTTCCCGCGCTGTACCTGAGCCTGATCGTGCTGGTGGTGAACCTGCTGGGCGACTGGCTGCGCGACGCCCTGAACCCCCGCCTGCGCTGAACGCAAACCGACAAGAGTAGAACCATGGAAAACGCAACGCTGTATACCCAAGTCCGCCCGGCCGGCGGCGAGATGACCTCGGTGTTGGTGCGCGACGGCCGCATCCAGGCGCTGGGCGGGCCGGCGCCCGCCGGCGTGCCGGTGGTGGACGGGGGCGGCGCGCTGATGCTGCCGGGCCTGATCGACGCCCACGCGCACCTGGACAAGACCATGTACGGCATGCCCTGGTACCGCAACGAGGTCGGCCCGCGCCTGATCGACAAGATCGAGAACGAGCGCGCCGAGAAGAAGCGCCTGGGCATCGATCCGTACCGCCAGTCGGCCCGCCAGTTGGTGATGTCGATCGGCGACGGCACCAGCCATATCCGCAGCCATGTGGACGTGGACACGGACATCGGACTGGGCGCGATCGAAGGCGTGATGCGCGCGCGCGAACAGTATCGCGACCAGATCGACGTGGAGATCGTCGCGTTCCCGCAGAGCGGGCTGCTGATCCGCCCGGGCACGCTGGAACTGATGGACGAGGCCTTGCGCATGGGCGCGGAAGTGGTGGGCGGGCTGGACCCGGCCGGCATGGACCGCGATCCCAAGGGCCATCTGGACGCCATCTTCGGGCTTGCACAGAGGCATGGAAAGCCCATCGACATCCATCTGCACGAAGCGGGCGAACTCGGCGCGTTCTCGATGCAGATGACCATAGACCGGGTGCTGGCGCTGGGCATGCAGGGCAAGGTCACGCTGTCGCATTCCTTCTGTCTGGGCATGCCCGACACGCAGGCGGTGCAGGCCCTGACGGAAGGTTTGCTGAAGGCCGGTGTGCACATCATGACCACGGGCTCGGCCTCGCGGCCGGTGCCCAATGTGGCGAAGCTGCACGCGGCCGGCGTCACGGTCTGCACGGGCAACGACGGCATGCGCGATACCTGGGGTCCCTACGGCAAGCCCGACATGCTGGAACGGACCATGCTGGTGGGCCTGCGCAACAACTTCCGTCGCGACGACGAGCTGGATCTGGCGCTGCACGTGGCGACCTACGGCAATGCGCAGGTCATGGGCCTGTCCGACTACGGTTTGGCGCCAGGCTGCCACGCCGACTTCGTGCTGGTGGACGCCGAGACGGTGGCCGAAGCGATCGTATCGCGCCCGCAACGCAAGCTGGTCGTCAAGGGCGGGCGCGTGGTCGCGCGCAATGGCCGGGCGCTGGCGGAGGCGCCGTGATGGGCGCGCCGCAAGGCCCCATCCTGCTGACCGCCCGCTGGGTGGTGGGCCACGAGAACGGCCGCCATTGCCTGTACGAGAACGGCGAGGTGGTGTTCGAGGGCGACCGCATCGTCTACGTCGGCCACCGCTACCCGGGGCAGGTCGCGCAGCGTCGCGACTATGGCCGGGCGCTGATCGGCCCGGGTTTCGTGGACCTGGATGCGCTGTCCGACCTGGACACGACCATCCTGGGCTTCGACAACTCGCCCGCCTGGAAGAAGGGCCGCATCTGGCCCGAGACCTACATGAAGCGGGGGCCGTACGAGATGTACACGGCGGCCGAACTCGCATTCCAGAAGCGCTACGCGTTTGCCCAGCTGATACGCAACGGCATCACGACGGCGCTGCCGATCGCGTCGCTGTTCTACCGCGTGTGGGGCGAGACCCGCGATGAATTCCTGTCTGCGGCCAATGCCGCCGGCGAGCTGGGCCTGCGCGTCTACCTGGGACCGGCCTATCGCAGCGGCCATACATATGTGGACGCCGGCGGCACGATCCGCTGTCATTACGACGAGGCGCGCGGCTTGGCGGGACTGGAGGCGGCCCTGGCCTTCTGCGACGAAATCGAAGGCCGTCACAACGGCCGCGTGCGCGCCATGCTGTCGCCCGACCGCATCGAAACCTGCACGCCTGCGCTGTTGCGCGCATCGGCTGCGGCGGCGCGCGAGCGGAATATCCCGATCCGGCTGCATTGCTGCCAGTCACGCCTGGAGTACGACCTGGTGCTGGAGCAGCATGGCATGAGCCCGCCGGAATGGCTGCAAAGCCTGGACTTCCTGTCCGAGCGCGCTTTGCTGCCGCATGGCACTTATGTGTCGGGTTCGCGCCATATCGAGCGGCCCGGGCGCGACCTGGAGATCATCCGCGACGCCGGCGCCAGCATCGTGCATTGCCCGCTGGTGTCGGGGCGACATGGCGCCACGCTGGAATCGTTCGCGCGCTACCGCAAGCTGGGCGTGAACATCGGCATGGGCACGGACACCTGGCCGCCCGACATGGTCCTGAACATGCAGGTGGGCATGATGCTGTGCCGGGTGGCCGACGGCTCGACCGAGGCGGTCCGCTCCGAGGACTACTACGACGCCGCCACCGTGGGCGGGGCTGACGCCCTGGGCCGTCCGGACCTGGGCCGGCTGGCCGTGGGCGCCAAGGCCGACATCGTGGTGTTCGATTTTTCGCACGACCGCAACGGCCAGCTGATCGATCCCATCCAGACGCTGATGGTGAGTGGCAGCGGGCGCGACGTATCGCAGGTCGTGATCGACGGCCGCTTCGTCATGGTGGACGGGCGGATCCCCGGCTTCGATGCGCGCCTGGCGCAAGAGCAGGCGCAGACGCAGTTCGACGGGCTGGTGGCCCGCTACCCTGACCGCACCTGGGGGCATCCGCCGGCCGAGCAGATTTTTTCCTCCAGCTATCCGCGTCCCGCAAGGAGTCCGTCATGATGGCCCTCGTTCCCAACTCCACGCAGCCGCCGGCCGCGGCCAACACCGCGCCGACCCTGTCGGTGCGCGGCCTGTCGGTCGAGTTCCCGACGCGCCACGGCGTCCTGGTTGCCACACGCGACATCAGTTTCGACATCCAGCCGGGCGAGATCCTGGGCATGGTCGGCGAATCCGGCGCCGGCAAGTCGCTGACCGGCATGGCGGTGATCGGCCTGCTGGAGCCGCCCGGGCGGCTGGGTGGCGGCGAGATCCACCTGGCGGGCAGGCGCATCGACAACCTGCCGCCCAAGGCGCGCCAGCGTTTGCGCGGCAAGGAAATCGGCGCGATCTTCCAGGATCCGCTGACCAGCCTGCATCCTCTGTTCACGGTGGGCGACCAGTTGGTCGAGACGATCCGCCACCATGACAAGGTGAGCGCCCAGGCCGCGCGCCAGCGGGCGCTGGAGCTGCTGCTGGCCGTGGGCATCCCGGCGGCGGACAAGCGCATCGATCACTATCCGCATCAGTTCTCCGGCGGCATGCGCCAGCGCGTGGTGATTGCGCTGGCCCTGGCGGCGCGGCCGGCGCTCATCATCGCCGACGAGCCCACCACGGCGCTGGACGTGTCGGTGCAGGCGCAGATCACGGCGCTGTTGCGGCGCTTGTGTCGCGAGCAGGGCACTTCGGTGCTATTGGTGACGCACGACATGGGCGTGATCGCCGAGACCGCGGACCGCGTGGCGGTGATGTATGCGGGGCGCATCGTCGAGATCGGACCGGTGCTGGACGTGCTGCGCCGCCCGGGCCATCCGTACACGCAGGGCCTGATGAATGCGATTCCCGGCCTGCGCCAGCGCGCTGCCCGGCTGAACCAGATCGACGGCGCCATGCCGCGCCTGCACGCCATGCCCGACGGCTGTGCTTTCCACCCGCGTTGCTCGATGGCGGGGCCGCGTTGCGGCCAGCAGCGCCCGCCGCTGGCCGCATCTCCGGCCGGCGCCACCGTCAGCGCCTGCTGGCTGCATCAAGGAGGAGTCGCCCATGCCGCTTAACGATGATGTGTTGTTGCGGGCCGATGACCTGGCCTGTTGGTTCGACGTGTCGCCGCCCTGGCTGGAACGCACGTTGTCGCGTCAGCCCGAGCAGACCTTGAAGGCGGTGGACGGGGTGTCGCTATCCGTGCCGCGCGGTACAACTTTGAGCATTGTGGGCGAATCGGGCTGCGGCAAGTCCACGCTGGCGAAGCTGCTGGTTGGGCTGGTGGCGCCGACGCGCGGAACGCTGCGCTACGGGCGCAACCGCAAGGGCGGCGTGCTGCATCCGCAGATGATCTTCCAGGACCCCTACGCCAGCCTGAATCCGCGCTGGCGGGTGGGCAATATCGTGGCCGAACCGATCACGACGCTGGGCTTGCGAGCCACGCCGGCGGAAACGCGACGGAGGGTGGACGAGCTGCTGGAACTGGTTGGCCTGTCCGCCAGCGACGCCGGCCGCTTTCCGCACGAGTTTTCGGGCGGCCAGCGCCAGCGGATTTCGATCGCGCGGGCGCTGGCGACGGAGGCGGAATTCCTGGTGTGCGATGAACCGACCTCGGCGTTGGATGTGTCGGTGCAGGCGCAGATCCTGAACCTGATGGGGGATCTGCAGAAGGAGTTCGGGCTGACTTATGTGTTCATCAGCCACAACCTGTCGGTGGTGCGGCACGTGTCGGACAGCGTGGCGGTGATGTATCTGGGGCGCATCGTGGAGCAGGCGCCTGCGGATCAGCTGTTCGACTCGCCACAGCATCCGTATACGCGGATGCTGCTGGATACGATTCCGGACCTGGATGATCCGCGGCGGGATCGGGAGCCGATGGGGGGTGAGGTGCCTAATCCCATCTTGCCGCCGTCGGGGTGTACGTTTCATCCTCGGTGTTCGATGGCGCGGGAGCAGTGCAAGGTGGAGGCGCCGGTGGTTGTCGGGGTGGGCGGGCGGCAGTTACGGTGTCATGCGGTGGCTTGGGATGTGGTGCGGGCCGCTTGATCGTTGTTTGCTTGTTGCGTCCTGGTTCTTAAGGCGCCAGCCGCGCCGTGGGCCTGGGGCGAGCGGGGCAACGATTGCGGTCCGGAGCGTTCGCTCCGGACTGCCCCGTCGTCATCTTCGTCACCGCCTTCGGCGGTTCCTTCAGATTCCCTCGGGCTTATCGACGCCCCGCTCGCCCCAGGCCCACGGCGCGGCTGGCTCCGGCGTTTGAAACTTGACGTCAGTCGGGGGGGGCGGTGTTCTTGGCGTTCTGGTCACGGGCGGTGAGAGATGGCGGGTCTTGCGGGGCCCGCCCCATGCCGGCCGCCCGGGCGGCCTCGTGGGGCTTACGCGGTGTCTTGCGATTTGCAATGACGCTGCGCACTGTTGGTGGTTGATTTCGGATGCCAATACACAGTGGGCCAACAATTGGCATTTCAACTCCGCCGCCAATGAGTACAGGTCGGCCAAATCGCCATGTCAACTCCGACGCCGGATGGGTGGCGCGCGCGAACGGATCTCGATGCGTGAACGGCTGCTCGCCGCGCGCCACCCATCACCGCCCACACCCCAGATGCAGGTGCCATTAGCAAACGGTTCCCCGCATTCGCGCAAGCGCAGACAGCCACGACGCCCATCAACACGTATGCTGCTTGCGGCCGCCCGCGCGGCCGCAAGCAGCGGGCAACGCAAGACTCGTCACTAACCACGGGTCTAGCAGCGCGACAGGCCAAGAAATCGGTAGCTCGCCGGCGCGGGCGCCTCGGCGGCGAGCAACCTCGATGCGCCCGAGGGAATCTGAAGGGAGGGCCGCAGGCCCGGACGAAGATGACGAAGGGGCAGTCCGGAGCGAACGCTCCGGACCGCAAGCGTGGGCGCTCGCCCCTCAGGCGCCAGCGCCGGCGAGCGGCCTACGAAGAAGCCCCGACGCCTGCCACTACAACAGAACCTGCAAACAAGACCTACTTAGCGTAGACCAGGTCCCGCAAACCCAGCGACAACCCCGGCCAATAAGTAATGATCATCAGGCAAACAATCACCACCCCCACAAACGGAATCAACGGCTTGATCAACCTCTCCAACGGCAACTTGGCCACCGCGCAAGCCGCGAAAAGATTCACGCCGAACGGCGGCGTAATCATCCCCAGCGCCAGGTTCACCACCATGATGATCCCGAAGTGCACCGGCTCCACGCCGAATTTCAGCGCCACCGGCAGCAGCAAGGGCGCCAGCACCACGATGGATGCGGAGGTTTCGATGAACATGCCGATCACGAACAGCGCCGCGTTCACGCCCATCAGGAAGGTGAACTTGGTGTCGAAGATCTGCGCCAGCCACACGCCCAGCGCGTCCGGGATGCCCGCGCGGTTGAGCAGGAAGCTGAAGATGCCGGCATTGGCGATCACGAACATGATCACCGCCGTCGACACCACCGACTTGTGCAGCGTGGCGGACAGCTGCTTGAAGCTCAGGCGGCGGTAGATGAACTTGCCCACCACCACGGCGTACATCACTGCCACGACCGAGGCTTCGGTTGGCGTGAAGATGCCGCCGTAGATGCCGCCCAGGATGATGACCGGCATCATCAGCGCCAGCCAGGCGTTCTTGAACGCAGGCCACAGCGGCAGGCGGCCTTCGCCGTCGCGCTTGCCCAGGTTGTTGCGCTTGGCGTAGAGCCAGACGTAGAGCATCAGCGCCACGCCGATCAGGATGCCCGGCATGACGCCGGCGATGAACAGTTCGCCGGTCGAGGTGTCGGTGGACACCGCGAACAGGATCATCGGGATGGACGGCGGGATGATCACGCCCAGTTCCGCCGCGCTGGCCTGCAATGACGCCGCGAAGGGCGCGGGGTAGCCGTGCCGGATCATGGCGGGAATCAGGATCGCGCCCACCGCGAAGGTGGTGGCCACGCTGGAGCCAGCCACGGCGGCGAAGATCATGCAGGTCAGCACGCAGGTGCAGGCCAGGCCGCCCTGGATGCCGCCCACCACGCTCTTGGCGAACTCCACCATGCGTTCGGAGATGCCGCCGGCTTCCATCAGGTTGCCGGCCAGGATGAAGAAGGGGATGGCGACCAGCGGGTACTTGTCCAGCGCGGCGAAGAGTTGCTGGGCCACCACCACCCAGGGTAGGCCGGCGGCGCCGACTCCCGCCAGGCTGGCCAGGCCGATCGACACGGCGACCGGCACGGACAGCCCGAAGAAAATCAGCATCGAGACAATCATTAATTGGGACATGGCGATATCTGCTGCTTATGTTCTGTGGGGGGCGGCTCAGCCTTGCGCGTCGTTGCGCACAGGCACGTCGTCTTCTTCGCCGGCGCACCAGCGGGCCAGCACGGCGATGGCGGCCAGGGTGGCGCCCACGGGGATGGCCAGATAGATCCAGGAAATCGAAATGTCCAGGCTCGGCACGGTCTGGAAGCGCACGCGGTAGGTCATGTTGCCGCCAATCCAGGCCAGAAAGCCGAGGAATCCGGCGCAGATCAGGCCGATCACGGCTTCGAGCACGCGGCGGCGCGTGCCGCCCAGCAGGTTGCGCAGCAGTTCCACGCTGATCATGGCGCCGTGGCGAAAGGCCAGGGCCACGCCCAGCAGCACGGTCCAGATCAGGAGGGCGCGGGTCAGCACCTCGCTCCAGTCGGCCGGGGAGTGCAGCACGAAGCGCGCGATGACTTGGTAGAAGGCGGCGGCCGCGGCGGCCACCAGCAGCAGTTGGGCAAGGACCGAGACCAGTTTGAACAGGCCGCGGTCGAAGGCGCAGAGCAAACGCATGATGAATCCCGTTGGCGTTGTACGCAAAGGATGGGAACAAAAGCGGCGGGACCGGGATCCCGCCGCCAAGGGGATGCGCCCCGGATCGGGGCGGCCCCTGCTTACTTGGTGTCGCGGATCGCGTCGATCAGCTTCTTGTCGAACTTCTTGTAGTACTCGGGGTAGGCGGGCTCGACGGCGGCGGCGAAGGCGGCGCGGTCCACTTCGGACACTTGCATGCCTTCCTTCTTCAGCTGTTCGACGCCCGTCTTCTCGATGTTGTCCACGTAGGCGCGCATGGCCTGGGCGGATTCCTTGCCGGCCTTGTCGAAGTTGGCCTTGTCCGCGGCCGACAGGCCCTCGTACACGTTGGCCGACATCAGCACCAGGGCCGGGCCATAGACGTGGCCGGTCAGGGACAGGTATTTCTGCATCTGCGACAGCTTGGCCGAGGTGATCACCGACAGCGGGTTCTCCTGGCCGTCGATGGTGCCTTGCTGTAGGGCGGTGGCGACTTCAGGCCAGGCCATGGGGGTCGGCAGGATGCCGATCTGGCGGAAGGCCGTGATGTGGATCGGGTTTTCCGTGGTCCGGATCTTCAGGCCCTTGGCGTCGGCCGGCGTCTTGACCGGGCGGACGTTGTTGGTCAGGTGGCGGAAGCCCTGTTCGCCCCAGGCCAGGGCGATGATGCCGCGGCTGGGGAACTTTGCCAGCATATCTTGTCCGATCTTGCTGTCGAGCACGTTGCGGGCGTGCGGCAGGTCGCGCAGCAGGAAGGGGATGTCGAACACGCCGGTTTCGGGAACAAAGTTCAGCGTGGCGCCGGTGGACACGATGGCCAGGTCGACGGTGTCGATCTGCAGGCCTTCGATCACTTCGCGTTCGCCGCCCAGCGCGCTGTTGGCGAATTGCTGTACCTTGTACTTCCCGCCCGTGGAGGCTTCGATGGACTTGGCCAGCGCGTCGGCGCCGGCGCCATAGTGCGAGGACGTGGACAGCGCGTAGGCCATCTTCAGGGTGTTCTGCGCCACGGCGGGCAGGGCGGTTGCGGCCGTGCAGGCGGCCAGTATCGTGGCGGCAAGCCAGGATTTACGCATCGTCTTCTCCAGGTTTTGAGTATCTTTATGGGTGGCTTAGCCTCCCGCCCCGGGATGATATCGGGATTCGGCCCCGATCTAGGCCGTTGGTTAACATTGTGGAATGATGGATTTCCCTGATACGTCACGGGCCAGGCGCCCAGGTTTTTGGTCCACCTTGCGCCAGGGCGCCAGGATGATGATGCGCGACGCCCGCGCCGGGGAACTGCGGCTGCTGGTGCTGGCGCTGGTCGTGGCGGTTGCCGCGGTGACCAGCGTCGGCTTCCTGGCGGACCGGGTCGGCCGGGCGCTGGAGCGCGACGCCGGGCAGATGCTGGGCGCCGACCTGGTGCTGGACGCCGACGAGCCGGTGCCAGCGGTCTTCATGGATCAGGCCCGCGAACGCGGTTTGGCCGTCTCCAGCACCTGGCAGTTTCCCTCCATGGTCGGAGCCGGAGACGGCGCCCAACTGGCTGCGCTGAAGGCGGTGGAGCCGGGCTATCCGCTGCGCGGCGCCCTGCGCGTGGCGGGCGCACCGTTCGAACCCGATGCCCCGACGCGCGATATTCCGCCTGAAGGGGCGGTCTGGGTGGACGCCCAATTGCTGTCCCTGCTGAACCTGAAGGTGGGCGACACGCTGAACGTGGGTGACGCCCACCTGCGGGTGGACCGCGTCATTACCTATGAGCCGGACCGCGGCATGCAATTCGTCAACGTGGCGCCCCGGGTGCTGCTGCGCGCCAGCGATCTGCCTGCCACCGGCCTGATCGCGCCGGGCAGCCGCATCGGCTACGCCATGCTGGTTGCGGGCCAGCCCGACGCCGTGGCGGGCTACTCGACGTGGCTCAAGCAGAATCTGAAGCGCGGCCAGAAGGTTGCCACCCTGGAGTCCGGCCGGCCCGAAGTGCGCCGCACGCTGGACCGGGCGCAGCGCTTCCTGTCGCTGGTCGCGCTGCTGGCGGTGCTGATATCGGCCGTGGCCGTGGCCCTGGCCGCCGGCCGCTACATGACGCGCCACCGCGACGGCATCGCGGTCATGCGCTGCCTGGGGGCGGTGCAGTCGCAAGTGTCGCGCATGCTGACGCTGGAGTTCACCCTGGTCGGCCTGTTCTCGTCGGCCGCGGGCTGCCTGCTGGGTTATGCGGTGCATCAGGTGCTGGTCATGCTGCTGGGTTCGCTGATCGATACCAGCTTGCCTGCGCCCTCGGCCATCCCGGCCTTGCAGGGGCTGTTGACCGGCCTTTTGCTGTTGCTGGGTTTTGCCTTGCCGGCGCTGGCCCAACTGCGCCACGTGCCGCCGGCCCGGGTGCTGCGCCGCGACGCCGACGCGCTCAGCGCGCGCAGCGCCCTGGGCTATGTCCTGGGGGCCGCGGGCTTCGCGCTGCTGATCTGGTGGTTTGCCGGCGACGCCAAGCTGGGCGGCGTGGTGGCGGGCGGCTTCTTGGGAGCCTTCGCCGTGTTCGCGCTGGTGGCCTGGCTCTGCATCCTGGGCCTGGCACGCGTGCGCCGGCTGGCCGCCGGCCTGCCGGCGCTGCGTTTCGCGCTGGCTGGCGTAGTGCGCCGGCGCGCCGCTACCATCACCCAGGTGTGCGCTTTGGCGGTGGGCCTGATGGCGCTGTTGTTGCTGACCATGACGCGCACCGACCTGATCCAGGGCTGGCAGCGGACCTTGCCGCCGGACGCACCCAACCGTTTCCTCATCAATGTGCAGCCCGACCAGCGCCAGGCCGTGACCGACGCGCTCACCCGCGAAGGCCTGGGCCGCATCACGCTGGCGCCGATGGTGCGCGGGCGGCTGATCGCCATCAACGGCAAGCCCGTGGGGCCGGACGACTACGAGGAGCCCCGCGCCAAGCGGCTGGTGGACCGCGAGTTCAACCTGTCCTATGGCGACGAATTGCCGTCTTCCAACCGTATCGAGCAGGGCCGCTGGCTGCAGCCGGGCGCGTCCGAGGTGTCGCTGGAGTCAGGCCTGGCCAAGAGCCTGGGCCTGGCGCTGGGCGACAAGATGACCTTCGATGTGGCGGGGCAGCAGGTCGAGGCGGCAGTCACCAGCACTCGACGGGTCGATTGGGATACGATGCGCGTCAATTTTTTCGCCATCCTGACGCCCGCCGCGTTGGCCGACATGCCCCAGAGCTGGATCACGTCCTTCTACCTGCCGCCTGAAAAGGCCTCGGTCCTGCCCGCGCTGGTGCGCGAGTTCCCGAACCTGACGGTGTTCGACGTAGGCGCCATCCTGCAACAGTTGCAGTCCGTGCTGAACGAAGTGGGGAAGGCCGTTCAACTGCTGTTCCTGTTCACGCTGGCCGCCGGCGTGCTGGTGCTGTCCGCGGCGCTGACGGCCACGCGCGACGAGCGCATGCGCGAAGCCGCCGTGCTGCGCGCGCTGGGCGCCACCCGTAGCCAACTGGCGCGCTCCCAGCGCATCGAGCTGTGGGCCGTGGGTGGCCTGGCTGGTCTGCTGGCAGCGGCCGGCGCCACCGCGATCGCTTGGGCTTTGTCAACGCAGGTCTTTGATTTCACTATTACTCTTAGCCTTTGGCCGTGGCTGGCGGGCATCGCCGCGGGCATGTTGGGCGCCTGGGCCGGCGGCGCCCTGGCCCTGCGCGGCGTGTTGCGCACGCCGCCCCTGGTCACCCTACGAGAAACCTGATGCCGACGCGCGTCCATACGATTACCGAACCCGTGGAAAACTCCAGCAGCATTTTTGACCTACTTGGCGGCGAGCCGGGCGTGCGCGCCCTGGTGGACCGCTTCTATGACCTGATGGACATGGAGCCCGACCTGAAGGAGCTGCGGGCGGCCCATGGTCCCAGCCTGGACCAGGCGCGCGACAAGCTGTTCTGGTTTCTTTGCGGTTACTTTGGCGGCCCGGACCACTATATAGAACGCTTCGGCCATCCCCGGCTGCGCGCCCGCCACCTGCCGTTCTCGATCGGTGAGGTCGAGCGCGACCAGTGGGTGACCTGCATTGGCCGGGCCATGGAAGACCAGGGGATCGAACCGGCCCTGGTCGAACGCCTGCTGCAGTCCTTCTACGGCGTAGCCGACTGGATGCGCAATCGTGAAGGCTGAAGGCGATTCCCGATCCGGCGAACGGCGCCAGGCCTGGTCCGGCCCCCTGGGCGGAGCCATGCTGAGCGATCCCTCGCGCCTGACCGAAGCCGGCCCGGACCTGTTCAACCCGGCGCACTATGGCGACCGGGCGCGGCCGGTGGATGCCGGCGGACGCCAGGCCGCCTGGTTCGTGCAGGGGGCGGGCTGGCAGGGCGTGCTGCGCCGCTACCGCCGCGGCGGGATGATCGCGCGCATCAGCCGCGACGCCTATCTCTGGAACGGCGAGGCCCGCACCCGCAGCTTTCGCGAATACCGCCTGCTGGCCGCCATGCGCGCCCAGGGCCTGGCGGTGCCTGCGCCGCTGGCCGCCGCCTATTGGCGGCAAGGCCCGATCTACCGCGCCGCCATCGTGGTCGAGCGCATTCCCGGCGTGCGGCCGCTGGCCCACGTGCTGGCCGAGCCGGTCTGGCAGGCGGCGGCCGAGGCCATCGTGCGCATGCATCGGGCGGGCGTCTGGCATGCAGACCTCAATGCCTTCAACATCCTGGTGGGCAGCGACGGTCGCATCTGGCTGATCGATTTCGACCGAGGCACGCAAGGTTCCCTGTCCGACCGCCAGCGCGAGGCCAACCTGGAACGCCTGCGCCGTTCGCTGCGCAAGGTCGCCGGGGAAGAGGGCGAGCGCTTCTGGCTGCGCCTGCGCGACAGCTACTGGACGGCCTGGGGCGTGGGGATCCAGCCCTGATCCCGGCGGGGGCGGCCAAATGCCTCCATCTGGCCCAAATCGCGCCAATCACCCGGCAAAGTTGGGCAGGTCCTCGCTAAAAAGCTTTATCATTTCGCCTTTTGGTACTCCTGTCACATACGGCATAACGCAAGGGGGCTGGTGATGAAACTACGGGCGGGTATGCGCTTGGCGCTTGGGGCGATGCTGGTCATGGCGGCCTCGTCGGCGGCGGTGGCGCAGAACAAGGTCGTCAACGTCTACAACTGGGCCGAATACACGGCTCCGGACACAATTCCCGGTTTTGAAAAGGAAACCGGCATCAAGGTCCGCTATGACGTCTACGACAGCAACGACACCCTGCAGGCCAAGTTGTTGGCCGGCAAGTCGGGTTATGACGTCGTTGTCCCGTCCACGCATTACGCCTCGCGCCAGATCGAAGCCGGCCTGTTCCAGAAGCTGGACAAGTCCAAGATCCCGAACTGGAAGTACCTGGATCCCGAAATCATGGCGCTGGTCGCCACCGTCGATCCCGGCAACGAATACGCCATTCCCTGGGGCTACGGCACCAATGGCCTGGGCTACAACGTCACCAAGGTCAAGCAGATCATGGGCGACGGCGTGGACCTGGCCAACTGGGACATGATCTTCAAGCCCGAGAACGCCGCCAAGCTGAAAGAGTGCGGCATCTCCATGCTGGACGAAGCCGCCCAGGTGTTCCCGGCCGTGCTGAAGTACCTGGGCAAGGATCCCAACAGCACCAACGCCGACGACTACAAGGCCGCGCTGGACGTGTTGATGAAGATCCGCCCGTACATCCGCCAGTTCAGCTCGTCGGGCTATATCGACGAGCTCGCCGTGGGAGACCTGTGCATGGTCTACGGCTTTTCCGGCGACGTGATGATCGCTCGCAAGCGCGCCCAGGACGCCAAGAAGTCCTATGAAGTGAACTACTTCATTCCGAAGGGCGGCGCGCCCGCGTGGTTCGACCTGATGGTCATCCCCAAGGATGCTCCGCATCCCGAAGAGGCGCTGGCCTTCATCAACTACATCGAAACGCCCAAGGTGCATGCGGCCATCACCAACACCATGTTCTATCCCAACGCCAACAAAGAGGCGCGGCAGTTCGTGGTCAAGGACGTGGCCGACAACCCCATGATCTACCCGCCGGCGGACGTCTCCAAGACCCTGTATGTGATCAAGGCGCTGCCCTTGAACATCCAACGCCTGCAAAACCGGATGTGGTCCGAGCTGAAGTCTGGAAGATAAGTCATCATGAGCGATAGCCGTTACTCGGCGCAGCATTCGGCCGATCCGGACGAGTTCGTCCGGATTTCCGATGTCGTAAAGATCTTCGGCGATGTGGTCGCCGTCCGTTCCGTCAATCTCTCGGTCAAGCGCAACGAGATCTTCGCCCTGCTCGGCAGTTCGGGCAGCGGCAAGTCCACCTTGCTGCGCATGCTGGCGGGCTTCGAGGAAGCCACCTCGGGCCAGATATTCCTGGACGGCGAAGACATCACGCACGTGCCGCCGTACCGCCGGCCCGTGAACATGATGTTCCAGTCCTACGCGCTGTTCCCGCACATGACGGTCGAGGCCAACGTGGCCTTCGGCCTGAAGCAGGAAGGCGTGGACCGGGCCGAGATCCATGACCGCGTGTTCGAAGCCCTGGACCTGGTCCAGATGGCCGGTTATTCGCGGCGCAAGCCCAACCAGCTGTCGGGCGGCCAGCAGCAGCGCGTGGCCCTGGCGCGCAGCCTGGTCAAGCGGCCCAAGCTGCTGCTGCTGGACGAGCCCATGTCCGCCTTGGACAAGCAGATCCGCCAGAAGACCCAGATCGAACTCGTGAAGATCCTGGAGCAGGTCGGCGTGACCTGCATCATGGTCACGCACGACCAGGAAGAAGCCATGACCATGGCCCACCGCCTGGCCGTCATGACCGAAGGCCAGATCGTCCAATGCGGCACGCCGCAGGACGTCTACGCCTTTCCGAATTCCCGCTTCGTCGCCAGCTTCATCGGGTCGACCAACATGTTCACCGGCACCATCGTGGTCGATGAACCGGACCACGTCGCCATCGAGTGCGGCGAGCTGACCCGTCCGCTCTTCGTCAACCACGGCGTGAGCGAGCCGCTGGGCATGGAAGTGCACGTCTCCATCCGCCCTGAACGCCTGGTGGTGTCGCGCGAGCAGCCCGAAGCCGAATACAACTGGGCCCATGGCATGGTCAGCCACATGGCCTGGATGGGCAGCTACGCGCTCTATCAGATCCGCCTGGATTCCGGCAAGACGGTCGAGGCCAGCGTGCCCAGCCAGTTGCTGGCCCAGATGGACGCGCCCGGCATCGATGAAGAGATCTTCGTCAGCTGGGACGCCGACAGCGCCACGGTGCTGGCGTCATGATCCGCTTTTCGCCCCGCGACTGGTTGCCGTCGGGCCGGGCGCTGGCGGTGGTGCCGCCGTTCGCCTGGCTGGTGCTGTTCCTGCTGGTGCCGTTCCTGCTGGTCCTGAAGATCAGTTTCGCCGAGCTGAAGTTCGGCATTCCGCCGTATACGTCCCTGGCGGAATTCAAGGACGAGGCGGTGCAGTTCAGCCTGCACCTGCGCGGCTACATCCTGCTGTTCACGGACAGCCTGTACTTCGCCACGTATCTGAATTCGGTGAAGATCGCCGCCATCACCACGCTCTTCTGCGTGCTGATCGGCTATCCCATCGCCTATTACATCGCGCGTTCGTCGCCGGCGGTGCGCAACCTGCTGCTTTTGGGTGTGATCCTGCCGTTCTGGACTTCGCTGCTCCTGCGCGTGTACGCCTGGGTCGGCATCCTGCGCAACGACGGGCTGCTCAACAACCTGCTGCAGGGCCTGGGCATCATTTCCAGTCCGCTGGAAATCTACCGCACCGACGTCGCCGTCTACATCGGCATGGTTTACGCCTACCTGCCATTCTTCATCCTGCCGCTGTACGCCACGCTGGTGAAGATGGACCTGCGCCTGCTGGAAGCCGCCTACGATCTGGGCGCCAAGCCCTGGCAGGCGTTCTGGCAGATCACGGTGCCGCTGTCGCGCCAGGGCGTGATTGCCGGCGCCATGCTGGTGTTCATCCCGGCGGTGGGCGAGTACGTGATCCCCGAAATGCTGGGCGGCGCCAACACGCTCATGATGGGCCGCGTGATGTGGAATGAGTTCTTCAACAACGCCGACTGGCCCATGGCTTCGGCCGTGACCTGCGTGATGGTGCTGTTGCTGCTGGTGCCGCTGGTGTACTTCCAGTACAACCAGGTCAAGCAGCAGGAACAGGCGAACGGAGGCCGCAAATGAACGGGCCCAACAAGACTTTGCGCGCCGTCGTGCTGGGACTGGGGTACTTTTTCCTGTACGTGCCCATCATCAGCCTGATGGTGTTCTCGTTCAACGAGTCGCCCACCGTCACGTCCTGGACCGGTTTCTCGTTCCGCTGGTATCACTCGCTGTTCAACGACGACGCGCTGCTGCGCGCGGCCTGGCTGTCGTTCCGCATTGCCGCCATGACTGCCACCGCCGCCGTCATCATCGGCACCTGGGCCGGCTACGTGCTGGGGCGCATGGGGCGCTTCCGCGGCTTCGCGCTGTACGTGGGCATGCTCAGCGCGCCGCTGGTCATCCCCGAAGTGGTGCTGGGCATCTCGCTACTGCTGATGTTCGTGGAACTGCGCGGCAGCCTGGGCTGGCCCGCCGAAAACGGCATCTTCACGATCTGGGTCGGCCACGTGACCCTGTGCATGGCCTTTGTCGCGGTGGTCATCCAGACCCGCATCCGCGACCTGGACCGTTCGCTGGAAGAAGCCGCGCTGGATCTGGGCGCCACGCCCATGACCGTGTTCTTCAAGATCACGCTGCCGCTGATCGCGCCGGCGCTGGCCTCGGCCTGGCTGCTGTCCTTCACCCTGTCGCTGGACGACGTGGTGCTGGCCTCGTTCCTGTCCGGCCCCAGCTCCAGCACGTTGCCCATGGAAGTTTTCTCGCGCGTGCGCCTGGGCCTGAAACCCGAGATCAACGCGCTGGCGACCCTCTTCATCCTGGCGGTCGGCACTTGCGTGATCCTGGCCAACCGCATGCAATGGCGCAAGGAGTCCGAACCCAAATGAAGCAAACCACCCTGTATGGCCTGACCAAGTGCAGCACCTGCGTCAAGGCGCGCGACTGGCTGACGGCGCATGGCGTCGCCCACGCGTTCGTGGACTACCGCGACAACCCGGTGCCGGCCGCCACGCTGAAAGCCTGGGCGGACCAGGTCGGCGGCTGGGAAAAACTGGTCAACCGCACGTCCATGACCTGGCGCAACCTGCCCGAAGAGCGCAAGACGGCGCACACCGATGCGCAGTGGACCCAGTTGATCGCCGAGTATCCGGCATTGGTGCGCCGCCCGGTCACGGTCACGCCCGATGGCGAGGTGAGCGTTGGCTTCAGCGAAAAGCGCTACGGCGAACGTTTCGCCTGAGGCGCCGGCCCAGGCCGGCCTGGCGCCGGGCGCGCCCGGCCGGGCCTTGCCTGACGCCTTCTTCGACCGCGACGCCGCCCAGCTGGCGCGCGAGCTGCCGGGCAAGGTCATCCGCCACCGCGTGGGCGACCTGTGGCTGTCGGCCCGCATCATCGAGACCGAAGCCTATTACCTGGAAGAGAAGGGCAGCCATGCGTCGCTGGGGTACACCCATAAGCGGCGCGCGCTGTTCATGGATGGCGGTACGGTCTACATGTATTACGCCCGCGGCGGGGATTCGCTGAATTTCAGCGCGGGAGGGCCGGGCAATGCCGTGCTGATCAAATCCGCCTATCCCTGGACGGACGCGCTGTCCGGACCGCAAGCGCTGGCCCGCATGCTGGAGTTGAACCCCGATGCACAAGGGCGGCCGCGACCGGTCTCCGGCCTGTGCGCCGGCCAGACCCTGCTGTGCCGGGCGCTGGGCCTGAAAGTGCCGGACTGGGACGCACGCGGTTTCGACCCGCAGGCGCTGTATGTGGAGGATGTGGGGGAGTCGCCCGAAGCCCTGATCTGCACCACGCGCCTGGGCATTCCGCTGGGCCGGGACGAACACCTGCACTACCGTTTTGTGGACCCTGCTTACGCGGCCTTTTGCACGCGCAATCCCTTGCGCCGCGGACAGCGCGCCGGCCACGACTACGTATGGGTGGACCGCCAGGGCGTGGTGTTGCCAGAGGCGCCGCAGGCGTAACCGACCGGCCCGCACCCCGGCCGCGTCTGCGCAGGGCGCGTCAGAACCCGCCGGTGGCAATGCGTTCGGCCAGGGCCGCGCGCATGCGCACGTACTTGCGGTGGATGCGCCGGCTGTTCAGGCGCTTGCTCCAGGCATAGATCGGGATCAGCGGCAGGCCGCCGAAGCCGTCGATCAGGTACAAGCCCTGCTTGCCGTCGGCATTCAGTCCACAGGCGATGTTGCTGGCGGAGACATCGTGCAGAACCACGTGGGCATCGGCCAGATCCTGGAAGAATTCGTCCAGCTGCGCGCTGAGGGCGTCGTCGAGCTTGCCCTGCCTGGCCAGGTCCGTCACGGTGGGGGCGATGTTGCCGTCGGCGTCGCGGATTTTCTCGACGACCAGGCCCAAGCCCAGCGTGGTTTGGGCCACGCCGAGTATGCGCGCCATGGGCACCTGCCATACGCCCGAGGGGCGGGTGGTGGTGGTGACGTATTCGTAGATTTCGGTCAGGTAGACGCGGTACGCGCTTTCGCGCTGGTATTGCTTGTACCAGCGCTTGAACGGGCGGGCCTCCAGATAAATCGCGCGGGCGCGCATGTCCATGACCTTGACGAGCAAGGACGGCATGTTGGGGTGCTGGAAGATGTGCCGGTCATGGCCGGAGGCGACCGGCGTGGCGGCGTCCAGGTCCAGCGGCCCGAAGATGGACTGGAAAGACGCCGCGGGCGTACAGAGAGAAGGATCTGCGGGGTTCAAGGGGAGATCAAGCCTGTTTGGATGCTCCCGAGTTTAATCCTTGAGCTGGAGCATGAGTCCGCCAGATGCCGAATCTCGGCCGGATTTACCAGGGAAGGCGTGGCCGGAGTCCTACAATCCCGGCTTTGGAGACGCATCTTTTGAACGACATACATCTGCTTTGGATCGCCGCGGGCGGCGCCGTTCTGGCCTTTTTGGCGGCCTTGCTGGCATGGCTGCGCCCGCCCGCGCAGGATGCCCGGCTCGATGCGCTGCTGGAAAGCCTGGAACGCACCGAGCGCGCGCTGCGCGCCGACATCGCGGAAGGGCAGCGCGGCCTGCGCAGCGAATTCGCGGACTCCACCCGCGCCCTGAGGGTGGAGCTGTCGCAGTCGCATGGCGATTTGCGCGCCGGGTTGTCGCGTGACGCCCAGGCCGCGCGCGCGGAGTCGGCGGAATCGCTGGCGCGCTTTGCGGCGGGCTTCTCCGAGCAACTGCAGGGCCTCATCCAGATCAACGAGCGGCGCCTGATGGAAGTGCGCGCCACGGTCGACCAGCGGCTGCAATCGTTGCAAACCGACAACAGCGCCAAGCTCGACGAAATGCGCCGCACCGTGGACGAAAAGCTCCACGCCACGCTGGAGCAGCGCCTGGGCGAGTCCTTCAAGCTGGTGTCGGACCGCCTGGAGGCCGTGCACAAGGGCCTGGGCGAAATGCAGGCCCTGGCGGCGGGCGTGGGCGACCTGAAGCGGGTGCTGACCAACGTCAAGTCGCGCGGCACCTGGGGCGAGGTGCAACTGGCCAGGCTGATCGAGGACAACATGACGCCGGACCAATACGCCAGCAACATCAAGCCCGTGCCGGGCAGCGATGCCGTGGTGGAGTTCGCCATCCGCCTGCCGGGGCGCGGCGATGGCGGCGAACCCGTCTGGCTGCCGATCGACGCCAAGTTTCCCAAGGAAGAGTACGAGCGCCTCATGGACGCGCAGGAAGCCGCCGACACCGAAGGCGTGAAGAACGCCGGCGCCGCGCTGGGCCGCGCGGTGGAACTGCAGGCGCGCCTGATCGCCGGCAAGTACGTGGCGCCGCCGCACACCACCGACTTCGCCATCATGTTCCTGCCTACCGAGAGCCTGTACGCGGAGGTGCTGCGCCGCCCGGGCCTGCTCGATAAGCTGCATGACCTGCGTGTCAACGTGGCGGGCCCCAGCAACCTGGCGGCATTGTTGAACAGCCTGCAGATGGGGTTTCGCACGCTGGCGATCGAACAGCGCTCGTCCGAGGTCTGGCAGGTGCTGCGCGCGGTCAAGACGGAATTCGGCAAGTTCGGTGAATCCCTGGCCAGCGTCAAGAAGACGCTGGACACCGCCAGCAACAAGATCGGCCAGACGGAAGTGCGCACCCGCGCCATGCTCAAGAACCTGAAAGCCGTCGAGGCGCTACCCGAAGCCGACGCCCGGCTCCTGCTCGGCACTGCGGACGAGGGCGACGCCGGGGACGACGACGAAGACCAGGCCGCAGGCCAGAACTGATCCGGCCGCGGCGGCATCGCAGGGGCGTGAGCTTGTTGCCCGCAGCGACTGCCGATATCCTGGCGTCAGCGGCAATCCGCCGTCAGTCACCTGGAGCATTGCAAGCATGAGCACCGCTGAACGCCATGATTCCTCCACCCTGGACGCGACGGCGCTGGGCGCCGATATCGCACAAGGGGTCACCACTGCGCTTGCTGCGATGCAGCAGGCGGTGGACCGGGTGGCGGCCCGCAATCCCTCGATCAACGCCGCCTGCGGCATGCAGGCGGAAATCGGCCTACGCCTGGCGCAGTCATTGGACGAGGAGCTGGGCGGCCAGTCGCAGGAACAGCGGTTGGCGCAATTGCAGAGACGGCCGTTCCTGGGCGTACCCACCTTGCTCAAGGACCTGGGCACGGCGGCGCTGGGCCTGCCCAGCGCCATGGGTTCGGTGCTGTACGGCCAGGTGGAATGGAACGTCGACGCCGAGATCGTCAAGCGCTACCGCCGCGCGGGCCTGATTCCGTTCGGCCGCACGACCAGCGCCGAATTGGGCCTGAGCCCCACCACCGAATCGCCGGTCTACGGGCCGGCCACCCAGAACCCCTGGAAGGCGGGCCATAGCGCGGGCGGGTCCAGCGGCGGCGCGGGCGCTGCGCTGGCCAGCGGCATGGTGCGCATCGCCCATGGCAGTGACGGCGGCGGGTCGATCCGCATTCCTTCGTCCTGCTGCGGCGTGCTGGGCCTGAAGCCTTCGCGCGGCTTGATGCCGCTGGGCCCGCTGAAGGGTGAAGGCTGGGGCGGCCTGGCCACCGAACACATGATGACCCTGTCGGTGCGCGACTGCGCCGCGTCGCTGGACATCAGCGCCGGCGCCGACGTGGGTGCGCCTTACGCCGCGCCGGCACTGCCGGCTGACTCCTACCGCGCCGTGGTGGCGCGCGTCGCTGCTGATCCGCAATCGGCCGCACGGCGCCGCATTGCCTTCGTCAACACGACCTACGAGGGCGAGGCCATCCATCCTGAAGTGGCGGCCGCCGTGGACGAGGCCGCGCAGCTTTTCGCGTCGCTGGGCCATGAACTCGTGCCTGCCGCGCCGCCGGTGGGATCCGAGGAGGTGCTGTCGCCGATGCTGCCGCTGATCGCGAGCGCGGCGGCCAACGCCATTGACGCCTTCGTGGCCGCGCGCGGCCGCCGCCTGGCCGCCGATGAATTGCAACCGACAACGCTGGGCGCGCGCGAATACGCCCGCGCCATCTCCGGCGCGCAGTACGTGGCCTGCGTCGATACCTGCCACGAGATCACGCGCCGGGTCGGCCGCTTCCTGGAACGCGACGGCGCGCAAGGCTACGACCTGTTCCTGAGCCCGGTGCTGGCGCAGCCGCCGGCGCCCATCGGCCGCTACGCCATGGACAACGCCGACTACCTGGCCTACCGTTTGGGCAAGAAGGGCGTCATCGGCTATTCGCCGTTTGCGCCCTTGGCCAATCTGACCGGCATGCCCGCCATCTCCATCCCCTTCGGCATGTCGTCCGACGGCCTGCCCATCGGCATCCAGCTGATGGGGCCGCTGGGCAGCGAGGCGCTGCTGCTGGAGCTGGCGGCGCAGGTCGAGGCGCTGCGGCCCTGGGCCCTGGTGGCGCCGATGGCCAGATAGGCCCGAAGGGGCTGACCGCGCCGCGGGCTGGCGGCACATCAGTGGACCGATCCAGGGAGCAGCCATGTCATCGTTCGCGACACATACCGTATCCAACCAGGTGCCGCCCCTGGAGGACTACTCCTTGTACGAAACCGACCCGGCCTTGCGCGAGGCGGTGCGGCGCGAAGGCGCGCAAGCCTGGGAGCCGGACCTGGCGGCGCATGGCGCCTGGCTGGGCCGCGCGCAGACGCTGGAAGCCGGCGCGCAGGCCAACCGCTGCACGCCGCGCCTGGTCAGCTACGACCGCGGCGGCCACCGCATCGACCGCGTCGAATTCCATCCGTCCTGGAATCTGCTGATGGGCGGCATCATGGCGCGCGGCCTGCACAGCCGCGCCTGGGCGCAGCCCGAGCCGGGCGCGCAGGTGGCGCGGGCCGCGGCCTATGTCATGCAGGGGCAGGTCGAGGCGGGCAGCCTGTGTCCCACCACCATGACGTTTGCCGCGGTGCCGCTGTTGCAGCGTGAACCTGCAGGCGTCGTGGATTTCGGCGGGCAATGGCTGAACGCCCTGTATTCGCGGGAGTTCGACGGCGCCGACGCGCCGCTGGCCGCGAAGCGCTCGGCCCTGATCGGCATGGGCCTGACGGAGAAGCAGGGCGGCTCCGACCTGCGCGCCGTCACCACGCGCGCCACGCCAGTAGGCGCGCCCGGCCGCGGCCGCGCCTATTTGCTGGTCGGCCACAAATGGTTTTTCTCGGTGCCGCAGGCCGACGCGCATCTGGTGCTGGCGCAGACCGACGAAGGACTCAGTTGCTTTTTCGTGCCGCGCTGGATACCGGACGGACCGCGCAATGCCGTGCGCGTGCGCCGGCTGAAGGACAAGCTGGGCAACCGCAGCAACGCCAGCGCCGAGGTCGAATTCGAGGAAGCCTGGGGCGTCATGGTGGGCGAACCGGGCCGCGGCCTGGCCGTGCTGCTGGAGATGGCCGCCACCACCCGGCTGGATTGCGTGCTGGGCAGCGCGGCGCTGCTGCGGCAGGCGCTGGTGCAGTCGGCGCATCATGCGCGCCACCGTCACGCCTTCGGCAAGCCCTTGATCGAGCAGCCGCTGATGCGCAACGTGCTGGCCGACCTGGCGCTTGAAAGCGAGGCGGCCATGATGCTGGGCCTGCGGCTGGCGCGCGCCGTGGACGAGCGCGCCGACGCCGCGGCGCGGGCCCTGGTCCGCGTGGGTACGCCGGCCGCCAAGCTCTGGGTCTGCAAGCGCGCGATCGCCGCGGTGGCCGAATGCATGGAGGTCTGGGGCGGCAACGGCTACGTGGACGACGGCCCTATGCCCCGGCTTTACCGCGAAACCCCGGTCAATTCCATCTGGGAAGGCTCCGGCAACGTCATGGCGCTGGACGTATTGCGCGCCTTGCAGCGCGAGGCCGGAGCGCTGCCCGCGCTGGAGCGCGAGTTCGCGCAGGCGGCGGGGCAGTACCAGGACTTCGACGACGCGCTGGCGCGCTGGCGGACCTTGCTGGCTGATGGCGTCCAGGCCGAGTTCCAGGCTCGCCGCATCGCCGCCGGCCTGGCGCGCTTGTGGCAGGCCGCCTTGCTGATCCAGCATGCGCCTGCGCCGGTGGCGCAGGCTTTCGTCGCCAGCCGCCTGAACGCGGGCGGCGGCGTGTTCGGCGAACTGGCGGCGGGCGCGGATGTGCAGGCCATCCTGGCGCGGGCGTGGCCTGCTGCCGCATGCTAAATTTCCTGGCTTGACCAACCTTCCCGCATTTTTCGCCATGCTTTCCCAGCAAGAACTCAAGCAGCAAGCCGCCGACGCGGCCCTGGAATTCGTTGAACAGGTCGCAGGACCCGACGCCATCATCGGCGTGGGCACGGGCTCCACGGCGGATCTCTTCATCGACGGCCTGGCCCGTTTCAAGGGCCGGATCGGCGGCACGGTGGCCAGTTCCGAGCGCAGCGCCGCCCGGCTTGCCGGACACGGGCTGAAGGTGCTGGACCTGAACGACATCACGACGATGCCGATCTACGTCGACGGCGCCGACGAGATCGACGCCAACCTGCACATGATCAAGGGCGGCGGCGGCGCGCTGACGCGCGAGAAGATCGTGGCTTCGGTGGCCGAGCGCTTCATCTGCATCGCCGACGAGTCCAAGCTGGTGCAGACCATGGGCAAGTTCCCGCTGCCCGTCGAAGTCATCCCCATGGCGCGCGCATCCGTGGCACGCGCCCTGGCGGCGCTGGGCGGTCAGCCCAAGCTGCGCGAGGGATTCGTCACCGATAACGGCAACGTCATCCTGGACGTGTCCGGCCTGTCCATCACCGACGCGCCGGGCCTGGAAGCCCGGGTCAACAATCTGGCGGGCGTAGTGACCTGCGGCCTGTTCGCGATCGCGGGCGCCGACGTGGCCCTGCTGGCCACGCAAAACGGCATCCGCCGGCTGGACCGCCGCGCCTGAGTCCGCTTGCCGACGCCTCCCGGCGTTGCCCCGGCCGGCCCGCCTTGTGGCCGCCGGGGTCCGTGTTCATAATCCTGTCACACTTGGGTCATAACCTTGCGGGTTGTGCAGGCCCATCTCGTAATATCCTTTTTTCAGGGCAGTGCAATGAGACCAAACACGCAGGGAGCCCGGATGTCGGAGCATACAAACAAGCAGTTCGATGCGGACCTCGAAAGCGTCCGTTCGCAGTTCCTGCAAATGGGCGGCCTTGTGGAAGCCATGATCCAGGAGGCCATCGACGCGCTCGCCAGCGGCGACATTTCACTGGTCGAGAAAGTCCGTGAGCGTGAAAAGGAAGTCAACCGCCACGAAGTCGAAATCGACGAGAGCATCAGCCGCATCCTGGCGCGCCACCAGCCCACCGCCATCGACCTGCGCATGCTGATGGCCGTGTCCAAGATGCTGACCGACATGGAGCGTTCCGGCGATGAAGCCGAGAAGGTCGCCACCGTCGCGCGCCGCATCCACGAAGCCGAACTGCGCCACATCCCGGTGATCGAACTGCGCCACATGGCTGCCAATGTGCGCACCATGCTGCATCAGGCGCTGGACGCGTTCGCCCGCCTCGATCCCATCCAGGCCGCCGCCGTCGTGCGCAGCGACAAGGAAGTGGACAAGGAATGGAAGGGCGCGCTGCGCCACCTGATCACGTACATGATCGAAGATCCGCGCACCATCTCGCGCGCCATCGACATGATCTTCATCGCGCGCGCGCTGGAACGCATCGGCGACCACGCCAAGAACATGTCCGAGCGCGTGATCTACATGGTCAAGGGCGCCGACGTGCGCCACACCGGCGTGAAGAACACCGAGCGCCTGGCGCGCGGTGAAGAAGAAGACACGGAAGAGTAAGCGTCAGTCCAGGGGCAGCGTCGCCCCTGCCTGCAGGCGCGGGTCCGGCAGGCCGGCTTTGCCGGCGTCGATGCGGCCCGCCAGCCTGCGGCCGAATGCCGGCAAGGCAAGCGCGGTGATCTCCAGGTCGTACCATCCCTGGCAACCGCCGTAGGCAAGATCCAGCGAGCCGTCCGCTTGCACGTGCGCCATGGCGCACCAGCCGTCGCCCATGCGCGACTCCACTTTTACCGCCTGCGGCGTTTCGCCGCGATTGACGAGACGCAGGCTCAGGCCGGTCGCCGCCGGCATCACTTGCGCCTCCAGCGTGCCGGCATCGCGCGCATCGCCGCGGAAGTGCCGGTGCAGGCCGTCGGGGCCCAGCAGCCACAAGTCATAGGCGCCATCGGCGTGCAGGCGCCAGCCGTCGTCCAGCCGCGCGCCTGCGCTCGCGGTATAGCGGCGCGGCGCGTGTTCCAGCGCGTGGCGGTCGTAGACATGCAGCACCGCGCCTGCGGCGCCGGGATTGCGCAGGGTCAGCCGGTAATGTCCGCCGTCGGCAGCCATGCGGCCTTGGACGTCCAGCGCGTACGGCAGGGCGCAAGCCTGGCGCAGGCCTTCGGCGTGCGCGCCGCGGGCGGCAGCGAAGTCGAAGGCCGAGGTCAGGTCGCCGGCGATCTCGCGCCGCCAAGCGCTGATATTGGGTTCCAGCACGCCAAATCGCGCTTCCAGGAAACGGATCACCGACGTGTGGTCGAACACCTGGGAATTGACCCAGCCGCCACGGCTCCAGGGCGAGACCACCAGCATCGGCACGCGCGGCCCCAGCCCGAACCCGCGCCCATGCAGTCCGGCAGGGTCGTCGGGCGTGGCGGCGCTGGGCCCATGGCGCACATCGTGGTATTCGCCGTCCAGCTCGACCGTGGAGAGGCCGCCCGATAGGCCGTCGGCCGCGCGGGCAGGCGGCGCAGGCGGCGGCATGTGGTCAAAGAAGCAGTCGTTCTCGTCGTAGGTGACGAAGAACACGCAGCGGCTCCAGACCTCGGGATTGCGGGTCAGGATGTCCAGCACGCGCTCCGTGTAGGCACCGCCCCTTGCCGGCGACGAGACCTCGGGGTGTTCGGAATCGGCCGTGGGCGCAATGATCCAGGACACCTGCGGCAGCGTGCCAGCGGCGACGTCGCGGGCCAACTGGTCCAGCGTGCACGTGGACAGGCCGCGGTCGCGCAGGGGCGCGTCGCCGGCCGCGCCCGCATGCTGCCGGCGGTACTGCTGGAAGCCGGCCAGCGGATTGTCGTGATAGTTGTCCGCCATGTCCTGGTAGATGCGCCAGTCCACGCCGGCGTCCTGCAGGCGTTCGGGATAGGTGGTCCAGGCATAGCCTTCGCTGGCGGGCCCCAGGCGGTCGAAGGTATTCACCAGGGCTGGGCCGCCCGCCAGGCCTTGCGGATCATTGGTGCCGGTCCAGAGGAACAGCCGGTTGGGATTGGTGCCGGCATGGATCGAACAATGATAGGCGTCGCACAGGGTGAAGGCGTTTGCCAGCGCGGTCTGGAACGGCACCTCCTCGCCACGGTAGGCGCCCATGCCCAGGCGGCTCTTGGCGGGCAGCCATTGGTCCATGCGGCCGTCGTTCCAGGCGCGCTGCGCGTCGTCCCAGGTGTGCGGCGTGATGTAGCCCACCTGTGCATCGCTGGCGTATTCGGCCTGCAGGGCATAGGGGCGGACCTGCGCCGCACCATCCGCCTGCGTCAGCACATTGCCCGTCAGCGTGGGGGCGGGATGCGGATCGGCGAAGCCGCGCACGCCGGGCAAGGTGCCGAAATAGTGGTCGAAAGAGCGGTTTTCCTGCATCAGGATCACCACGTGCTGCACGTCCTGCAGCGTGCCCGCGCGGCGGTCGGGCGCGATGCCGAGCGCGCGTTCGATGGGCGAGGAGGGGGACAGGCGCGATTCTTCTTTCATGACAGCGATGATACGGCCAGCAGTACTTGAATCTTAAGGCCGGCGCCAAGGCGGACGCTGGCGCCGG
>NZ_QWFB01000090.1:0-1230 GCF_003576205.1 Achromobacter sp. K91 | reverse complement strand
GCTGTCGTAAGCGTAGAGTTCGCAATCGCTGGAGCCCCAGTCAGGGGCACTAGCATCGTGGTATTGAGGCAATGGGCGATAGAAACTGACCAGGACGTAGAGTTGGTGCAACGGCGTCCAATACATTGGCATGATCTGGTTGCCATCTAAACAGATGCTTTGCCCCGCGCTGTCGAAGAAGCTGCTCACCCCTGCGGCTGTCAGGCCGGCGTTGTTGACATTGCTCAAGGCGCGGTTGCTGTCCGCCGCCACGACCATGTTGCGCGTGGGGACGGCCGCTCCCGTGCCTGATGCATTGCTGGCTGCAATCTGGCAGAGGTTGCCGCCGAGGTCATACTGGTAATTGCGCGTGTAGCTACGGTAATTGGCCTGGTCCAGCGGGGTATAGGCGCTGGGCGAGTCGGTGCCCGATGGATTACTGCTCACATAGTTCTCGCGCCCGCTGGCCGAGAGCAGTTGATAGAGCGCGTCATAGGTATAGCCGCGGTTGCCGTCGACTGCGCCATTGGCGTGGTACGCCACCGGCGTACTCGCGTCGCTGAGCGCCGTGACGTTGCCCACCCCGTCGTAGGTGTAAGAGAGGTCCTGCAGCAGCGTCCCGTTGCTCGCACGGCTTCGCTTGCCCGAGCGGCTCGTGGCTCGACGTTGGGGGCGGCGTTTCCTGGCCGCGCTGGCAGCCGCTGCGCTGCGCGTGGTGGTGATGGTGAGCACCCGCTGGGTGCGTTGCGGCTCGACGGTGTAGGCCATCTGAACGTCGTTGGCGTCGCTCCGCGTCTCGATCTGCCCGCCTGCCGTGTAGGTGATGGCGGTAGTGACAGGCATGGTCTTACCATCGTTCGGTCCCCCGTGGGGGGTCACCGAGCTCGACACCTTGCGCCCGGCCACGTCGTAGGCCGTCTCCTGTTGATGTTCTTTCGCGTCGGTCTGAGTGAGCACCTGCGCCAGTGCGTTGTAGGTCCAAGCGGTGCTGTAGACCGTGGGCTCCAACTCATACTTCAGGTAACTGGGCGCGAGATTCCAATTTGGGTTCGGGTTGTGACCGGCGAGCAGTTGCCTGTCCTGACGCAGCATGCCGCCTGCCACGCTATAGCCACGAGCGCTCATGTCAAGCAAGCCGGCGGTGTCGTAGTGCTTGAGCAGTTGCCCGCGTTGGTTCGCGTTGCGCGGATCGGTGATGTCGGCGGCGCTATAGGGCGTTAAAGGCAGCGCTATGGACTCACCATAGAACCA
>NZ_QWFB01000057.1:0-1230 GCF_003576205.1 Achromobacter sp. K91 | reverse complement strand
GCTGTCGTAAGCGTAGAGTTCGCAATCGCTGGAGCCCCAGTCAGGGGCACTAGCATCGTGGTATTGAGGCAATGGGCGATAGAAACTGACCAGGACGTATAGCTGGTGCAATGGCGTCCAGTACATCGGCATGTTCTGATTGCCATCCAAACAGATGCTTTGCCCCGCGCTGTCGAAGAAGCTGCTCACCCCTGCGGCTGTCAGGGAGGCGTTGTTGACATTGCTCAAGGCGCGGTTGCTGTCCGCCGCCACGACCATGTTGCGCGTGGGTACGGCCGCTCCCGTGCCTGATGCATTGCCGGCTGCAATCTGGCAGAGATTGCCGCCAAGGTCATACTGGTAATTGCGTGTGTAGCTACGGTAAGTGGCCTGGTCCAGCGGGGTATAGGCGCTGGGCGAGTCGGTGCCCGATGGATTGCTGCTCACATAGTTCTCGCGTCCGCTCGCCGAGAGCAGTTGATAGAGCGCGTCATAGGTATAGCTGCGGTTGCCGTCGACTGTGCCATTGGCGCGGTACGTCACCGGCATGCTCGCGTCGCTGAGCGCCGTGACGTTGCCTACCCCGTCGTAGGTGTAAGAGAGGTCCTGCAGCAGCGTCCCGCTGCTAGCGCGGCCTCGCCTGCCTGAGCGGCTCGTGGCTCGACGTTGGGGGCGTCGTTTCCTGGCCGCGCTGGCAGCCGCTGCGCTGCGCGTGGTGGTGATGGTGAGCACCCGCTGCGTGCGCTGTGGCTCGACGGTGTAGGTCGTCTGAACGTCGTTGGCATCGCTCCGCGTCTCGATCTGCCCGCCTGCCGTGTAGGTGATGGCGGTAGTGACAGGCATGGTCTTACCATCGTTTGGTCCCCCGTGGGGGGTCACCGAGCTCGACACCTTGCGCCCGGCCACGTCGTAGGCCGTCTGTTGTTGATGGCTTTTCGCGTCGGTCTGAGTGAGCACCTGCGCCAATGCGTTGTAGGTCCAAGCGGTGCTGTAGACCGTGGACTCCAACTCATACTTCAGGTAACTGGGCGCGAGATTCCAATTTGGGTTCGGGTTGTGACCGGCGAGCAGTTGCCTATCCTGACGCAGCATGCCGCCTGTCACGCTATAGCCACGAGCGCTCATGTCAAGCAAGCCGGCGGTGTCGTAGTACTTGAGCAGTTGCCCGCGTTGGTTCGCGTTGCGCGGATCGGTGATGTCGGCGGCGCTATAGGGCGTTAAAGGCAGCGCTATGGACTCACCATAGAACCA
>NZ_QWFB01000041.1:0-1189 GCF_003576205.1 Achromobacter sp. K91 | reverse complement strand
GAGCTGACCCTGGCCCTGGGCGGTACCGGCGGCTCGGGCGGCACCGGCGGCAATGTGGACGTGACGCTGAATCCCAACTTCGCCATCCGCACGCTGGGCTCGGGTTCGCGCGGCATCGTGGCGCAGTCCATCGGCGGCGGCGGCGGGGCCTCGCAGGGCGGCACGCTGAATGTGGCTGGCAGCGCCGAAGAGCGTCCGTCAGCCCGTCTGCAGGTGGGCCTGGGCGCGACCGGCGGTTCCGGCGCCACTGGCGGCAGCATCAATGCGACATTGCAAGGCGCCATCCGCACCGAAGGCGGCGACGCCGATGGCGTGCTGCTGCAATCGATCGGCGGCGGCGGCGGGCTGGGCGGATCGCTGGGCGCCGACGCCTCGTCCTATCCCATCCTGGACCGCATCGGCAATCACAGCGACAACAAGGAACGGCTCGACGACGAAAACAGCACGTATCAATTCGGCGTGGACGTGGGCGGCACCGGCGGCACGGGCGGCCATGGCGGCAACGTCACCGTGAACTACGCGGGCAAGATCGCCACCGCCGGCGACTGGGCCGACGGCCTGGTGGCCCAGTCCATAGGCGGAGGCGGCGGCGTGGGCGGATCGTCCAGCGCCTCGGGCAGCAAGATCAAGGCCAACGCGATCATCGGCGTGGGCGGCAGCGGCGGCGCCGGCGGCAATGGCGGCGTCCTGAGCTTCTTCTTCGACGACGACCATGGCAACAGCATCGCCACCACCGGCTACAACGCCTATGGCGTGCTGCTGCAATCGATCGGCGGAGGCGGCGGGCAGGGCGGCGATGGCTCGGACCAGGCCCAAGGCACCATCACCGTCGGCGCCTCGTTTGGCGGCACAGGCGGCGTGGCCGGCAACGGCGGCAACATCCTGACCTCCGGCAGCGGGAGCTGGCTGAATGTCCAGACCACGGGTGACGATGCGCCTGCGCTGGCGATGCAATCGATCGGCGGCGGCGGCGGCACGGCCGGCGCGGGCAACAGCAGCTCCAAGCTGCAGCAGGACAGCCATTCCATGAGCGTCGCAGTGGGCGGCAACGGCGGCTTGTCCGGCTCGGGCGGCGCCATCGACGTCACCACCGGCATCGCCGCCACCACGCAAGGCGCGCGCGCCTATGGCGTGCTGGCCCAATCGATCGGCGGCGGCGGCGGGCTGGGCCTGTCTCTTATACACATCT
>NZ_QWFB01000055.1:0-1244 GCF_003576205.1 Achromobacter sp. K91 | reverse complement strand
CGCAGCTTGCGGTCCAGTTCCAGCACCGACTGGTACAGCACGCGGGTGCCATCCAGCAGCTGCGCGGGCTCGATCCACTCTTCCGGACAGTGGCTGCGGCCGTTCAGGCAGGGGATGAAGATCATGCCGATGGGGCCGGTGGGCGCCATGTAGACCGCGTCGTGGCCCGCGCCGCTGGGCAGGCGCATGGAGGCGTAGCCGAGCTGATCGGCGGCGGCCTGCACCGCGTCCATCACCAGCGGCGTGCAGTCGGTGGGCCGCGCGCGGCTCAGCTGCGTGAAGCTTGCGGACAGGCGCAGCGCGGTCAGGTCGGTGGCCACGCCGGCCATCAGCGTTTCCGGGAAGGCGTCCAGCACGGCATCGCTGTCGCTGCGCATTTCCAGCGTCAGCTCGACCCGGCCCGGCACCGCGTTGGCGGCGTTCGGCGTCATGGACAACCGGCCCACGGTGGCGACCACGTAATGCGGATTGCCGCTGGCGGCGCTGGCCTGGCGGTGGGCGGCATCGATGATGCGGGCCGCGCCCACCAGGGCGTCGCGGCGGATGTCCATGGGCGTGGTGCCGGCATGATCCGGCTGGCCTTCCACCGTGATCAGCACGCGGCGGATGCCGACGATGTTGGTGACCACGCCGATAGGCAGGCCGCGGCTTTCCAGCACCGGGCCTTGTTCGATATGCAGTTCGACGAACGCCGCGGTGCCGTCAGGGCCGCGCAGCGGCGCGCCCAGCGCCGAGGGGTCGCCGCCGATGCGGGCGATGCCGGCCGCGAGCGTCTCGCCTTCGGGATTGCGGGCCGCCAGCATGTCGGGCGTCAGCTGGCCACAGAGCGCGCGGCTGCCGACGCAGGAAATGCCATAGTCGCTGGGTTCCTCGGACAGGAAGTCGATGACCTCGAAGGGATGTTCCAGCTGCACGCCTTGCTCGCGCAGGGTGTGGGCCACTTCGATGCCGGCCAGCACGCCGATGATGCCGTCGAAACGGCCCCCGGCCATCACGGTGTCGCAATGCGAGCCGGTGGCGATGGGCTTGCGCGCGGGGTCGCGCCCGGCCAGCGTGCCTATCAGGTTGCCGCCAGCGTCCAGGCGGGTCGCCAGGCCCGCGGCCTCGAATTCGCTGCGCAGCCAGGCGCGGGCCTCGTCGAACAGCGGCGAGAATGCGCGGCGCGTCCAGGGGACGTCGGGCAGGGTGAAACGGGAAAGGGTTTCGACGCGGGCCCAGAGGCGCTCGGCGTTCAGGGGAGGAAA
>NZ_QWFB01000074.1:0-1314 GCF_003576205.1 Achromobacter sp. K91 | reverse complement strand
TGGGGCGTGAATGCTCACCGGTACCCGGATGCGGAGCCGGTACACCGGCTGATCGAGCGCCGCGTACGGGACTATCCACATGCGAGCGCACTATTGTTCGGCGATGAGTCGCTGACGTATGCGGAATTGAACTTGCAGGCCAACCGTCTGGCGCACCGCCTGATCAGGCTGGGGGTAGGGCCGGACGTTAGGGTTGGGATCGCGGTGGAGCGTTCCATCGAGATGGTGGTGGGGCTGCTGGCGATCTTGAAAGCTGGCGGCGCGTATGTACCGCTCGACCCCGGGTATCCCGTGGATCGGCTGGCCTACATGATGGTGGATAGCGAGATCCGGCTATTGCTGACGCAGCGCGAAGATCGGCTGCCGGCGCTGGACGGGCTCGAGGTTCTGGAGCTTGAAACGCTGGACGTGGCGGATGAATCTGGAAACGACCCAAGAGTCGATGTGCACGGCGAGAACCTGGCGTATGTGATCTATACCTCGGGGTCCACGGGGCGTCCAAAGGGGGTTGGCATCCCTCATCACAGTTTGGTCGAGCATGCCCAAGTAGCGGTTGATTTTTTCGGTCTCACCAAAGCGGATCGGATGCTCCAGTTCGCGACCTTGAACTTCGACGGTTGCATCGAACAGTTGTTTCCACCCCTGATCCAGGGGGCTTCGGTGGTGTTACGCGGCCCTGCCTTGTGGGATAGCTCCACGTTCCATCAGGAACTGATGGCAAAGCAGATAAGTGTCGTGGATATCACGACGGCGTACTGGCTCTTGCTGGTACAGGACTTCGCCCGGCAAGGCGTCCGAGACTATGGTGCGTTGCGTCAGGTTCATGCCGGTGGCGAGGCCATGCCGCCGGAAGGCCTCAATGCCTGGCGTGCAGCCGGGCTGGAGCGCATCAGGTTGTTGAACACGTATGGACCGACAGAGGCGACCGTCACTGCCTCGACGCTGGACTGCCAGCCCTATGTGAATGCAAGCAAGCCGCTCCCGCTGCAAATGCCGATCGGCACGCCCTTGGCTGGCCGGGAACTCCGGGTTGTGGATGCTGACTTCAACCTTGCGCCACAAGGGGTGTCAGGTGAATTGCTTATCGGTGGAGAACTGCTGGCGCGCGGCTACCTGGGCCGTGCGGGTTTGAGCGCGGAGCGCTTCGTGGCGGACCCGTTCGGCGAGGCTGGCGGCCGGCTTTACCGCACTGGCGATCTGGTGCGCTGGAACGCAGAGGGCCAGCTGGAGTACCTGGGACGGGTCGATCATCAAGTCAAGATACGGGGATTGCGTATCGAACTGGGCGAAGTGGAAGCGCAGTTGCTGTCGCAG
>NZ_QWFB01000089.1:0-1433 GCF_003576205.1 Achromobacter sp. K91 | reverse complement strand
TGAACTGACCCCCGAAAGTTGGACGTAGATCCAACCTTTGGGGGTTTTTGCATGACGAAGTACGACGAGCAGTTCAAGCTCAAGGCGGTTAGGAAGTATTTGGCGGGCCGGTCTGGTGCGCAGGCTGTGGCAAGCGAGTTGGGGATGAGCCGCAGCGTATTACGCCGCTGGGTGGCGAGCTACCAGGCTCATGGCCGTGCTGGTTTGGCCAAGAAGTTCAACCACTACAGCGCGGCCTTCAAACGCGAAGTGCTCGAGCGGATCGAGCGCGAGAGTTTGTCTGATCAGCAGGCCGCAGTGCTGTACGACATCCGTCACGCGGGGGCCATCGGGATCTGGCGTGGCCAGTATGATGTTGGGGGAGTGGGCGCACTGGCGCCCCGACCTAAAGGTAGACGTCCCATGCCGCACAAATATCCCCCGGCACCGACCCCCAAAGATATGACCGAGGATGAGCTGCGCAAAGAGAATGCCTATCTGCGTGCGGAGCTCGATTACCTAAAAAAATTAGAGGCCTTGATCCAAGCGGAAAAGACCGAAGCGCTGGTGAAAAAGCGCAAATGGTCCAAGGGTTAAGGTCGGCACACCCGCTGGCACTCTTGTTGCGCGTGGCCCGGCTGTCGCGCAGCACGTTCTACTATCACCTGAAGGCGCAAGGCGCGGCGGATAAGTACGCTGGCCTGAAAGCCAGGATCGGTGCCGTCTATGTTCGTCACAAGGGACGCTACGGCTACCGCCGGATCACAGCAGCGCTGCGTCAGGCAGGCGAACTGGTCAATCACAAGACGGTGCAGCGCCTGATGCAGGCACTGGGGCTGAAGTCGCTGGTGCGGGCCAAGAAATATCGCTCGTACCGGGGTGAAAACGGACAGATCGCACCCGATTTACTCAAACGCCGGTTCGTGGCATCGCAGCCCAACCAGAAGTGGGCGACCGATGTGACCGAGTTCAATGTCCGGGGTCAGAAGCTGTATCTATCTCCGGTGCTGGACCTGTACAACGGCGAGATCGTGGCCTATCAAACCGAACAACGTCCTGTACTTGGACTGGTGACCAAGATGCTCAAAAAGGCGTTCGCCAAGCTCAAACCCTCGGAGGCACCGTTGCTGCACTCGGACCAGGGCTGGCAGTATCAACAACGCGCCTACCGACGCTTGCTGGCCGAACGGGCCGTTACCCAGAGCATGTCGCGCAAGGGGAACTGCTTGGACAACGCCGCCATGGAGAGCTTCTTCGGAACGTTGAAAGCCGAGTTCTTCCACCTCAAACGCTTCGACAGCATCGAGCAGCTACGGGCCGGCATCGGCCAGTACATCCGTTATTACAATCACGAACGCATCAAGCTCAAGCTAAAAGGCCTGAGCCCGGTGCAGTACCGAGCTCAGGCCTTCGGCCTTTAGCTTCTGACCATCCAACTTCTGGGGGTCAGTTCA
>NZ_QWFB01000070.1:0-1684 GCF_003576205.1 Achromobacter sp. K91 | reverse complement strand
GTGCACTCGTCAGCTTGACGTTGGTGGGCCCGCCGTGGGTGTAGGCGTTGCTGCTGCCGACCCCGCCGTTGCCGCCGCCTCCGCCTATGGATTGCGCCAGCACGCCATTGGCGTAGTCGCCATAGGTCACGATGGTGGATGCCGGGGGGACGCGCACGCCAGGCGGGGTCAGCAGCGACGGCGGCATGCCGACATAGGCGCCGTTGGCATCGCCCAGGCTCACGGCCACCGCGCCGCCGTTGCCGCCTGCCGAGCCGGAACCGCCCAGCGTCATGCCGGCCGACAGCGAGATCGTGGTCGCATCGCCCAGCACGGTGGATAGCACGGACGAATCGCCGCCATTGCCGCCGCCGCCGCCGATGGACTGCGCCATCACGGCGTGGGAGCCGTCGCCCAAGGTGGCGACCGTGGAACCGTTGCTGAGGTTGACCTGGGTGACGCACGCGCCATCCCCCGGCGGGCAGGCGTTGCCGCCCGCCCCGCCGCTGCCGCCCACCGCGGCTTCGAAATTGAACGCCAGGGACGCGCCCTCGCCGGTGGGTACCGCCACCACCAGGTCGCTGGCGCTGGAGCTGCCGCCATTGCCGCCGCCTCCGCCTATGGTCTGCGCCAGGATGCCGAAGGAATCGTTGGGCGCGTAGGTGGCGGGATCGATGTTCGGGCTGGCGTAATCCATGCCGGTGGCGACGTGGGAGCCGCTCAGGTTCACGATGGAGGAATAGCCGGTGCCGCCCGAGCCGCCGCTGCCGCCCAGCACCACCGCTGCGTTGAAGCCCAGCGTGACGTCGTAATAGCTGGCGTCGCCGCCGTTGCCGCCGCCTCCGCCTATGGATTGGGCCAGGATGCCGGCCGAGTGGGCGCCGCCGGTGCTGATGTTGAGGTTGCTGTAGCCCACCTTGACCTCGGCGGCATTGCCGCCGGCGCCGCCGCTACCGCCCAATTGCAGCGCCGCGAAGGATGCCACGCTGGCGTTCTTGACGCTGCCGCCCGTGCCGCCGCCGCCGCCGATGCTTTGCGCGATGATGCCGGGTGCGTAGTTGCCGTGGGTGGTGAGGTTCGCGGTCGAGTACGTCAGCGTGCCGTCGCAGCCGCCCTGGTTGCTCATGCAGACCGTGCCGCCGTTGCCGCCGCCGCTGGCGCTGCCGCCGATCGCCACCGATACGCCCACCGATGCGGTGAAGGTATCGCCGCCGTTGCCGCCGCCGCCGCCCACGGACTGGGCCAGCACGCCCGCGCCGAATTGGCCCGCGGTCTGGATCGAGCCCAGGTCCTGGATGATGACGTTGCCGCCCGCACCGCCCCCGGCACCGCCGCCGCCCACGCCCAGCACGCCGATGCTGTCGCCGCCGCTGCCGCCGCCGCCGCCGATGGACTGGGCCACCATGCCGATGGCGGCGTTGCCGGCCGTCGTGATGGAGCCGGTATTGCCGATCACAACCGTGCTGCCCGACGAGCCGGTGGCCCCGGCCGAGCTGCCGCCTACGCTGAGCAGGCCAGTGGCGCTGCCCGAGGCCCCGCCGCCGCCGCCAATGGATTGGCCTATCATGCCGTGCGAGTTGTAGCCCGAGGTGGCGATGGACCCCGTGTTGCTCAGGGTGACCTGGCCGGCCGCGCCGCCGCCCGCGCCGTCCCCGCCCAAGGAAACCAGTTCGGCCGTGTCCGCGCCTGTCTCTTATACACATCT
>NZ_QWFB01000047.1:0-1776 GCF_003576205.1 Achromobacter sp. K91 | reverse complement strand
GGCGAGGTGGAAGAAGCGCTGGCGGCGATCTGGGCGGAAGTCCTGGGCGTCGAGCGCGTGGGCCGCCACGACAACTTCTTCGAGTTGGGGGGGCATTCGCTATTGGCGCTGAGCGTGCTGGAGCGCATGCGTGCACGGGGCCTGGCCGTGCAGGTGCGCACGCTGTTTAGACAGCCCGAACTGGCGGCCTTTGCCCGAGCCGTCATGCATGGTCAGGATCGTCATGACGTTGCCGTGCCCCCCAATCTGATTCCGGTTGACTGCGCGGCAATCGAGCCTGGGATGCTGACGCTGCTCGAGCTTGACGCCCTGGAGATCGGTCGGATCGAAGCGGCGGTGCCAGGCGGCGCGAAGAACATCCAGGACATTTATCCGCTGGCGCCGCTGCAGGAAGGCATTCTGTTCCATCACATGCTGGAGCAACAGGGCGACGCTTATGTAACCCCTTGCCTGCTGAGCTTTGACAGCCGGGAGCGGTTGGAGCGCTTCATCGCGAGCTTCAATCGGGTGATAGAGCGCCATGACATCCTGCGCACGGCGGTGTTGTGGGAGGGGCTGAAGGAACCGGTTCAGCTCGTCTATCGCCACGCAATGCTGCAAACCGAGTGGCGGGAGGGCGTGGCCGCCGGCGACGTGGCAGAACGGCTGAACGAACTTGTCGATCCTCGACGCCATCGCATCGATGTGCGTCAGGCCCCGATGATTCGGGCGGTGGCTGCGCAGGATGCGGCACAAGGACGTTGGCTGCTGCAACTGCCTAGCCATCACCTGGTACTGGATCACACGACGCTGGAACTGATAGTCCAAGAGATTGTGCAGATCCAGCAAGGCCAGGAGGCGGCGCTGCCCGAGCCGGTGCCGTTTCGGCGCTTTGTGGCGCAGGCGCGGTTGGGCATGAGCGCAGCCGAGCATGAAGCCTTCTTCACGCGAATGCTGGGCGACGTGGATGAGCCGACGACGCCGTTTGGTCTGCTGGATGTGCAGGGCGACGGCAGTGAAGTCGAAGAAGCGAGGCTGGCGCTGGAAGATGGGTTGTGCGCGGAGATCCGGTATCAATCCAAGCGTCATGGTGTGAGCGCGGCCAGCCTGTTCCACTTGGCGTGGGCGCTGGTGTTGGCCAGGACGACGGGCAAGGCCGACGTGGTGTTTGGCACCGTGTTGTTCGGACGGATGCAAGGCGGAGAGGGTGCGGAGCGTGCGCTGGGAATGTTCATCAACACGCTGCCCATCCGCATCAAACTTGGGTCTCGCGGCGTGCTGCAAAGTTTGCGTGAGGTACACGCTGGGCTGACTGGGCTGATGCATCACGAACATGCCAGCCTGTCGCTGGCGCAACGCTGCAGCGGGCTGCCGGGAGGAACTCCTTTGTTCTCGGCCCTGCTCAACTATCGCCACAGCGTGGCGCAAGACGCTGATGCAACAGTCCGTGCCTGGGAGGGGATAAAAGTGCTGGGCGGGGAGGAACGCACGAACTACCCGGTAGATATGTCGGTGGATGACTTGGGCCAGGGTTTCGAATTGGTGGGCCAAGTGCACAGGTCCGTTGGCGCGCAGCGTCAGTGCGAGTACATGCAGGCTGCCTTGGTTGGCATCGTCGAGGGACTCTCGAACCATCCGCAACGTGCGGTGGGCGAAGTGGAGGTTCTCACGCATTCGGAGCAGCAACAACTAAGGGGATGGGGCGTGAATGCTCACCGGTACCCGGATGCGGAGCCGGTACACCGGCTGATCGAGCGCCGCGTACGGGACTATCCACATGCGAGCGCACTATTGTTC
>NZ_QWFB01000072.1:0-1642 GCF_003576205.1 Achromobacter sp. K91 | reverse complement strand
GATGGTGCGCATCAGCAGGCCCAGGCGGTCCGGCCCTTGCGGCTGGCTGGTGGCGTTGTAGGCCGAAATCAGGCCGCAGACCGGTATCCGCGCGCGCGGGTTCAAGAGCGGCAGCACCGCGTCGAAGACCGCGCCGCCGACGTTCTCGAAATACACGTCGATGCCCTGCGGCACGGCGCGCGCCAGGCGGCCCGGCAGGTCGGGCGCCTTGTGGTCCAGGCAGTCGTCAAAGCCCAGTTCCTGGACTGCGTAGCTGCACTTGTCCGCGCCGCCCGCGATGCCGACCACCTTGCAGCCATGGATCTTGGCGATTTGGCCGACCACCGCCCCCACCGCGCCGCTGGCCGCGGCCACCACCACGGTCTCGCCCGCCTTGGGCTGGCCGATGTCCAGCAAGCCCATGTAGCCGGTGAAGCCGGGCATGCCCAGCACGCCCAGCGAATAGGACGGGTGTTCGGGATTGGGACCCAGCCGCAGCAGGCCGGCGCCATCGGACAGGGCGTAGTCCTGCCAGCCGGATTGCGCCAGCACCCACTCACCTGGGCGGTAGTCGGGATGGTTGGAGGCTTCGACCCGCGTCACCGTGCCGCCGACCATGACGCCGCCGACCTGCACCGGTTCGGCATAGGACGGCGCGTCGCTCATGCGGCCGCGCATATAGGGATCGAGCGACAAGTACACGGTGCGCAGCAGCACCTGGCCGGGGCCGGGCTGCGGCACCTCGCCGGTTTCCAGGCGGAAATCGCGGTCCGCCGGCTCGCCTTGCGGGCGCGCGGCAAGCACGATGCGGCGGTTGATGGAAGACGATTGGGGCATGACGGTCCAGCCTCCTGCAAGAAAGCCGCCCGGGCCTGGCGCACACAACCCGGATGGCGGGATGGGGTACCGGCCCATTACACCATCTAAGCCCGCGCATCCGGTGTGTAACCCTGAAGCGCGCCCCTCTTTTAATTAATTAATAATTTAATTAACATACGCGGCATGCGTTCCGCTCCCACTACCCCCTCCCGCCGGCCCGGCCGCCCGCCGCGACCCGACAATGCCGCCGCCCGCGCCAACCTGCTGGACACCGCCACCGGCCTGTTCGCGGCCCAGGGCGTGGCGGCCACCACGCTCACGCACATTGCGCAACGCGCCGGCGTCACCACGGCGATGGTGCATTACTACTTCAAGAGCCGCGACCAGTTGATCGACGCGGTCGTGCAGGAGCGGATCGTGCCGGTCATCGGCTACGTCTGGTCGCCGTTGCCACAACCTCAGATTCCCGCAGCGGACCCCGCCGCTGCCGCGCGCGCCTTCATCGCCGAGGTCGTGGGCCGGCTGGTGCAAAGCGCGGTCGAACGGCCCTGGCTGCCGGCCCTGTGGCTGCACGAGGTCGTGAATGAAGGCGGCCAGCTGCGCGAACGCGTGCTGCGCCATCTGCCCGTCGAGCGCCTGCAGGCCTTCATCGGCCTCATCGCCGAATGCCAGCGCGCGGGCGCCATCACCCCGGACGTGGAGCCGCGGCTGGTCTTTCTGTCCGTCCTGGGCCTGACCCTGCTCCCGCTGGCCACCTCCGGCCTGTGGCGGCGCGTCCTGCTGGACGCTGCGCAACCGCAGGCCATAGACACCCGCGCGATCGCGGCGCACGCCACTCACCATG
>NZ_QWFB01000086.1:0-217266 GCF_003576205.1 Achromobacter sp. K91 | reverse complement strand
ACTGCCCCGTCGTCATCTTCGTCCAGGCCTTCGGCCTTCCCTTCAGATTCCCTCGGGCGCATCGAGGTTGCCCGCCACTCAGGCGCCCGCGCCGATGGGCTACTTGAATCTTGGACTGATGCGCTGCTAGAGCTGTGGTCAGGGACGATTCTTGGGCTGCCCGTCATTCTCGGCCGCGCGGGCGGCCGAGAATGACATACGTGATTTCTTGAATTTCGATTGTGTTCGCTTGCGCGAATGCGGCGAGTGGTTTGCTAATGGTCGCCAGCTCATGAGGGATGGGCGGTGATGGATGGCGCGCGGTGGCGAACTGCTTGCGCATGCTGACCGTCACGCGCGCCACCCATCCCGCACTGACGTTGAATGACGATGGTTGGCCAACCGACGCGCTTCAACGTCCCGCATACTCAAAATCACCAACCACCAGCGCGCAGCGCCAACACGCGACGCAAGACACCGCGTAAGCCCCAAAAGGCCGCCCGCGCGGCCGGCCTGGGGCGGGCCCCGCAAGACACGCCCCCAACCACTGCTCTAGCGGCACGACAAGCCAAGACGCACGTAGTCCGTCGTCGCGGGCGGCGTGGCGGCTCGCAACCTCGATGCGCCCGAGGGAATCTGAAGGGAAGGCCGAAGGCCTGGACGAAGATGACGACGGGGCAGTCCGGAGCGAACGCTCCGGACCGCAATCGTGGGCGCGAGCCGCCACGCCGCCCGCGACGACGGACGACCTACGAAGCGCTTTAGCTTTAGCTAAAGCACACTCAAAATCGCATCCCGAGCCTGATGCGAAAGCTCCAGCCGCGTAGGCAAACTCCCGTCCGGATGCCGCGCCGCCAACGGCGGCAGGAACACCACTTCGACGGCCAGTCCCGTCACCCCCAGCACCCGCCAGAGATTCGCGACCAAGGACTCTTCGCCAACGAACGCCGCGTAACCGCTGCGCTTGCCATGCTGCAGGAAGCGCAAGGCCACGGGCTGGATCTCGACGGCGGCCGAACGCGCCGGTTCGAACAGGCTGGCGTGGAAGGGCAATAACTCGAAACCCGCGCTCGTCGTGCCTTCGGGGAACAGCCCCACCGCGTCGCCCTGCTTGAAGCGGGCTTGCATGGATTCACCCATGGCGTGCACCGCGTGGCGCTGGCCGCGTTCGATGAAGAGCGTACCGGCGCCGGCCACCAGCCAGCCGATGATCGGCCAACTGCGGATTTCGCTTTTGGCGACGAAGGACGTGGCGCGCGCCGAGTTCAGCACGAAGATGTCGATCCAGGACACGTGGTTGGCCACCAGCAGCACCGGACCGGTCAGGCGCGGCTCACCCTTGAGGACGACCCGCAGGCCACAGAAAGCCATCAGGCAGCGCGACCAGCGGCGGTTCAGCCAGGCACGTGATTTGGGGCCGATCAGGGGATATACCAGGCCTACACACAAGAGGCCGAAGAGAATCCAGGGCACCACGAGGAACAGCCTAAGGACAAAGCGCAGCAGCTTCAAACCGGAGTCTCCCAGGCCAGGCTGCCACCTACCACGGTGGCGCGTACGCGGCCGGGCAGCATCATACCCGCGAACGGGGTATGGCCGCTGCGGCTTTGCAGCGCGCCGGGCATCACCAGCCATTCGGCTTCCAGATCGGCCAGGCACAGGTCCGCTGACGCTCCCACGCCCAGATGGCCGGCGGATGCGGCCAGCGGAGAAACGCTGGCCAGCACCGCGGCGGGGCCGCAAGTGACCCGCGCCAGTGCTTCGGGCAGAGGTCGGCGGTGGTCGCGCGCCCACTTCAGGGCCAGGGACAGCAGCAGCTCCAGTCCGGTAGCGCCGGGCTCGGCCAACGGGAACGGCACGGCTTTGGCGGCGTCGTCGATCGGATTGTGATCGGAGCACAGCGCATCGACAGTGCCGTCGGCCAACGCGGCCTGGATCGCGTCGCGATCGCGCTGGCCGCGCAGCGGCGGGTTCAGGCGGAAGTCCGTATTGAAGAAGCCGATGTCCACGTCAGTCAGGTGCAGACTGTGGACGGACACGTCGGCCGTGACCGGCAGGCCCTCGCGCCGGGCGGCGCGCAGCAGTTCCAGGCCAGCGGCCGAGGACAGCCGCGTCAGGTGCACGCGCGCGCCGGTGGCGCGCTGCAGTTCAAAAATGGTGTGCAGGGCCACGGTTTCCGCCTGCGGCGGCAGCCCTTCGAGGCCCAGGCGCTCGGCGTAGGCGCCGCTTGCGGCGACCGCGCCGCGCGCAAGCCACGGATCCTGTGGTCGCAGCCACAGCGCCAGGCCCATGCCGCTGGCGTAGCGCATCGCGCCCCAGAACACGCGCGTATCGGCGATGCCTTGTTCGCCGTGCGTATAGGCGAGGCAGCCCGCCTGCGCCAGCAGGCCCATCTCGGCCAGCGTTTCGCCGGCCAGTCCCACCGTCATCGCGCCCAAGGGATGGACGCGGCATTGCCCGGCCTCGGCGTGGCGCATCAAGGCCTCGGCCTTGCCGGGTTCATCCAGCGGCGCGCCAGGGTCCGGTGGCAGCACCAGCCGGGTGACGCCACCGGCAAGCGCCGCGCGCAGTTCGGCAGCGGCGAAGGCCGCCGCGCCCGGTTGCGTGACGCGCGCGGACAGATCGATCAGGCCCGGCAACACCACCAGCCCGCTGGCGTCCAGCGAGCGATCCGCTTGAAAACCGTCGGGCGCGCGGCCCACGGCGACGACGTGGCCGTCGGCGATGTAGAGGTCGTGCTGTCCGTCCACCGCGTTGGCGGGATCGATCAGCCGGCCATTGGCGATATGCAGCCTCACGACGCGTCTCCGGTCAGCAATTCCAAGGCGGCCAGACGCAGATGCTGCTCGATATCCTCCAGCCGCGCCTCGATGGGCGCCAGGCTGGCCGACACATCGCCGTCGACCTCGATGCCGGGCGTCAACACGCCCGCCGGCAGCAGCAGGGCATCGGAGCGGGCCGCGGCCAGGGCATCCGGCGTCAGGCCGTAGGCCTGCGCGTATTCGCGTGCGGAAGGGAGTTGCGCGCCGCTGATGCCTTCCACTTGCAAGGGCAGCGCGATGATGACGTCTGCATCCTGCAAGCCCTCGCGCAGCGAGGCGCAGGCGCGCACGCCGAGCTGCGGCAGTCCGTCGGGCAACAGGGTGCGCGGCGCGGCGGCGCGGACTTCGGGCACGCCCAGCGTGGTCATGGCATGGATGACGGAACGCGCCACGCGCGAGTGGCGGATGTCGCCCACCAGCGTCACGGCCAGGTTGGTCAGGTCCTGCCGCGCGTCGAGCATGGCTTGCACCAGCGCCAGCGCGGGCAAGGGATCGGCGTGGCAGCCGTCGCCTGCGTTGAGGATGCGCAGGCCCGGCGCCGCGTGCGCGGCCGCGCAATGCGCCGCGCCGCTGGCGCCATGGCGCAGCACCAGCAGGCCCGGGGCCAGGCGCGAGACGGTTGCGGCCAGCGCGTCGCCAGCCTGCGGATCCAGCATGACCGCAGACAGCGACACGCGCTGCGCGGCGGCGGCAAAGGCATCGCGGTCTTGCGTGGACTCATCGGGCAGGCACAGGAATACCGGCATCGCGGACGACGGGCCGGCTGGCGCCTCTCCCGTTGTATCGCCGCGCGCCGCCCAGGCGCGCGCCGCGTCCAGCAGCCGTTCGACGTGCCTGCGGGGCAGCCCTTCGGTGGTCAACAGGTGTATCAGTTCGCCGCGGCGATCGAGTTGCGGATTGAGCATAGGCAGTCCGGACCGCGTGCATCAAGCCGCAGGCAGGGTGTCCAGGTATCGTTGCAGGATAACAGCCGCCGCCATCGCGTCGTCCGCCGCATGGGTGCCCAGCAGGCGCTGCGCCTCCATGCTGGAACCGCGTTCGTCGACCAGTTCGACGGCGAGGCCGAAGCGGCCGTGCAATTGATTGGCAAAGCGGCGGCAGCGCGCGGTGGCGGGTTGCTCGCCGCCGTCGGCGTCCAGGGCCAGCCCCACCACGACACGGTGGGGCTGCCACTCCTGCAAGAGCGCCGCGATGCGGCCGAAGCGCGCCTCGCGGACTTCGCTGAAGATGATTTCCAGCGGACGCGCCTGGCGCGTCAGCGTATTGCCGATGGCGATGCCGATCTTCTTCTCGCCGAAATCGAAGGCAAGCAGGGTCTCTTCAGGCATGTCCGGCATCGCCCGCCAGCATCACCGGATCGATGCCCAGCAGCTTCAGCGCGGCCGGATAGCGTTCCTCGGGGGGCACGTCGAAAATGATGTCGTCGTCAGCGCCCACGCTGAGCCAGGCGTTCTGCGCCATCTCGCTCTCGAGCTGGCCCGCGCCCCAACCGGCATAACCCAGCGTGACCAGCATGCGGGCCGGCCCCTTGCCGTCGGCCACGGCCTGCAGCACGTCGCGCGAGGTGGTCAGCGCCATGTCGCCCAGCTTGATGCTGGAGCTGTAGTCGCCGGCCGGCGCGTGCAGCACGAAACCGCGGTCGGTCTGCACCGGACCGCCAAAGAAGACCAGGGTGTCCTTCACGGGACCGATCTCGAGCGTCAGGTCGATGCGCTCGAACAAGGTGCCCAGCGTCAGGTCGGTGGGCCGGTTGATGACCAGGCCCAGCGCGCCACGTTCGGTGTGTTCGCAGACATAGATGACCGAACCCGCCAGGCTGCCTTCCACCATGCCGGGCATGGCGATCAGGAACTGGTTGGCAAAATTGGCTGCCTGCGTCGCGGCGTCTTCGTGATGTTTTTCCGTCATGGCAACCCCTACATGGGTAATCTGAAAGAACCGTGGGGAGGCCGCGCGTATCCAGCAAGCATCATGCCTGGCGGCAGTCGGGTCCACGGTTGCGAGGGATGGGGCCTAGCCCCATCTTACGAGCCTTGGCGGAATATGTCGGCGCTATGGCCTCAGATTTCCATCAATTCGAAGTCCTCTTTGCGGGCGCCGCATTCAGGACAGACCCAGTTCGGGGGCACGTCTTCCCAGCGGGTGCCGGGCGCAATGCCTTCGTCGGGCAGGCCGGCCTCTTCGTCATAGACCCAGCCGCAAATCAAACACATCCAAGTACGCATAGTTCTCTCTTACATCAATCCAGGCCCTTGCCCGGCATCAGGGCAAAGGTGAGGGGCTTCCATTAGAATGGGGACAATCTTACCGAAACCCAATAGGGGTTCCCCTGATTCACCGCAAATGAGTCCGGGCGCCCCCCCACTCTAACGCTGTCCAAGTGGCCCCCGTTACTCCCCCTCTCGTTTTGGTCTTCGGTCCGCTCGATCCCTCGGGTTCCGACGGCTTGCCGGCAGATGCCGTCACTTGTGCCGGCCTGGGTTGCCATGGCCTCGCGGCCGTGACCGCGCTGACCGTGCGGGATACCGCCGGCATCGAAGAAATCCATCCCGTTACACCCGACCTGCTGGACGATCAGGCGCGCTGCCTGCTCGAAGACATGTCCGTGCAGGCCATCAAGGTGGGCGGACTATACACCGCGGAAACCGCCAGCGTCGCAGCGCAGATCGCCGCCGATTACAGCCAGGTGCCGCTGGTCCTGCATCTGGGCCAGCGCGCCCAGCCGCCGGCCGACGCCGCTGACGAGGACGATGCCGACGACCTGCTGGCCGCCACCCTGGAGCTGGTGCTGCCGCAGACGGACCTGCTGATCATCGAGCACCTGCGCCTGGCGCAGTGGCACGCCGACGGCGACATTGATATCGGGGACGCACCGACACCCATGCACGCCCTGCTGGCGGCGGGCGCGGAATGGGTCCTGGTTCTGGGCAGCCCGCAGCGGCCCGGCCACTACGCCAACATGCTGCTAGGCCCCAACGGTCAGACCGCCACCCTGCCCTGGCAGGCGCCCCCGGACCGCAACGGCGACGCCGGCGGCGTGGCCGCCACTGCCATCGCGGCCATGCTGGCTCGCGGCCTGGAAATGCCGGAAGCCGTGCGCCAGGGGCTGGCGCACGCCGACGCGGCAGTCGCCGCCAGCTTCCTGCCGGGCATGGGCCGACGCATTCCCAACCGGATTCCCTCCCAATGAAAGCGCTGCGCTTCCCCACTGGCCTGTATGGCGTCACCCCCGAATGGGACGACACCGATCGCCTGCTGCTGGCGGTGCGCCAGGCCGCCGCGGGCGGCATGCGCTCGCTGCAGCTGCGCCGCAAGAACGTGCCTGACGCCGTGCGCGCCGCCCAGGCCCGCGCGCTGGCGCCGCTGTGCCGCGAGCTGGGCGTAGTCTTCCTGATCAACGACGACTGGCGCCTGGCGCTGGAAGTGGGCGCCGACGGCGCGCACGTCGGCCGCGAGGACGAAAGCCTGGCGCGAATCCGCGCCGAGGCCGGTCCCGACCTGATCCTGGGCGGCTCCAGCTACGACGACCTGGGCCGCGCGCAGGAACTGCTGGCCGCGGGCGCCGATTACATCGCCTTCGGCGCCATGTATGCCTCCACCGTCAAGCCCGACACCGTGCGCGCGCCGCTGTCGGTGCTGACCGAAGCCCGCCGCCTGACGGACACCTGCGACGCCCCCCGGCCCGCGGTCGTCGCCATCGGCGGCATCACGCCCGACAACGCGCCGTTGGTGGCCCAAGCGGGCGCCGACGCCATCGCCGTCATCACCGCGCTATTCGAAGCGCCCAGCATCCGCGCCGCCGCGGCCGCATGCTCCGCGCCCTATTCCGCAAACCCCAACCGCAAGCCTTGAACGCCATGTCCAGTAACGCTCAGCTTTTCGAACGCGCCTGCCGCAGCATCCCCGGCGGCGTCAACTCGCCCGTGCGCGCCTTCCGTTCCGTGGGCGGCACGCCGCGCTTCATCAAGCGCGCGCAGGGCCCGTACGTGTGGGACGCGGAAGACAAGCAGTACATCGACTACGTCGGTTCCTGGGGCCCGGCCATTCTCGGCCATTCGCATCCTGAAGTGGTGCGCGCCGTGCAGGACGCGGCGGTCAACGGCCTGTCCTTCGGCGCTCCCACCGAAGCGGAAATCGAGCTGGCCGAAGTGCTGATCTCGCGCCTGCCCTCGCTGGAGCAGGTGCGCCTGGTCAGCTCGGGCACCGAAGCGACCATGACGGCCATCCGCCTGGCCCGCGGCGCCACCGGCCGCGCCAAGATCGTGAAGTTCGAAGGCTGCTACCACGGCCATTCGGACAGCCTGCTGGTGAAGGCGGGCTCGGGCCTGCTGACCTTCGGCAACCCCAGCTCGGCCGGCGTGCCGCCGGAATTCGTTTCGCACACGCTGACCCTGGAATACAACAACCTGGACGCCGTGCGCGAGGCTTTCGCCCAGCATGGCGCCGACATCGCCTGCATCATCGTCGAGCCGGTCGCCGGCAACATGAACCTGATCAAGCCGGCCCCTGGCTTCCTGGAAGGCCTGCGCGAGGTCTGCACGCAGCACGGCGCGCTGCTGATCTTCGACGAAGTCATGACCGGTTTCCGCGTCGGCCCGCAAGGCGTGCAAGGCCTGACCGGCGTCAAGCCCGACATCACCACGCTGGCCAAGGTGATCGGCGGCGGCATGCCGGTGGGCGCCTTCGGCGGCAGCGCCGAGATCATGAAGCACATCGCCCCGCTGGGCGGCGTCTATCAGGCCGGCACGCTGTCGGGCAACCCGGTGGCCGTGGCCGCGGGCCTGGCCACGATGCGCCTGATCGCCGCTCCGGGCTTCTACGACAAGCTGTCGGCCCAGACCGCCAAGCTGGCCCAGGGCCTGCAGGAACGCGCCCGCGCCGCGGGCCTGGCCTTCTCGGCCGACTCGGTGGGCGGCATGTTCGGCATCTACTTCAGCGATAAGGTCCCGACCTCGTTCGCCGAAGTCTCGGCCTGCGACACGGCGGCGTTCAATCGCTTCTTCCATGCCATGCTGGACCACGGCGTGCACTTCGCGCCGTCCGCCTTCGAAGCGGGCTTTGTCTCGGCCACGCACGACGACGCGGTGATCAAGTCCACCCTGGACATCGCCGAAAAGGTCTTCGCGTCCATGTAACGACGCCGGGGAGCCGGCCCGCGGCCGCTCCCCTTCAAGGCGCCTTGTAGTGCTCGTACAAGGCGGTCACATCCCGCACGTACGCCTGGGTCTCCGCATAGGGCGGCACGGCGTCATATTTGCGCACCGCCCCTTCCCCCGCGTTATAGGCCGCCAGCGCCAGATCCAGCCGGCCCGGATACTGGTCGATCAGCCGGCGCAGATGGCGCGAGCCCGCGTTCACATTGGTCGCCGGATCCACCAGCGCCGTCTCCACGTCAGCCACTGAAAGCAGCGGCGCCGCGGTGGCAGGCATCAACTGCATCAGGCCCAACGCCCCCTTGGGCGAACGCGCATCGCTGCGAAAGCCCGATTCGATTGCGATCACGGCCCTGAGCAAGGCCTGGTCCACGCCCGACTCCCGGGCCGCCCGGGCAATCAGCCCGTCATGCGCCTGCGGCACCTTCAGGTCTTCCCAACGCTGCGCGCGCGAGGCAGAGGCCAGCGTCACCAGGCGCGCGCCATCGCCGGACTTGGGCTCGCAGTCCAGACAGACCTTCATGCTGCTGCCGCGCCAGGCGGTCCTGGCCTGCGCCCGCTTGTAATACTTGGCGTAACCCGTGGGCACCTTCATCGACCGCCACACGCCATAGGGATCCTTGTAGCGATAGATGTCGGCCGCCTGGGCGGAACCGGCGGGCGCCAGGGCCAGAACGCCGCTCACCAGGGCCGCCAGCGCCGCCATGCCCGCGGCGCGCGCCGCGAAGGCGCGCAGGGCCGGCAGGACGGGACAGGGATGGCGGTGCATGGGCGGCTCCGGCGGCGTCCGAAGACGCGGAATCGAGCTCCTATGCTGCTGCGGCAACGCCCTTTTGTCGCTAGTACCGACGCCCTAGTCCTGCCCGGACGGTCGCCATCCCAGGGGCAAACAGGGGCAGAACTAGGGCATGCGGCGGAATTTGCCTCACCTACTTTCCAGTAGCCTATAACGCTTGGGATAGAATATGACTTAATATTTCCTATGATTACCAAATAATTTCACCTGGCAGAAACACCAGGCTGGAGAGAGGCAAGATGGACGCAGAAAACACGCTCCGGCTGACGCTGGACGCCACGACCAACGTCCTGACGGCGGTCTACACGCCGCCCGCGCGTCCCGACTCGGCGGATTCCGCCCTGGCGCCCGCCTCGCCAGCCGAGACAGACGGCGCAACCGCCCTGGACACCGAGGTCAGCGTCGCGGTCGACGACGACGAACCGCGTCCCAACGTCAATGCCGACCTGCCCAGCTGGGACACCCTGGCAGCGGCGGCCGTCGCTCAGGGCTGGGGTGCCGAGGCGCTGGACAGCCAGGCCGTCCTGACCTTCATCGACCTGTGCCGCCACGCCAACGAAACCGTGAAGGCCCCGGTCGGCCAGGTCATCGACGGCTCACTAGAGCTGGAACTGGACGCCGAGCGCATGTCCGCCCTGCTAACCCTGCTCCCGCCCAAGGGCGGCAAGCCCGTCACGTTGGAAGCCGTGCGCCAGGTGCTGGCCGAACGCGGCATTGTCCACGGGATCCTGGAACAGGAGCTGATCGACGCCGTCACGCAGGGCCGCCGCGAAACCACGCAGATCGCCCGCGGCACGCCGCCCACCCGCGGCACCCCGACGCGCTTCGAAAGCCTGCTGGACCGCCTCAAGCCCCGCGGCCAGGATATCGACGAACTGGCCCAGGTCGACTACCGCGACCTCGGCAGCCTGCTCCTGGTCACGCCCGGCATGCCGCTGATGCGGCGCACGCCGCCCCTGCCCGGCGTGGACGGCAGCACCGTGCTGGGCGAACCGATCCTGCCCAACGAACTGCCTGACACGCCGTTCGCCAGCGACCTGTCCGGCGCCGCCGTCGACCCGGAAGATCCGCTGCTGCTGCGCGCCACCATCGCCGGTACGCCCACCCTGGTCAGCCACGGCGTGCAGGTCAATCCGCTGGTCGAAGTCGACGCCGTCAACCTCAGCACCGGCAACATCCATTTCGAAGGCTCGCTGCTGGTGCGCGGCGACATCGCCGCCACCATGGAAGTCCACGTGACGGGCGACGTGATGGTCAACGGCACCATGGAAGCTGCGCTGGTCGAGGCCGGCGGCAACGTCACGGTCAAGGGTGGCATCATCGGCCTGGCCGAAGCCCTGCAAGACGCCACCGCCGCCGCGCGCACCGCGCGCGTCGTCTGTGGCGGCGCACTGCGCGCCAAGTTCATCGAAAACGCCGTCATCAGTGCAGGCAAGGACGTAGACGTGGAGCGCGAAATCCGCCAGAGCAGCATCGCGGCCGGCGGCAGCGTCAACGTCGGCCCGCCCAACACCCAGCAAAGCGCCATCACCGGCGGCCAGACCCGCGCCATGCAGGCCGTACGCGCCGGCACCATTGGTTCGCCCTCGGGCATCCCGACGCTGGTGCAGGCCGGCCTGGATCCGCATGCCGACATCAAGCGTTCGGCATTGGCGCGCAAGCGCCAGAAGATGCACGAGGAAAAATCCAAGCTGGAGCAACTGCTGATGTTCCTGAAGGCCAATCCTCAACGCGCCCCGGGCGACGTAGCCGACCGCGCCCGCAACACCCACGTCAAGCTCAGCCAGGACCTGCTGGCGCTGGACGCGGAGGAAGCCCAGCTGGTGCTGGACCTGCAGCCCCTGGCCAGCGCCACCATCCAGGCCGCGCGCCGCTTCTGCGGCGGCGCGACGATTCAGGTGGGCAACAAGGTGCAGGAATTCCTGGAAGACCAGATCGGCGGCAAGGCCGCCGTCGAAGAAGGGCAGATCGTCATCCGCTGACCCTGCCCGCTGGCGCCCTCAGGGCGCCAGTTCCTTGAACCAGGCGCGCGGCGAAATGCCGCGGTCCGGCCCCAGGATGGAAAAGCCGCCGTCCACGGGTATGTCCACACCCGTCATCCACGAAGCCGCGTCGGAGCAGGCGAAGCACACCGCCGCGGCGATCTCCTCGCCCGACCCTACCCGCCCCAGCGGATGGAAATGCGCTCCCACCGCGTCCGCCGCCGGACGCGAACCGCCCGACAACTGTTCCACCGACGGCGACCAGGTCCAGGCCGGCGACACCGCCAGCACGCGCACGCCGGCCGGCGCCAGCTCCACCGCGAAGTTCTTGGTGATCTGCAGCAGCGCCGCTTTGGACGCCGGATAAAGCGCGCGCCCGGCCGCGCCGAACTTGCCGCCGGTGCTGCCCATGTTCACCACCACGCCGCCGCGCGGCAGCAGCGGCGCAGCCAGTTGCGTGAAGATGGCCGCCGACACCAGGTTGGTGTCCAGCGTGTTGTGCCATTCCTCGCGCGACGAGGCCAGGCCCCGGTCCGCGTACTGGCAAGCGTTGTTGACCAGGATATCCAGCCGTCCGAAACGCGCCACGGCAGCGTCGATGCAGCGCTGTATCTGCGCGTCCTGCCCGATGTCGGTTTCGCAGTACAGCGCACGGCCGTCCAGCTCGTCTTCGAGCTTGCGGCCGGCCTCGGCGTTGCGCCCGACCAGCACCACGTTGACGCCAGCCGCGGCCAGACCGCGCGCGATGTCCGCGCCCAGTCCCTGGGTGCTGCCAGTGACGATGGCGGTCTTGCCGGCCAGCCCGGGAAAGCCTGTGAAATCCATGATGAATCCTTGATCAATGAGGCGCGGCGGCCCAGCGCACAGCTTCCGCCACCGGCCCGGTTTGCGCAATCAGGCGCATGCTGGCCAGCGACGCGTCGTGCACCGCCGGGTCGGCGGACGCGCAGGCGTCCTGCGCCACCATGACCTCGAAGCCGATGTCGGCCGCATGGCGCACCGTGCCCTCCACCACCGAATGCGTGGCGACGCCTGCCACCACCAGCCGACGCGCGCCCAAGAGCCGCAGGGTCTCTTCCAGCGGCGTGCCGTAGAAGGCGCTGATGCGGGTGTGCTTCACCACGAACTCGCGCGCGCTGCCGGCCAGCGGCTGCAGCCCCTCGTAAAACGCGCTGCCCCACTGCCCCTCCGGCACCGCGCCGATGGCGGCCACGTTGCGGAAGATGGGGCAATTGGCCATCAGGTCGGCGTAATCCGGCCGGAATGCGATGCGCACGTGCACGATGGGCAGATCATGCGCCCGCGCCCCCGCCAGCAGGGCCGCCGCGTTGTCCAGCAGGCGCTGGCGCGCCCCGCTGTCCGCATCCAGGCCGACACGGATCTTGCCCTCGGGGTGCAGCACGTCGTTCTGGAAGTGCAGCGCCAGCACCGCGGCGTCGGTCGCAGTCACACGAACACCTCGAACACGTCGTGCACGTCGTCGCAATTGACCAGATCCACCCGCTTCATGCGGATACGCCAGCTGTCGCCCTCGGCGGCCAGCTTGTGGGTATAGCGGCCCGCCAATTGGCGCGGCTGGCGCTTGCGCCATTCGGTCATCTGGAAGGTGGAATGCACCACCAGATTACCGCCGGCGTCCACGCCCTCGATCTCCACCGCACCCACCAGCCGCGCGCTGCGCGTGGGCGGCTGCTGCGACCAGTTGCGCGGATGCTCCAGCCGGCGGATGCGCACGTCGCGCAGCATGCGGTCTTCCCAGAACAGCGAGATGTGGTCGTAGGGGCTCTGCTGGCCCGGCGTGCGCGGCATCCAGTACATGCCGTCGGCGGTCCACAGCGCCTGCCAGTCGTCGTAGCGGCGTTCGTCCAGCAGGCGGGCCTCGCGGTACAGGAACTGCGCGATGCGGTGATAGGCGTCGGCCGGGACCTCTGCCGGCGACAGGCCTTCCGTGCTCACGTCGAAATCAAGGTCTAGCAGCATGAGCGGTCTCCGGTGGCGGCTTCGGCGGCGGCGGGGCCGGCTTCCATATAGGTCTTCCAGGCGTCGAACTGGTTGCGCATGGGCAGCTCGCTGGTGCCGTTGACCGACACCAGGCCTTCGCTATCGCTGCGGTCGCTGCCGTGGTAGCGGTGCATGCTGACCCATTCGCCGCCTCTCGTGGCGTTGCCTTCCTGGCAGCGGTTGTAGAGTTCGATGTCGTCCGGCATGACGTTGGACGAAGGCGAGTTGATGACGTTGGCGTACAGCATGGCGCGCTTGAAAACGCCGTCCGGCGCGCCCTTGCAGCGGAAGGTCTGGATCTCGATCATGGTGCGGTCGACGGCGATGGGTCGGATCACGCGGAACTGCTGGAACACCGTGTGGGGCGAGCCGCTGCCGTAGATCACCGTGTTGTGGCGGTTCATGCCCAGGATCTCGCGGGCGCGCGTCTCGCCATAGGCGGCGGTCAGGGTTTCGAAATGCGCGCGCGACACCGGGTCGCGCTCGGCCGCGCCCGGATTGAAGATGCCTTCCATGTAGCCGTGGCCGTTGGGATAGGCGCGCAGCTCCAGCTTTTCCCAGAATTCGTAGGGTTCGCCGTTGCCGTCCATGATGTGCAGCTCCAGCGGCATCTCGCCCATTTCCTTGGCTTCGTCGCGGGCCGCGGCATACGACGATTCATGCGTGACGCGGGCATGCATGGTGTCGTGCAGGTTCTCGTAGAACACCTTCCAGTTGGAACGCTGCATGACGCGGAAGATGCCACCGGCCACTTCCACCTCGCCCACCGGCGAACGGTCGCAGAGATTGTCGATCGACGAGCGCACGCCGCCCAGGAAGTCTTCCAGCGCCGGGCCGTCCTTGGCCTGGCTGGCGAACACGAAGCCACGATAGCTTTCCACGCGCGCCACCCGGCGCATCGAAAAGGACGGATCGGCGGGATCGTAGGCCGTACCCTCCAGCCCCTGCTTCAACGGCACGCCCAGATGGCTGCCATCCAGCTTGAAGGTCCAGGCGTGGTAGGGGCAGCGGAAGAACTTGCCGACGCAGCCTTCGCCGTCGGCCACTACCTTGGCGCCCTTGTGCGGGCAGCGGTTGTACAGCACATGCACGCGGCCGTCGGTGGCGCGCACCATCAGCACGTCCTGGTCGCCCAGGCGCGTGGTGTGGTAGTCGCCCGTCTTGGGCACCTGGCTTTCGTGCCCCACGTAGATCCAGGCGCGGCCATAGATCCGCTGCATCTCCAGGTCGAAGATGGCGGGGTCGGTGTAGACGCCGCGGTGCACGCTGTCGCCGCGCACCATCGCGGCCAATTGCTCTTCGGTGTATGACATGTCCGGCTCCTACTTGTTCTCGCTTTCTTTCCAGCGCGCCATCAACGTGTTCGACGGCAGGGTCTCGTCCAGCAGCTTGGCAGCGGTCTCGCGACCGGCCACGGGCAGGCCCTTGGGGTCCAGCAGGCCCACCTGCACCAGCACGCTGGCCTGGTCCCAATAGATGTGCTCGTGATAGAGCTTGTCGCCGCGGAACTTGACGATGGCGATCAGCGGAATCTCCACGTACTTGCCCGTGGGCTTCACGCCCGGCAGCAGCCAGTCGATCTCGGTGGTGTGCGTGAAGCAGAACAGCAGCTCGTCCACGATCTGCGTGGCGCCAACCGTGCGCGACAGCGGCACCAGGCGCGTATCCGGCGGATTGCTGTTGACGAAGTGATGCTGGTAGAAGCGGCTGAGCTCCTTGTGGCCCACGCCCCCGGTCATGGTGGGGATGTGGTTAACGTAGGGTTCGGCGACCATGGTCGCCATGGTCGCCGCCACATCGCGCGTGCCGAATTCGTACTCGCAGTGCTTGTCCCACAAGTACGAATAGTCGAACTCCGGCCCGATGGCGCGCTGCAAGGCCGCCATGCTGCGCTGATGCGCCATCAGCGCCGAAGGCTTGTCGTAATGGTCCCCGCCCGTGCGCGCGAACGCATGGTCCATGCCCGGGTAGACGTAGATCTGCACCCCGGGCTTGTTGCCCAGCGCTTCCAGGATGCGCTGACGCGCCTCGGGCGGACAGAAGCCGTCCTGCTCCGCGATGTGCAGCACCAGCCGGCCGCGCAGTTGCGCCGCTTCGTCCAGGCTGTTCTCGATGCCTACGCCGTAGTAGCCGATGGCCACGTCCACATCGGTGCGGCAGGCGGCCAGGTAGGCCAGCTTGCCTCCCAGGCAGTAGCCCAGCACGCCCACCCCGCCCTGCTGCTCAGGCAGCCCGCGCAGCGCGGCGATAGTGGACGCGATGTCCTTCAGGCCCAGCTCTACGTCGAATTTCTGGTAAAGCTCGAAGGCGCGCGGCATGTCGGCCGGGCCATCGGTCAGCTGGATGCCCGGCTGCTGGCGCCAGAACAGGTCCGGCACCAGCACCACATAACCTTCCTCGGCCAGCAGCTGCGCCGCGCGGCGCATGAAATCGTTCACGCCGAAGATCTCCTGGCACAGCACCAGGCCCGGGCCATGCCCGGACGCCGGCACGGCCAGATAGGCGCCGAAGGACTTGCCGTCATGCGAGGCCACCGTCACTTCGCGCGTCGTAATGTTCTGGGTCATACGTATCTCCTTGTTGCGGATGTCCGCCCTACTTCATCTGGCAGGCTGCGGCGAAAGGGTCCTGATACTGGGTCAGCACCGTGCCCGACAGCTTATTGGACAACTTGCCCCCCGCCCCGGCCTCGACGATGCGCAGGTAATAGTTCTGCACCGGATATTGGTTGCGGTTGAACTTGAAATCGCCGCGCACCGACTTGAAGTCCGCGCGCCGCAGCGCCGGACGCAGCGCGTCCGCCTCCAGCTTGCCGCCGGTCTGGCGCACCGCGCTGTCCAGCAGCATGGCCGCGTCATAGCCCTGCGAGGCATACAGCGTGGGACTGCGGTTGTAGGTCTTCCGGAAGTCCTCGACGAACTTGCGGTTGGCGGGGTTGTCCAGGTCCGAGGCCCACTGCGAGGTATTGCGCATGCCCTCGATGGGCGCGCCCACCGCCGCGATGGTGTCCTCGTCGCCCGAGAAGCCCGGCGCCAGCAGCGCGATCTCCTTGGACAGGCCGGCGCCGTTGAACTGCTTGATGAAATTCACGCCCATGCCGCCGGGCAGGAAGAAGAACACCGCGTCCGGCTTGCTGGCGCGCAGGCGCGTGATCTCCACGCCATAATCCAACTGCCCCAGCTGGGTGTAGATCTCTTCGGACAGCCCGCCCTTGTACAGGCGCTTGAAACCGTTGAGCGATTCGCGTCCGCCCGGATAATCCGGCGCGATCAGCGCCACGCTCTTGTAGCCCTGGTCTGTGGCGTACTTGCCCATCGCGGCCGGGATGTCCTCGTTCTGCCATGCCACTGCGAAGAAATTCGGATTACAGCCTGCACCCGCATAGTTCTCCGGGCCAGTATTGGTGCTCAGGTAGATGGTGCCCGACTGCAGGATGGCCGGCATCACCGGCAGCAGCACGTTCGAAAACACGATGCCCGTCATGACGTTCACGCGGTCGCGCTTCAACAGCCGCTCCACCGCCTGGCGGCCCGTGTCCGCCTTCTGCTGGTCGTCCGCCACCACGACTTCCGCCGGCAAGCCGCCGAGCTTGCCGCCCGTATGTTGCAGCGCCAGGTTGAAGCCGTCGCGGATCTCGTTGCCCAGCGCCGCGCCCGGCCCCGACAGCGTGGTCAGCAAGCCGACCTTGACCTTGTCCGCCGCCGTCGCGCCCGCCGCCGCCGTCATGCACACCAGCGCAGCCAGCGCGCGCCGGCTCCATAGATTCCGATTCATGAGCCACCCCGTTATCCCCGCCTGGCCACGCCGGCGGAAAGCTGACAGAACCCGTCTGCCGTCGGTTAACGCATGCTGCCGAACAACGCCGCCAGCTTACGCGCCGCGGCGGCGCCCTCCAACCTGCACGCGAAGGGCCTGCCGGCTAGATTAGGCCGCGCCAGGGGGCCGCTCTATCCGGATTCCGTCAGCCTTATCCGGGAATCACTTAATTCCAAGTCCTTGACGTTTAAATTACCCTCGGCAGTGACACGGGAGCGTTCCCGTCCCGGAGGCATCCATGCACGGCTGGTCCCGACTTACGCTTGCGCCGCTGTTCAAGCGGCGCGTCTTCAGCTCCACCCAGCAGGACGAGACGCGCACCCTCGTATCTGAAGCCCTGAAGGAACACCGTCTCACCTGGAAGGGTGGCCGCGTCGATGCCGAACTGAACCGGGGCCGCTTCGGGTCGCTGACGGTCTGTACGCTGCGCTACGGCGCCGAAGTCCACATCGAACCCGACCGCCTGCAGGATTTCATGCTGGTCCAGGTCCCCCTGAGCGGCCGCGCCTGTATCGAATGCGGCAACGACCGCGTCGACGCCGACCCCGACTGCGCCGCGGTCATCGCCCCCAACCGCCCGCTCAAGCTGCACTGGGAAGCCGGCTGCGAACAGCTGCTGCTCAAGATCCCCCGCGGCAAGCTCGAAGCCATCGGGCAGCGCGCATTCGGCGAGGCCGCCACCCGGCCGCTGGATTTCAGCCCCGCCCTGCGCCTGGATAATCCCGTGGGCGCCGTCTGGCGCAGCATGGTCGAAAGCCTGATCCACCTGCTGCCCACCCTGGACGACGGCGCCCCCCGTCCGCCCGCGGCCTGGCTGGAGCACCTGGAAGACACGCTGGTGCTGCACCTGCTCTACAACCAGCCCAACAGCTGGCAGGCGCACGCCGGCATCGCCCCCGCCGTCCCGCGCCGCCTGAGCGCCGCCGAAGCCTATATGCGCGACCGCCTCGCTGCTCCGCTCACCCTGGCCGACATCGCCCGTCACGCCGGCGCCAGCGCCAGCGCGCTGACGCGCCTGTTCCAGGAACACCGCAACACCACGCCCATGAATGCGCTGCGGGCGCTGCGGCTGGACGAAGCCAGGAACCGGTTGCGCACGCAGACAGGCGCCAGCGTCACCGAAGTGGCGCTGGGCGTAGGGTTCGGACATCTGGGGAGGTTCTCGGAGTATTACCGGGAACGTTTCGGGGAACTGCCGCGCGAGACGCGGCGGGTCATGGAGTGACGGGTGATGGAGTAACTCAAGCCACCCGCGCTCCTCCGATGGAAACCACCGTCGCGCTGAAGTCCTTCAGCAACGTCTCCCTGCGCGCCGCCACGCTCTCCATCGCGGCCTCCTTCACATGCCCGTACCCCCGGATGTCCTCGGGCAAGCTCGCCAGCGCCACCGCACGATCCAGATTCCCGCGATTCAATTTCGACAGGATCGCCGTGATCGTCTCCCGGTACTCGCGGATCAGTTCGCGTTCGGCGCGGCGCTCGGCCGTGTAACCGAACGGGTCCAGTTTCGTGCCGCGCAATCTCCGCATCCGCGCCAGCACCCGGAACACGCGCAACATCCCCGGGCCATAGCTGCGCTTGATCAGGCGGCCTTCCTGGTCGCGCCGCGCGAACAGCGGCGGCGCCAGGTGGAAACGCAGCTTCCAGTCGCCTTCGAACTGCGCTTGCACCCGTTTGAGGAACTCTCCGTCCGAATACAGCCGCGCGACTTCGTACTCGTCCTTGTAGGCCATCAGCTTGAAGTAGTAGCGTGCCACCGCCAGCGCCAGCCGGTTGGTGCCCGTGGCCTCGCGCTCGGCGCGCGCCACCTTGTCCACCAGTTCGGTGTATTGCAGGGCGTAAGCCTGGTTCTGGTAGTCGGTCAGGAAAGCCTTGCGCACCGCCACCACCCGCTCCAGTTCGCCGGTCGGCTTCTTCAGTTCCATCACCGGACTGACGGCGCGCGGACGCTTGAGTTCGATGATGCCTTCCGGCCGCGACGGCGCGCCGCCGTTGGCGATCAGGCGCTTCACGTCCGCCAGGTCGTGCGCGGCGCGGCGGCCCCAGGCAAAGGCTGCCAGGTTGTTCGGCACCTGCTGGGCGTTCAGTTCGATGGCGCGCAAGAGCGCCTGCTGCGACAGCGGGATCCAGCCCTTCTGGTAGGCGTAGCCCATCATCAGCGGATTCGAGTAGATCGCGTCGCCCAGCAAGCCCAGGGCCAATGCGGCGGCATCGACGGTGGCCAGGTGCTCCTTGCCGCAGGCGGACGCCAGGTCTGCGGTCAGGTTGGCGCCCGGCAGCGTCCAGTCCGGATTGCCGACGAAGGCCGCGGTCGGCGCGGTGTCGCTGTTGAGCAGCACGCGGGTGCGCTCCGGATTCACCCGCGCCATGGATTCGGCGCTGGTGGCCACGACCAGATCGCCTGCCAGCAGCAGGTCGGCCTCGCCCATGGCGACCCGCGTATTCAGCAGGCGGTCCGGCGTCTGCGCCAGCACCACGTGCGAGTACACCGCGCCGCCCTTTTGCGCCAGGCCCGCCATGTCCAGCACCGAACAGCCCTTGCCTTCCAGGTGCGCGGCCATGCCCAGCAACTGGCCTATGGTGACCACGCCCGTGCCGCCCACGCCCGCGATGAAGACGCCGTAGGGCTGATGCAGTTCGCGCGCCGCCGGATGCGGCACGTCGTCGTCGATGGCGCCGTCCTGCGCCAGGGCGTCCGGCTTCTTGAGCTTGCCGCCTTCCACCGTCACGAAGCTGGGGCAAAAGCCCTTCAGACAGGAGAAATCCTTGTTGCAGCTGGACTGGTTGATCGTGCGCTTGCGGCCGAACTCGGTGTCCAGCGGTTCCACCGACAGGCAGTGCGATTTCTGTGAACAATCGCCGCAGCCTTCGCACACGCGCTCGTTGATGAGCACGCGGCGGGCCGGATCCGGGTAGGCATTGCGCTTGCGGCGGCGGCGCTTCTCGGTGGCGCAGGTCTGGTCATAGATCAGCACCGATACCGCGGGATGCTCGCGCAGTTCGCGCATGACCGCGTCGAGTTCGTCGCGATGCCGCACCGGCACGCCTGGGGCCAGTCCCTCGACATGCTTGTACTTGTCGGGATCGTCGGTGACGACGATGATTTTCTCGATGCCCTCGGCCGCCACCTGGCTGCTGATCATGGGCACGCTCAAGGGGCCGTCCACCGGCTGCCCGCCCGTCATCGCCACCGCGTCGTTGAACAGGATCTTGTAGGTAATGGGCACCTTGGCCGCCACCGCCGCGCGTATGGCCAGCAAGCCCGAATGGAAATAGGTACCGTCGCCCAGGTTGGCGAACACATGCTTTTCCTCGGTGAACGGAGCCTGTCCCACCCAGGGAACGCCCTCGCCGCCCATCTGTGTAAAGACATCGGTGCTGCGGTCCATCCAGCGGACCATGTAGTGGCAGCCTATGCCTGCCATCCCGCGCGAACCTTCCGGCAGGCGGGTCGAGGTGTTGTGCGGACAGCCCGAACAGAACCAGGGCTTGCGCTCTTCGACCACGCGCGGACGCGCCAGCGCCTGTTCGCGGCCGCTGATGAAGGCCAGGCGCGCCTCGATGCCGGCGCGCACGTCCTCGGGCAGTTCAAAGCGCAGCAGGCGCGCGGCGATGGCGCGCGCGACCATCGCGGGCGAGAACTCGTAGTGCGCCGGCAGCAGCCAGTTGCCTTGCGGCACCGACCATTCGCCGCCGTCCTTGTCGTCGAACTTGCCGACCACGCGCGGAATCTTCTTGCCGCTGCCGATCCAGCTGAACAGTTCTTCCTTCAGCTGGTACTCCAGCACCTGGCGCTTTTCCTCGACCACCAGGATCTCGTCCAGGCCTTCGGCGAAATGCTGCATGCCGGTGGATTCCAGCGGCCAGACCATGCCGACCTTGAACAACCGCAGGCCGATGCGCTGGCATACGGACTCGGACAGCCCCAGGTCGGACAGCGCCTGCCGCGTGTCCAGATAAGCCTTGCCCGAGGTCATGATGCCGAAGCGCGCATCGCGCTGCGGCACGTGCCAGAGTTCGCGGTTGAGCTTGTTGGCGCGGGCATAGGCCAGCGCGGCATAGAGCTTGTAGTCCAGCAGGCGGGCTTCCTGCTGTAGCGGCGTGTCGGGCAGCCGGATGTTCAGGCCGTCGGCCGGCAGCAAAAAGTCCTGCGGCAGCAGGATCTCCACGCGATGGGGATCCACGTCCACGGAAGCCGAGACTTCGACGATGTCGGTGATGCACTTCATGCCCACCCAGACGCCCGCGTAGCGGCTCATCGCCCATCCATGCAGGCCGTAGTCCAGCACTTCCTGCACGCTGGACGGAAACAGCGCGGGAATCATGCAGGCCTTGAGGATGTGGTCGCTCTGGTGCGGCAGGGTCGAAGACTTTGCGGGGTGGTCATCGCCCGCCACCACCAGCACGCCGCCGTGGCGCGAGGTGCCGGCCGCGTTCGCGTGCTTGAAGACATCGCCGCAGCGGTCCACGCCAGGTCCCTTGCCGTACCACATGCCAAACACGCCGTCGTACTTGGCGCCGGGGAACAGGTTGACCTGCTGCGAACCCCACACCGCGGTGGCGGCCAGGTCTTCGTTGATGCCGGGCTGGAACTCGACGTGATGCGCCTTCAGGTACTTGGCCGCCTTCCACATGTTCTGGTCCACGCCGCCCAGCGGAGAGCCGCGATAACCCGACACGAAGCCCGCCGTGTTCAGGCCGGCGCGCGCATCGCGCACGCGTTGCATCATGGGCAGGCGGACCAGGGCATGGATGCCGCTCATCCAGGCGCGCCCGGATTCCAGGGTGTACTTGTCGTCCAGCTGGACGGATTCAAGCGCGGCACGCAAGGCGGGCGAAACAGGAGCGTTCATGTCGACTCCAAGGGATCCAGGAACCCCGGCCGGCTACGCGCGACACCCTCTTGAAGCGCACGCGGGCGAGCAAGGGACGTGAATTGCGGGCGCTGGCGCGCTTCTGTTTCCATTGTTTGTAACCGCTAGCCCCAACCCGGGCAATAGGGCGATGCGATAATTGCCGCCATGGACTTCGCCCCTCGTATCGTCGACTGGCAGCGCCGCCATGGCCGCCACGATCTCCCCTGGCAAAACACCCGGGATCCTTACCGCATCTGGCTCTCCGAGATCATGCTGCAGCAGACGCAGGTGGCGACGGTCATTCCCTATTACGAACGCTTCCTGCAGCGCTTTCCGGACGTCGCCGCGCTGGCGGCGGCCGCGCAGGAAGACGTGATGCCCTACTGGGCCGGACTGGGCTACTACGCCCGCGCCCGCAACCTGCACCGCTGCGCGCAAGAAATCGCGCGCGACTGGGGCGGAAGTTTCCCGCCCACGGCCGAAGCCATCGCCACGCTGCCCGGCATCGGCCGCTCCACCGCCGCCGCCATCGCCGCGTTCGCCTACGGCGAGCGCTCGCCCATCCTGGACGGCAACGTCAAACGCGTATTCACGCGGCACTTCGGGATCGCCGGCGATCCCGCCAAGCGTGAAGTCGAACAGAAGCTATGGGCGCTGGCCGATGCGCAGGTCGAGGCCGCGCCCGGCCTGGACATGGCCGCCTACACGCAGGGGCTGATGGATCTGGGCGCCACGCTATGCACGCGCGGCAAGCCCGCGTGCGAGGCCTGCCCCGTGGCGGACAGCTGCGTGGCCAAGCGCGAAGGCCGCCAGGCCGAACTGCCCACGCCCAAGGCGCGCAAGGCGATCCCCGAACGCGAGACCTGTATGCTGGTCCTGCGGCACCAAGGCGCCTTCCTGCTGCAGCAGCGGCCCGAACCCGGCATCTGGGGCGGACTGTGGAGCCTGCCCGAATTCGACGTGTCGCAAGACCCCGACAGCGCTTCCCGCGCGCTGGGCCTGGAGCCTGAACAGCGCTTCGAGCTGGCGGCCTTCGCCCACACCTTCACGCACTACCGCCTGCACATCCGGCCCTGGCTGGTGCCGGTGCGCGCAGCCGGGCTGCGCGAGTCCGCAAGGCCGGAGCGCTGGGTGCCGGCGGATGAACTGCCGTCGATGGCGCTGCCGGCGCCGGTGAAAAAACTGCTGCAAGGACTGGTCGAAGCCGGGATGCAGGACAGCCTGTTCAAGGGCTGATCTTTCAGGGCTGCGCGCCCCCGCCCAACAACATCACCAGCTTCAGGTCCGGATGCGTCGCCAGCCGGAACGTGATCTGCTGGTAAGCCAGCTTGCCGCGGCCCGGATGCTGGAACTCACGCAGGCCGCCTTCGCGCTCGACCACCGCGTGGCGCGTCCACCAGTGGGCGAACACCGGGCTTTGCCGGTTCAGGTTGTCCAAGAGCGCCAGCACGGCCGGCTCGTCCAGATGCGCGCCGGCGTCGGCGCGGAATTCCGCCACCACGCGGCGAGCGCGCTGGTCCCAATCCACCACCAGCTCGCGGGCGGCGGGGTCCAGGAAGATATAGCGCAGCAGGTTGGGCTCGGCATCGCGCGCCGGCCAGTTGTCGAACAGGTCGCGCAGGGGCTCGTTGTAGGCCAGCACATTCCAGGCGCGGTCCAGCACGTAGGCCGGGGCGTTGATCGCGTTCACGCATTCCTGCAAGGGACCCGGCGCGCCGGCGTCGTCGCGGGCATGCTGAGGGTCGGCGCAGTCGGCCAGGTCGAACAGATACGCGCGTTCGGCGCGGGCCAGTTGCAGCACGCCCGCGATGCGCGACCAGACCGAGGGCGATACCGACACTTCCCGCCCCTGTTCGATCCAGGTGTACCAGGTGACGCTGATGCCGCAAAGCTGGGCGACTTCCTCGCGCCGCAGTCCGGGGGTGCGGCGGCGCATGCCTTCGGGCAGGCCGGCCATCTGGGGCGTGATGCGGGAGCGGGCGCTGCGCACGAATTCGCCCAGCGCCTGGCGGCGCAGGGGGGAGCCTTCGTGACCGGCGGCGCCGGCTTGGGGGGAAGTAGTCATACCAGGATGAGCAATGGACTTGTACGTGTATGGGCGGCCGCCTATCTTAGCGCCTGGGCCGCCGCTTCCAAATGCTTTCCGCCCCTGTACCGGCCCCAGCCACCCAAGGATTCCCATGACCGCCAGTACCCATGACGCCGCCGTCGATCGCCAATTCAGCCCGCGCGCGACCGCCTATCTGACCAGCGCCGTACACGCGCAGGGCGAAGACCTGCTGCAGATGGCCGACATCGCCGCGCAGCATCCCGAAGCCCGGCTGCTGGACCTGGGCTGTGGCGGCGGCCACGTGAGCTTTCACGTGGCGCCGCAGGTCAAACACGTCACCGCCTATGACCTGTCGCAGCAGATGCTGGACGTGGTCGCCGGCGAGGCCGCCAAGCGCGGGCTGGCCAATCTGGCCACCCGCCAGGGCAAGGCGGAGTACCTGCCCTTCGGCGACGGCGAGTTCGACCTGGTGATGTCGCGCTACTCCACCCACCACTGGCAGGACGCCGGGCGCGGCCTGCGGGAAGCCTTCCGCGTGCTGAAGCCGGGCGGCATCGCCGTGTTCGCCGACGTGGTGTCGCCGGGCGAGCCGCTGCTGGATACGTGGCTGCAGACCATCGAGGTGCTGCGCGACACCTCGCACGTGCGCGACTACTCGGTCGCCGAGTGGACCCGCATGCTGACCGAGGCCGGCTTCACCCTGCAGGGTCTGACGCCGCGCCGCCTGCCGCTGGAGTTCCAGTCCTGGGTTGTGCGCATGCGCACCCCGGAGACGCTGGTGGCGGCGCTGCGCCACATGTTCGGCATCGCGCCGGACGTGGTGCGCGCGCACTTCGAGGTGCAGGACGACGCATCCTTCACCAGCGACACGGCGACCATCGTGGTGAGAAAGCCGGGCTGATTCCTGCAGCGGCGGCGGGACCTGCTCGACAGCGCCCGCTTCCCCCTGTATAGGTACAGGTTCGACAGAATCCCGCACAGGTAAGGAAGCGTCATGTCCGATACGTCCAAACAGTCATTGCCCGCCGCGTCCCCTGCGGACCTGACCGTCACCGAGGCCGCGGCCCTGATCCGGCAGGGCCGCCTCACCAGCGTTGCGCTGACCCAGGCCTGCCTGGACCGCATCGAGGCGCGCGCCGATCTCAACGCCTTCATCACCGTGGACCGCGCAGGCGCGCTGGCCCAGGCCCGCGCCCGGGATGCCGCCCGCGGCCAGGCGGACCAGGCCGCGCTGCCGCTGGCGGGCGTGCCCATCGCCATCAAGGACAACATCCACGTTGCCGGCCTGCCCAACACGGCCGGCACGCCCGCCTTGAAGAATTTCCGTCCGGCCGAGGACGCGCCGGTGGTGCGCCGCCTGCGCGAGGCGGGCGCCGTCATCGTGGGCAAGACCAACATGCATGAACTGGCCTTCGGCGTGTCGGGGTACAACACCGCCTTTCCCGGCGCGCACGGCGAGGGCACGCGCAATGCCTATGACGCGCGCCTGATCGCTGGCGGCTCGTCTTCGGGCAGCGGCGCGGCGGTGGGCGCGCGCCTGACGCCGGCCGCGCTGGGTACGGACACGGGCGCCTCGGTGCGCCTGCCTGCGGCGGTGAACGGCGCGGTGGGCTTTCGCCCGTCGGTGGGACGCTACGACGGCGCCGGCATCACACCGATCTCGCACACCCGCGATACGCCGGGGCCCATCGCCAACAGCATGGACGACATCGTGCTGCTGGACGCGGTGCTGACGGGCGACCGCCAGCCCTTGTCCGCCCTGCCGCCTGCCGGCATGCGCCTGGGCCTGTGCGACTACTTCTGGAAGGACCTGGATCCGAAGGTGCAGGCCGTCACGGATGCCGCGCTGGCCAAGCTGCGCGCGGCCGGCGTGCAACTGGTCGAACTGGAAATGCCGGGCCTGGAAGCCAGCAACGCCGCGGTCGGCATGCCGGTCTGCCTGTACGAACAGAAGGGCGACCTGACCGACTATCTCAGCCGCTACGGCACGGGCCTCAGCTTCGAACAGGTGGTGGCGCAAATTTCCAGCCCGGACGTCAAAGGAATTTTCGACGGCCTCATCGTGCCTGGCGTGCTGCCCCTGCCCACGGGCGAGGCGCTGCCGCTGCAGCCGCTTTATGAACGCGCCATGGCGACGCACCGCGACGAGCTCATCGGCGTGTACCGCCGCGCGTTCCAGGAGCATGCGCTGGACGGCCTGCTGTTTCCCACCGTGCCGATCCCGCCGATGGCCGCCACGCCCGAGGCCAGCAGCTTCGAGAGCTTCGGCCGCCTGGCGCGCAACGTCGATCCGGGCAGCAACGCCGGCCTGCCGGGGCTGAGCGTGCCTGCGGGCTTGGCAGCGGACGGACTGCCGGTGGGATTGGAAGTCGACGGGCTGCCGGGCGAGGACCGCAAGGTGCTGGCGGTCGGGTTGGCGCTGGAAAGCGTGCTGGGGCGCTTGCAGGGGCCGGGACGTTCCGGCGGCTGAGAGGCGCCTCATGCAAAAAAAATCGCCAGCCGGTTCACGGGCTGGCGATTTTCTTCGCGAGATGACGCGTGGCGTCGGCATCAGCCTTTCAGGCAGGTGCTCATGAAGGTCTTGCGCTTGTCGCCGGTCAGTTGCTGCGAGGTGGCCTTGGCGTTGCAGTCCTTCATCTTCTGCTGCTGCGGCGTAAGCTCCTTGGCGGGCGCGGCGGTTTCGCCCTTCAGGCAGCTGCTCATGTAGGCCTTGCGGTCGTCGCCCTTCTTGCCTTCAGCGGACTTGTTGCAGTCGGCCATGCGCTGCTGTTGCGGCGTAGGCGTCTTGGCGGTGGCGGGAGCTGCGGGGGTCTGGGCAAGGGCTGCGCCAGCAAAACAAGCGGTCAACAGAAAGGCCGAGGCCAACTGGCTGGTACGGGAAAGCATGGGTTCCTCCCTTGGCGCCCGCGCGCCTGGACTCAGTCGCAAAGGCGGGCCGCACGATCCGCCGGCCCAATCGCCGGCCCGGTCATGATCGAACAAACCCGAACCCTGCGCAAGAGTGCGGAAAGTCAAGAATCGCCAAGGCCTTACATGCCCCTGAAACCACCGGCCGCTTCCCTCGTGGACAGGCCATCCACGCAGGCGAATTTGCGACCAATCCAAGCACCCTGTTACCCATTCATCCCTTTGCCCCGTTGTGTACACGGCGGGAAAGGTGTGAGATAAGCATGCCCCCAAGGTAGAGGAGGCATTGACCGCCCTGCGGACCCGAACGGCGTCCGACTGCGCGGCTGCACAGGAGACCATGATGAAACTTGCCCTTGCTTCGTTCGCGCTGCTTGCCGGCCTGTCCGGCGCCGCCGGCGCGCAGAGCCTGGTCTACGGCGTCACGCTGGGCAATGTCCAGGCCGTGCGCGACGTCAACCAGAACGTGTCGGCCATCACCGGCCTGCTGTCCAACCAGTCGGCGCGGCACATCAACAGCGCCATGCTGACCTTCGTGCTGTACGACTCGCAGGGGCGCGAGATCGGCCGCGTTCGCGACGACGTCATCGGCCCGCTGGCGCCCGGCCAGATCAAGCAGATCCGGGCCGTCACGCCGCTGCAATTCGCCCGCGTCACCGCGCTGGACGTCGACGCCCGCTAGGCGCCCGCCAGGCGCCCGTTATGGCCCGCCTGCCGGAAAAAACCCTGATTACTTCAGGGTTTAGACAGCGTGGCGCAAGGTCAAATATGGGAAAATTCCGTTCGTCGACTCAATAAAAGGGGCTTCCACACGAAGCCCCTTGTTGCGTGCGCCGACGCGCCAGCACGCCTGGCTCCAGCTACGAGGAAGAAAAGATCATGTTTCCAAAAAGACTTACCGAAGGCTATCAATCTTTCCTGGGGGGCCGTTTCCCTTCGGAAAGCAGCCGATACCAGAAGCTGGCCGAATCGGGGCAAAACCCGGAAATCCTGATCATCGGGTGCTGCGACTCCCGCGTGTCGCCTGAAGTCATCTTCGACGCCGGCCCCGGCGAAATGTTTGTCGTGCGCAACGTCGCGAACCTGGTCCCGCCCTGTGACCCTGACTCGGAATCCTCGTACCACGGCACCAGCGCCGCGATCGAATTCGCGGTCAACGGCCTGAACGTCAAGCACATCGTGGTGCTGGGCCATGCTTCCTGCGGCGGCATCCGCTCATTCTTCGACGACGCCAAGCCCCTGACCAAAGGCGATTTCATCGGCAAGTGGATGTCGCAGATCGAACCCGTGGCCGAACGCCTGGGCCCCGGCACCGGCGACCGCCAGGCCAACCTGAAGCGCCTGGAACTGGCCGTGGTCGAGCACAGCCTGAACAACCTGATGACCTTCCCCTCCATCCGCCGCCGCGTCGAAAAGGGCGAACTGGAACTGCACGGCACCTACTTCGGCGTGGCCACCGGCCTGCTGTACCTGCGCGACCCCGCCACCGGCGAATTCAATCCCTGCCTCGAGGCGCCTGCGGCCGCAGCCTGAGGTTGGACCGCGGGCGGGCCTTACACCCGGTACGCCTGCGCCAGCCTCTCGTAGTTGTTCTTCAGGATGATGCCCGCGTAGTACACGTGTTCGCGCATCAGATCCTCGGCCCGCGCGCCGTCGCGGGCGATGATCGCATTGACGATGCGGTGATGGTCGTCATGCGATCGCAGGATGATCCCGTGGTCTTCCCACAGGATGATCCGGTCCGAGGCGTAGGGGATAGCCTGCGCCTGCGTCGCGAAGCGCCGCACCCAGGGGTTGCCCGCCGCTTCCAGGATGCCGTTATGCAAGGTGATGTTCACCTGCTGATACGGCAGATGGTCCTCGGCCAGCAAGACCCCCTTTCCCAGGATCCGGTCCCCTTCGTCCAGGCAATTCTTCAGCACCGCCACGGCGTCGTTCGATAGCCCGCGCAAGGCCGCCTGCCGGCAGGCCAGCCCTTCCAGCGCCGCGCGCACCTCGTAGGCCGCCACGATTTCGCCGATGTCGTAGGCGCGCACCGTGTAGCCGCGCTTGGGCAGATGCTCCAGCAAACCTTCATTGCCCAGCGTCGCCAGCGCCGCGCGCACCGGCGTGCGCGACACCCCCAGTTTTTCCGCCAGCGGGATTTCTTCCAGGCGGGCGCCAGGGCTGAACTTGCCGTGCAGCACCCAGTCCCGCAGCGTGTCGGTAACGTGTTGAGATAGCGTGTCCATAGCCGCATTGTATACATGAAGAATACATAGGGCGTCATACGCCTTATTAGTTTTCGGAACATCTCCGTAAAACACGATGTAAATCAAGCAACACTCCGGGTAAGCCCCTATACCTGCGAATCATCCATGTATACATAATCGCAAAAAATTCAAACCAGCGGCCAGGTCCCACCCTAGGCGGACAGCACGCTACCAGGAGACAGCATGTCCAATGTATCCACGCCGGCCGGCAAGGGCCCGGCTCCCCGTCTTGCGCTCGTCACGGGCGGCGGCGGCGGCATAGGCGCCCGCATCTGCCAGGAACTGGCCAGCGCCGGCTTGCGCGTCGTCGTCTCGGACGTGGACGCCGGGCGCGTCCGCCGCGTGGCCGACGAGCTGGGCGCGCCGCACGCGTCGCTCGCCTTCGACGTCAGCGATGAGTCCTCGGTCGAAAACGCGTTCGAACAGATCGAAGCGCAGCACGGCCCCATCGCCGTGCTCGTCAGCGCCGCCGGCCTGCTGCTGTTCCAGGAAAACGGCGAACGCCCGCTCATCAAGGACACCTCGCTGGACATCTGGGAACGCAGCTTCGCCGTCAACGCCCGCGGCGTGTTCCTGTGCGGCCGCGCCTACCTGCGCCGGCGCGAGGCCGCGCCGCTGGCGCACGGCCGCATCGTCACGTTCACCTCGGTTGCGGCGCAGCTGGGCGGCTACCGCTCCAGCGCGTCTTACATCGCGGCCAAGTCCGCGGTGCTGGGCCTGACCAAGGCCATGGCGCGCGAATCCGCGCACCTGGGCGTGACGGTCAACGGCATTGCCCCCGGCCTCATCGACACCGACATGCTGCGCAGCACCGTCACAAGCAGCGGCGCGCTGGCCGCCGCGGCGCAGGCCATTCCGCTGGGCCGCATCGGCACCGTGGACGATGTCGCGGCCGCCGTGCGCTTCCTGGCGTCCGAAGAAGCCGGCTACATCACCGGCAGCGTCATCGACGTCAACGGCGGCTACCGCATGCAGTAAGGCATTCCGGCGGCCAGGCCGGCAACGCAGCAAAGCGCCACACCCAAACAAAGGCGCGCATCAAAAAAGAACGGGAGACAAAGATGAAGAAAAGCAGTCGCTACGCAGCCGCCGCCGCGCTATGCGCATGGGCGCTGAGCACGGGCGCGCAAGCGCAGCAGGAACCGGGCATCACCGACAAGACCATCAAGATCGGTCTGTTCGCGCCCTTGTCCGGCAGCGGCATGGCCTACGGCTTTGACGTGCTGAACGCCGCCAAGATGTGGTACGCCAAGGTCAACAAGGAAGGCGGCGTGCACGGCCGCCAGATCGAACTGGTGATCGAGGACGACCGCTGCAACGCCAACGACCTGGTCGCCGCGGTGAAGAAGCTGAACGAACAGGACAAGGTGTTCCTGCTGAACGGCGGTTCCTGCTCGGCCGCGGTGGTGGCCTCGCGCGAATACGTGGAACGCGAAAAGGTGCCGCTGGTCATGCTCAACGCCTCGGGCGACGGCGCGCTGTATCCGCCGTCCAAATACATCTACGGCGCCTTCTCCATCTCCCAGCACGCCGTGGGCGGCTCGATGGTGCAGTTCGCCGCCGAGCACCTTAAGGCCAAGAAGATCGGCTACATCAACCATGACGACGCCTACGGCGGCTGGAACCTGGAGGCCGCGCAGGCCCAGGTCAAGCAGCTGGGCGACGCATCGCTGCAAGTCCAGTCGGTGAACCCGAACATCACCGACGTGACCGCGCCCATGCTGAAGATCCGCGCCGCCAACGCCGACGTGCTTCTGCTGACGACATACGCCCGCCCCGCCGCGCTCATCATCAAGAAGGCACAGGAACTGGGCTGGAACAAGCCTATCGTCCTGGCGGTGAACGGCACGGCCGACCTGAAGCAACTGGTGGAAAACGTGGGCAACAAGGACGCCTTCAAGAACGTCTACATCCAGGAAGTGCTGTCCGACGTGCCGGGCGGCGCCAAGCTGACCTGGGTGTACGACATGTACAAGCAGGCCTACCCCGACCTGGCCGCCAAGCCGGGCCATCCGCAGACCTACATGCCTTACGGCCTGCCGCCCGCGATGGCGGTGGTCAACGCGCTCAAGGCCGCCGGCCCGCAGCCCACCCGCGAAAAAGTGCTGCAGGCGCTGGAAACCATGAAATTCGACTCCGGCGTCATGGCCGGTCCGATCGAGTTCGGCCCGAACGACCGCGCGGCGCAGGAATCCGCCATCTACATCAAGTTCGACGGCACCAACATGTCGCTCGTGCCCGGCGCCTTCAAGAGCGTCTGGCAGTACCAGAAGTAAATCAGCGGCCCGCCTTGGGCCTGGCCCGCGCGCTGGCGCAGCAGCGCGCGGGCTGCCGGAGAACATCATGAGCTTTGCCGATATCTGGCTGTTCCTGCAGCAGGGGGTGCTGTCGGGACTGGTGACGGGCAGCGTGTACGCGCTGCTGGCGGTCGCCGTAGTGATCATTTTCAAGACCACCGACGTGCCCAATTTCGCCCAGGGCGAGATCTTCATGGTCGGCGGCTACATCGCCCTGTTCCTCACCCTGGTGATGGGCTGGCCTTATCTCGTCGTCATTCCCATCACGCTCGCCGCCGTGGCCATCCTGTCCGGCCTGTTCCAGCGCGTCGTGATGGAGCGCGTCATCGCCTCCAAGGGCGTGGGCGTGCAGATGGTGATCGCCACGCTGGGCCTGGCCTATGCGCTCAAGGGCCTGGTGCGCCAGACCGGCCTGGGCGACACGCCGCGCTCGTTGCCGCCGCTGGCATCAACCGACGCCATCATCATCGGCGACGCGGTGCTGACCCAGCTGGACCTTGTGATCTTCGCGGTCGCCGTGACGGTGATGCTGCTGCTTTTCGGCATGTTCACCTATACCCGGGTCGGCCGCGCCATGCGCGCCGTGGGTATGAATCCCAAGGCCGCCCGGCTGGTGGGCGTGAACCTGACCCGCATCCGCATGCTGGTGTGGGCGCTGGCCGGCCTGATATCGGCGGTCGCGGCGCTGCTCATCACGCCCAAGATCCTGATCACCCCCGACATCGGCCACATCGCCATCCTGGCCTACGCCGCGGCCATCGTGGGCGGCATCACCAGCCTGCCTGGCGCGGTGGTCGGCGGCTTCGTGATCGGTGTGGCCGAGAACCTGGTGGGGCTGTTCATTTCGACCAATGCCATCGTGGTTGCGCCTTTCGTGGCCATCATGGTCGTGCTGCTGCTGCGTCCGCAAGGGCTCTTGGGCGGCAAACTGCAGGTGAAGAAAGTATGAGCAAGAAAATAGACCATGCGCTGCTGGCGCTGATGGCCATCGTGCTGGCGATCCTGCCCTTCGCGGCCAGCGGCTATGTCATCTACGTGGTGAACCTGCTGATGGTGTTCGTGGTGTTGGCGCTGGGCCTGCATCTGGTCATCGGCGAAACCGGACAGTTCGCGCTATCGCACGCCGCCTTCTACGGCGTGGGCATCTATACCGCGGGCCTCATCAACAATCTGTGGCATCCGCCCTTCTTCATTTCGATCATCGCGGGCGGGCTGCTGGCCGCCGTGCTCGGCTATGTGATCGGCGCGCTGGCGCTGCGCATGCGCGACATCTACCTGGCGCTGTCCACCTTCGCCTTCGGCGAAGCGATGCAGTGGGTGTTCCTGAACTGGCAATCGGTCACCAACGGCTCGAACGGCTTCCGGATCTCGCCGGCCACGCTGTTCGGCTACGAACTGGTGTCGGACGCCAAGGCCTATCCCTTCGTGGTGCTGATCGCCGCGCTGTTGCTGTGGGCCACCATTGCGCTGTCGCGCTCGCAACTGGGCTCGGCCTTTCGCGCCGTGCGCGAGAGCGACGTGGCGGCCCAGGCCATGGGCGTGAACGTCAACGCCATCAAGCGCACGGCCTTCACGTTGTCCGCGGCCTATGCCGGCATCGCCGGCGGCATGTACACGACCTTCGCCTCGTTCATCCACCCGGAGAGCCTGGGCTTTCAGACCACCATCCTGATCCTGACGATGGTGGTGGTTGGCGGCATCGGGTCGGTGCGCGGCGCCATCGCGGGCGCGTTGGCCTTCGGCCTGATCTCCGAGCTGCTGCGCCAGGCCCTGTCGTTCCAGGAAATCATCTACGGCGTCATTCTGATGGGCTTCATGATGTTCGCGCCCAAGGGCTTGTTCGCCGGCCGCGGCGCGCGCGGACGGGCACCGGCGCCGGCTGCGCCCTTGCCTTCCGCCACGCGCCCGGCTGCGGCCAAACCGACCCAAAGGAGCGCCGCATGAGCAGCCATCCCTATCTGGACGTGCAAGGCCTGACCGTCAAGTTCGGCGGCCTCACCGCCATCAACGGCCTGTCCATGCAGGTCGAGCGCGGCCGCATCCACGCGCTGATCGGCCCCAACGGCGCGGGCAAGTCCACCACCTTCAATTGCATCTCGCGCTATTACCGTCCCAGCAGCGGCAGCATCCGGTTCGACGGCGCGGACATCACCCGCAAGAAGCCGCATGAAATGGCGGCGCTGGGCGTGGCCCGCACCTTCCAGAACCTGGAGCTGTTCGGCGCGCTCAGCGTGCGCGAAAACGCCCTGCTGGGCACCTATGCGCATGGCGCCGACAGCGCAGGCAAGCTGCTGCGCCCCGCTGCCGCGCAGACGCGCGAGCGCGTCGAGCACCTGCTGGAGCGCGTCGGACTGGCCGACTTCCTGGACACGCCGGCGTGCAGCCTGGACTTCGGCCGCCAGAAGATGCTGGAGCTGGCGCGCGCCCTGGCCATATCGCCCAAGCTGCTGTTGCTGGACGAACCGGCGGCCGGCCTGCGCAACCGCGAAATCGAAACGCTGGACCGCCTGCTGACCGAACTGTGCGAACGCGACGGCATCACGGTGCTGCTGGTGGAGCACGTCATGCAGCTGGTGATGTCGATCTCGCATCGCATCACCGTCATGTCCTTTGGCGAGAAGATCGCCGAAGGCACGCCCGCCGAGGTGCGCAGCAACCCGCGGGTCATTGAAGCCTATCTGGGCAAGGGAGCGGCCGGTGGCTGATTATTTGCTTGAAGTCGATGCGGTATCGGCCGCCTACGGCAATATCCGCGCGCTGCAGGACGTATCGCTGAAAGTGCCACAGGGCGCCATCGTGGCGCTGCTGGGCGCCAACGGCGCCGGCAAGTCCACCACGCTGAACGTGATCTCGCGCCTGGTTGCGCCCACCGCGGGTAGCGTGCGCTTTGCGGGCGAACCCATACACCGCCTGGCGGCGGACGCCATCGTCGGACGGGGCATCGTGCAGGTGCCGGAAGGCCGCGAGATCTTCCGCGAAATGAGCGTGCGCGAGAACCTGGAGATGGGCGCCTACCTGCGCACCGACCGGGCCGCGGTGCGGCAGGACCTGGACATGGTGTGCGACACCTTCCCGCGCCTGCGCGAACGCTACGAACAGAAAGCCGCGACGCTGTCCGGCGGCGAACAGCAGATGCTGGCCACGGGCCGAGCCATGATGGCGCGCCCGCGCATGATCCTGCTGGACGAACCCTCGATGGGTCTGTCGCCGCTGGTGGTCGAACAGATCTTCGACATCGTGCTGCGGCTGAACCGCGAGCAAGGCATCACCATCCTGCTGGTGGAGCAGAACGTGAAGCTGGCGCTGTCGGTGTCCAGCTATGCGTACATCCTCGAAAACGGCGAGATCGCGCTGGAAGGCGAGTCCGCCGCGCTCGCCAGCGACGAAGGCGTGCAGCGCGCCTATCTGGGCGCCTGACGCGCCGAAAGGACCGACCATGATATCGATGCAAGACAAGCGGGTGCTCGTGACGGGCGCGGGCCGCGGCCTGGGCGCGGCCATCGCACAAGGCTTCGCCAGGCAAGGCGCTGCCGTCATCGTCGCAGATGTGGATGCGGCGCTGGCCGCAGCCACGGTGCAAGCCATCCGCGCCGCGGGCGGCAAGGCCGCCGACGCGGTGCTGGACGTGACGGATGCCGCCGCCGTGCGCGACTTTGCGCAACGGTCCGCCACCGAACACGGCAATCTGGACATCCTGATCAACAACGCCGGGATTTCGGCGCGCGCCCCGTTCGACGATCCCAAGACGCCCGAGATCTGGGACCGTCTGATGAGCGTGAACCTGCAAGGCACGTTCAACGTCACCCACGCCTTCGTCGAACAGCTGAAAGCCACGCGCGGCGCCATCGTCAATCTGTGCTCCATCGTGGCCTACGGCTGCAGCATCTCGACCGCCGGCTATGTGGTGTCCAAGGGCGGCGTGCGCTCGTTCACCGAGGTACTGGCGCGCGACCTGGCTCCGCATGGCGTGCGCGTGAACGCCGTGGCTCCCGGCCTGATGGAAACCGAGATGACGGCGGGCCAGCGCGCGCAGGCGCAGGGCACGGACTGGTACATGCAGCGTGCGCCCATGGCCCGCGCGGGGCGGGCCGACGAGATCGTGGGTCCGGTCCTTTTCCTGGCCTCGGACATGGCCAGCTACGTGAACGGCGTGGTGCTGCCCGTGGACGGCGGCTACCTGGCCGTGTGAGGAAACATCATGAATCTGGGCACGGCATTGGTTACGGGCGGCGCTAGCGGCATGGGTCTTGCGATCGTGGAGCGGCTGGCGCGCGATGGCTTTCGCGTCGTGATGGCCGACCGCAACGCGGAACTGGCCGAAAAGGAGGCCGACGCGCTGCGGGCGCAAGGGCTGGACGTGGAACACCGCGTGGTGGACCTGACGGACGAAGCCGCCACGCGCGCGCTGGCGCGTTCGCTTGCGCCGCTGGCCGCGCTGGTCAACAACGCGGGACTCTTCGACGAGCGCAAGTTCTTTGAGGTGGACAGCGCCGACTACCGCCGCGCCTTTGACGTCAACCTGCTGGCGGTCGCGACCTTGACGCAGGAGGCCGCGCGCGACATGGCGCCGGGCGCCAAGATCGTCAACATCGCCTCGCGCGCCTACCTGGGCGCAAAGAACCACCCGCACTACGTGGCCTCGAAAGCGGCCTTGGTCGGCTACACGCGCGCTTCGGCCATGGAACTGGCCCCGCGCGGCATCCTGGTCAACGCCATCGCCCCCGGCCTCATCGACACCCCGCTCTTGCGCAACCTCACGCCCGAACGCCTTGCGGCGCAACTGGCCCTGCAGCCCACCGGCCGCGCGGGCCAGCCGCAAGACATCGCCTATGCCGTGTCCTTCCTGGCCGCGCCGCACATGGACTTCATCACCGGCCAGGTCATCTTCGTGGACGGCGGAAAATCGCTGGGCGGCTCGGGAGCATAGGCAGCATGGAAGGCATTACTTGGGACAAGGAAGTCGACGCGCTGGTCGTCGGCTCGGGCGCGGGCGGCATGGCCGCGGCGCTGACGGCGCGCGAGGAAGGACTGGACGTGCTGCTGGTGGAAAAGACCGGCCGCATCGGCGGTTCCACCGCGATCTCAGGCGGCGCGCTGTGGATACCGCTGAACGCGCAGACAGAAGCCGCCGGCCATCCGGACAGTTTTGAAAAGGTCTGGACCTATCTGGAACAGACCGTGGGCGCGGCGGCCCCCGACGACATGAAGCGCGCCTATCTCGAAGCCGGCCCGCGCATGATGGATTACCTGGTGTCGCGCGGCATCCTGGATCTGGCCGCGCGCACGGCCTCGCCCGATTACTACCCCGACCTGCCCGGCGCCGCGATGGGCGGCCGTTCGCTCGACCCGCTGGAGTTCGACGGCCGCAAGCTCGGCGGCGATTTCCGTTTCCTGCGGGATCCCCTGAAGGAATTCACGGTGCTGGGCGGCATGATGGTCAACATCACCGACGTGCGCCATCTGCTGCGCGCCACGCGTTCGTTCGCGGCCTGGCGCCACAGCATGAAGCTGGTGCTGCGCTATGCCGCCGACCGCGCGCGCGGCTATCGCCGCGGCACCCGGCTGCTGCTGGGCAATGCGCTGGCCGCGCAGCTGTTCCACGGCATGCTGGCGCGCAAGATCGAATACTGGCTGGACACGCCGGCGCTGGCGCTGCACCGCGATGCAGCGGGCCGCGTGCTGGGCGCCGCGGTCCGGCGCAATGGCAAGTCGTTGAACATCCGCGCGCGCCGCGGCGTGGTGATGGCCACGGGCGGCTTTCCCTGGGATCCGGCGCGCCGCGCGCAGAGCTATCCTCAGCCCACGGGTCTGTGGTCCATGTCGCCGCGAGACAACGCCGGCGACGGCATCCGCCTGTCGGAAGCCGCCGGCGCCGCGCTCGGCTCGGGCCACGCCAGCCCCGCGTTCTGGGCGCCGGTCTCGCTGCTGGAATCCGCGGACGGCAAGCCCCTGCATTACCCGCACCTGGTGTGGGACCGGGCCAAGCCGGGCCTCATCGCGGTCAATGGCGCGGGCCGGCGTTTCGTGAACGAATCCGCCTCGTACCATGAGTTCGTGCAGGCCATGTACCGCAGCCATGGCACGACGCCCAGCATTCCCGCTTTCCTGATCTGCGACCAGCGCTTCATCGACACCTGGGGCCTGGGCCTGGCGCTGCCAGGGGGCCGGCCGCGCCAGCATCTGATCGACGCCGGCTACCTGCTGCAAGCCGGCACGCTGGCCGCCCTGGCGGCCCGGCTGGGCGTGCCCGCCGATGCGCTGCAGGCCACGGTGGAACGCTACAACACCCACGCCGCCCAGGGCCAGGACCCGGACTTCGGCAAGGGATCGACCGCCTACAACCGCTACCTGGGCGATCCGGAACACGCTCCCAATCCCTGCCTCGCGCCGCTGGCGGCGGGCCCCTACTACGCCGTCAAGGTCTATCCCGGCGACATCGGCACCGCTTGCGGCATCGCCGCCAATCCGCATGCCCAGGCCCTGGACGCCACGGGCGCGCCCATTGCTGGCCTCTACGTGGCCGGCAACGACATGCAGTCGGTGATGGGCGGCGCCTATCCCGGCCCCGGCATCACGCTTGGTCCCGCCCTGACCTTCGGCTGGATCGCTGGACAACATCTGGCCCATGCACAACACTGACGCCTCTCCACCGACAAGGATCCCCATGAAAATCTTCTACTCGCCCGCCTCGCCCTTCGTGCGCAAATGCATGGTCATCGCCCATGAGCTCGGCCTGGCCGACCGCATCGAGAAGCTTCCGAGCGCAGCCGGCCCCGTGGCCCGCGACCAGACCATCATCCCCACCAATCCGCTGGGCCAGGTGCCCACCTTCATCACGGATGACGGCCAGGCGCTGTACGACAGCCGCGTGGTCTGCGAATACCTGAACGACCTGGGCGGCGGTTCTCTGTTCCCGTCGGGCAAGACCCGCTGGCAGGTGCTGACGGAACAGTCCATGGCCGACGGCATGCTGGGCGCGGCACTGCTGGCCCGCTACGAAACCGTGCTGCGTCCGGAAGCGCTGCGCTGGGACGGCTGGGTCGAGGGCCAGCTGGGCAAGGTCCGCGACGGCCTCGCGCTGGTGGAAAAGAACGCCGCCGCGCTGGCAGGCCGCCTGGACATCGGCACCATCACCATCGGCTGCGCGCTGGGCTATCTGGACTTCCGCTTCCCCGACCTGGACTGGCGCGCCGAACATCCGGCCACCGCCGCCTGGTACGAGACCTTCAGCCAGCGTCCGTCCATGCAGGCCACCAAGCCCTGATCCGGTTTGGGCAGGCGCAGGGCCGGGAGAACCCGCCGGGCTCCCTGGCCATCACCTGCCCTGGTACGGCGCGGCCCCGAGCCGCGTCGCTAGGCCCCTGACGCGTGCAGGGGCCTTTTTTTCGCCCGGATCGCCCCCAGCTGTTACAGTGAAGTCGGCAGGCGGGCCGATCCGCCGGCCATCACCAGAAGGGGCCCAGCATGAACGTCGCTGCGATCTCCGCCATCCACCGGGCTGATGCGCCCTATCCCGCGCGCTCGGCCGCGCTGGACGCCACCCGCGCATTTCCCGAAACCCAACGCGTGGCCCACGTCCACGCGGCCCGGGCAACGGCTGCCGCCCACGCGCTGCGCGTCGAACGCGACCGCGACAGTCTGCCATTGGCGCTGGCCGTCTTTGACGCCTCGAATGCGGACGCGCTACGCGACCTGCACGCGGCATCGCGCATGCGCCGCGCCGTTGAGGATTTTGCCGCGCAGCCCGACCCCGCGGCCCAGCGCGCCGGCTCCGCCAACGACCTGGGCACCATCGAAGGCCTGATGCCGCTGCAGGCCTACCGCGTCGCGATGGGCAATCCGCAAGTGCAGGAACTGCAGACCGCAGTCGCCATGAAGGCGGCGGGCCTGGGCGTTCCCAAGGTCGCCAACATCGGCGCGACCGAGAATGTCACTGACAACGCGCGTTACCGACCGGGTTTCGCGCCCTGACCAAAAAAAACCGCCTGACGCATCAGGCGGTTCTTGATTCGGGAACGAACGGCGATCAGTGGAAGAATTCCGCGATCATGGTCGCGCCCAGGAAGGTGCCGGCGTTGGCGGCCAGGGATACCACCACGATCTTCCAGCCCAGCTTGCGGAACGCCGGCAGGTCCTTGAGGATCGACAGGCCGGCCATGGCCAGGATCACGGTCGTGAACGGCAGGAAGTTCACCTTGCCTACCATGGCGATGATCTGGTCCGAGTACGGCAGCACGCCGGGGCAGCCCGCGGTCATGGCGATCAGCGACAGCACGAACACGGCGGGCAACTTGGGCACCACGCGCAGCACCAGGTCGGTGATGACGACCAGCAGGATGATGATGCCCATGCCCGGCAAGGCGTCGGCAAACGGCACGTTGTAGCCCAGGCGGTTGCCCACCAGCGCGAACAGGCCGCAGATGACATAGGCGGTCAGGCGATCGCCGAAGCCCATCTTGACGCCGTGCGCGGGCGCGTCCTGCGTGACCTCGTCATCAGCGGCGACGGTCTCGGCCTTGCCGCGCGAGAAGCGGCCCAGCACCGGTTCCAGCTTGCCGTACAGGAAGATGGTGGTCGGCAGCGAAATGAACAGCGTGAAGTACACGCCCACCACCGTGGTCAGCAGGTTGGCGGCGGCGGCCAGCGCGGCCACCTGGTGCGCGACTTCGGGCGTCTGCTGGGACGCGATCGCGCCCACGCCGGCGGCCATCATGCTGCCCGAGCCCACCCCGGCGCCCATGGCGAGCGAGCGCGGATCGAAGATGTTCAGGCTGGTGATGAAGCCGGCCATCAACGCCACGAACAGCGCGCCGATCACGGTGCCGGTGATGTACTCGGCCATCACGCCGCGGCCTTCGGGCGAGTTCATGCCGTAGCGTTCGCCGATGATGGCCAGGCTGGGCTCTCGGCCCACCGAGAAAGTGGCGCCGATGGCCTCGCGCTTGATGCCCAGCAGCAGCGCCAGCGGCAGGCCGACGGCCATGGTGCCGAAGAAGTGGCCGAATTCCTGGAACACCAGGGCCCAGCCGGCTTCGCGCACCTGCGGCAAGGCGCCGCCCACCATCAGGCCCAGCTTGGCCAGGAAGGGCAGCAGCGCGTATTGCAGATAGCCGCTGATGCGGGTCTGCATGGCGGTGTCGATGTTCAGCCCCGCCGGCAGGCGCTGGCCCAAGGCGGCCACGATGGCGCCGATGAAGATGGCCCACAGCATCGGCTGCAGGATGATCTTGCCCGGGCCTACGTTGAAGGTGGCGCTGCCGATCGCCTCCGAAACGACAACCACCAGCAAGATGGCGGCGAGCATGCGGATGCGCCCGGATAGCGGCATGGAAGGCGCGGCCAGGCTGGCGCTGGCGTGTGACATCGGATTCCCCTGAGTACGTGAATAGTCGTCGTGGCTGCCCGCCGCGATCCCGGCCGGCCGGCGCCCGCAATGGGCGTCGCAGCGCGGCGGCGGCGACGGCGCGCGCAGCAGGGCCGATTTTCGCCGGGGGCCCGGCGCGCAACCATGACAGGGCTGGCGCATAAACGTTGCGTAAAATGCAACGGACAGGCTTTTCCAGGGAAAATTTTGCATGATCTCGATTCATGCAAGGGTAAACCCTAGATTGTATCTGTGGATCTGCCGCCGCACTCCCCGCCACGGAGCCCCGCCATGGACGAAAAACTCGACGCCCGCCGCACCCACTATTTCATGCAGGTCATGAGCCGCGGCTCGGTGCGCGGCGCCGCCGAAGTGCTGGACATGGACCCGTCTGCCGTCAGCCGTGCCATAGCCGCCCTGGAACGCGACTGCGGCATCGCCCTGTTCGAACGCCGCGGACGGGGCGTGGTGCCGACCGACGCGGGCCACATCCTGGCGCGCTACATCAAGCGCCAGCAGGACATCCAGGAGAGCTTCTTCTCCGAGATCGACAGCTTGCGCAAGGCCGAACGGGGACACATAGACCTGGTGCTGGGCGAGGGCTTCGTGGAGCTGATGTTCGAGCGCGTGCTGCCGGGCTACTGGCGCAGCCACCCGGAGGTCACGCTGGACATCGACGTCGCGCGCACGTCCGAGATCGTGCAGCGCATCGTCGATGACCGCGCCTATATCGGACTGGTGTTCCAGCCGCCCAACGACGCCCGCCTGCGCACCCATTATTCGCGGCCCGAACCCATCCGCGCCATCGTGCGCGAGGACCACCCGCTGACCCTGCTGAGCCGTCCCCTGCTGCTGACCGACCTGGCCGAGTATCCCGGCGCGTCCATGCAGGAGGGGTTCGGCGTGCGCCAGCACATCCAGGCCGCCGAAATCAGCGAACAGGTCAGGCTGCGCAACGTGCTCACCACTTCGTCCTTCAAGGCACTGTGGCAATTCGCCGCCGCCGGCATCGGCTATGCGCTGACGCCGCCCATCGCGGTCACGGCCGACCTGCGCGCCCAGCGCCTGGCCAGCCTGCCGCTGGCCAACCCCATCCTCAACCAGGGCAGCCTGCATGTGCTGAGCCGCGCCGGCCGCCATGTGTCCCCCGCCGCGCGCGAACTGCTGGACCACATCGTGCGCGGCATCGGCGCCCCGGCCGGTTCGGCGTCTGATACGGTCAGGTAAGGCGGATCTGCATCTGTTTCCCCGACGTCCGGCAGCCTACATTGGCGCTATCCGCCACGACGCCAGGAGAGACAACATGCTGAGTTTCTTGCGCACGGTCAAATCCGTGCTGTGGGGATTCTTCGGCGTGCGCCGCGGGCGCGGCTACGATGCCGACATCGCCAACAACAAGCCGGCGCCATTGATATTGACCGGGCTGCTGATGGCGGCTTGTCTGGTGGTCATTCTGGTGCTGGTCGCGCGCTGGGCGGTGAACGCCGCGTTGTAAATCCACCGTCCCGCAAGAATGGCCGTCCCGCCGCCGGGCCGCCCCAAGGCGGGACAGCCCCCTCGGGGGGCAGCAAGCGCGCGCAAGCGCGTGCAGCGTGGGGGCCCCATTATCTTATTACCAGAATGACTTAGACGGTCGCTACAGCTGCCTGTTACGGTTATGAACCCCTTTCTCCTGCCGCATTGCGCCGGGCGACCGCCGGGATCCAGACCGAGAAGACTTCAAGGGCAGTAGACATGTACGTGTATGACCCCGTCGACCAGCAGCTAGTCGAGCAACGCGTGGCGCAATTCTCCGACCAGACGCGCCGCTTCCTCGATGGCCAACTAACGGAAGATGAATTCCGCGTTTTGCGCCTGCAGAACGGCCTGTACATCCAGCGCCACGCGCCCATGCTGCGCGTCGCCATTCCCTACGGCATCCTGGCGTCGCGCCAATTGCGCACGCTGGCGCACATCGCCCGCAAATGGGACCGCGGCTACGGCCATTTCAGCACCCGCCAGAACATCCAGTTCAACTGGCCCAAGCTGGAAGACGTGCCGGCCATCCTGGCCGAACTTGCCACGGTGCAGATGCATGCCATCCAGACCAGCGGCAACTGCATCCGCAACACCACCACCGACCACTTCGCCGGCGTCGCGCCGGACGAGCTGGTGGATCCGCTGGTTTGGTGCGAGATCATCCGCCAGTGGTCCACGCTGCACCCGGAGTTCGCCTTCCTGCCGCGCAAGTTCAAGATCGCGGTCAGCGGCGCCGTGCAGGACCGCGCGGCCGTGGGCGTGCACGACATCGGCCTGCAAGCCGTCGAACGCGACGGCAAGCTGGGCTTTCGCGTCTGGGTGGGCGGCGGGCTGGGCCGCACGCCCATCGTCGGCAAGCTAATCAATCCCTTCGTCGAATGGCAGGACCTGCTGACCTATCTGCAGGCCGCGCTGCGGGTCTATAACCTGCACGGCCGCCGCGACAACAAGTACAAGGCGCGCATCAAGATCCTGGTCAAGGACCTGACGCCGGAAGTCTATGCGCAGCAGGTGGATGAACAGTGGCAGCTCATCAAGGGCGGCCCCGACACCATCACCCAGGAATTCGTCGACAGCATCAAGGCCCGTTTCGTCTGGCCGCAATACGATGCCGCTGCCGCGCAGGACGTGGACAACACCGCCGCGCTGGCCGCCGCCGATCCGCGCTTTGCGCGCTGGCTGCGCACCAACGTGCACCCGCACAAGGTGGCCGGCTATGCCGCAGTCACCGTGTCGCTCAAGCCCACCGGCGTGCCCCCGGGCGACATCACCGCCGACCAGATGGACGCGGTGGCCGACCTGGCCGACGACTATGGCTTCGGCGAACTGCGCGTCTCGCACGAGCAGAACCTGATCCTGGCCGACGTGCGCCGCGCGCGCCTGCACGAGCTCTGGACCACGCTGCAGACGCTGAACCTGGCGACGCCCAACATCGGGCTGCTGACCAACATCATCGCCTGTCCGGGCGGGGATTTCTGCGCGCTGGCCAATGCCGTCTCCATCCCCGTGGCCGAAGCCATCCAGCGCCAGTTCGACAATCTCGACTATCTCTTCGAGATCGGCGAGCTGGACCTGAACATCTCGGGCTGCATCAACTCCTGCGGCCACCATCACGTGGGCCACATCGGCATCCTCGGGGTCGATAAGGCCGGCGAAGAGTGGTACCAGGTCACCATCGGCGGACGCCAGAACGGCGCCGCCAAGCCGTTGCCCGATATCGAATCCACGCGCGGCGGCGGCGCCGCCATCGGCCGCATCATCGGCCCGTCGTTCGCGCGCGAGCAGGTCGCTGGCGTGGTGGACCGCCTGATCCGCACTTACCTGGGCCTGCGCGACAGCGAAGAGGAACGCTTCATCGACGTGGTGGACCGGGTCGGCATCGACCCCTTCAAGCAGGACGTCTACTCCGATCCCGCCTTCGCCAAACCCGCGCAGCAAGCCGAGGCCGCCCATGTCTGAAATCTATCCGCACGACGCCCCCGGCCCGCACCTGATCCGCAACGGCCGCCTGGAAGCCGACGCCTCGCGCGTCTTCACGCCTGAACCCGAGGTCCCCGCCGAAGGCCAGGTGCCTGGCGACGCGCCGGGCTGGATCGTGCCGCTTTCCATCTGGAAGACCTCGCGCGCCACCTTGCGCCGCCACCAGCATCCGGTCGCGGTACTGCTTGACCCCGACGCCGACCTGCGCGACCTGGCAGAAGCCGGCGGCACGCTGGACCCCGCCGGCATCGCCTTCATCGCCGTCGACTTCCCGGTCTACACCGATGGCCGAGGCTATTCGCTGGCGCAGCTGCTGCGCACGCGCTACCAATGGCAAGGCGAACTGCGCGCGGTCGGCGACGTGATGATCGATACCATCCACTACCAGGCGCGCGTCGGCTTCGACAGCTTCCTGGTCAAGCCCGGCCACGATCCGCACAAGGCTCTGGACGCGTTCAAGACCTTCACGGTGCATTACCAGAAGACCTACCGCGTGCCGACGCCGGCAGCCGCCTAAGCCGCGGGAAATCCCGGCAGCGCCCAGCGCTGCGTCCTGACCTCATCCTGCGCCAACTGGGCGCGGATCAGGTCGGCGATATTGCGCTGGCGCGCCGCCTGCATGCGGCCGATCAGGCTGGACACGCTGACGGCCAGGCGCGGATATCCGCCCGCGTCGCACAAGGCCACGCCCACCCCCAACACGCCCGGCACCGCCGCGTTGCCCACCACCGACCAGCCGCGCCCGCGCGTGTTCTCCACCAGGCGCCGCATCTGCGCCACCGTCATGCCGCCGTAGGCGCGCAGCGCCTGCTCGTTCTGCGCAATCACCTCTTCCGACTCGTCCGGCGGCAGCGCGGCCAATAGCGCCAGCCCGGCCGCCCCCACGCCCAGCGGCTGGCGGTGGCCCACCGTGACCGCCAGCACCTGCACGGGATAGTTGCCCACTTCACGGTGCAGGCAAAGCGAATCGTTGCCCGCGCGGCAGATGAGAAAAGCGGAATCGCCGCTGACGTCGCTGATCTGGCGCAGCACCGGCCGCAGGTCGCGCACAGCCTGCGCATGCGGATCGCCCGCCATCATCACGCCCAGCTCGGCCACGCGCCAGCGCGGCGCCTCGGACTCGCGCAAGGCGTAGCCCTCCTGCACCAGCACGTCGAGATAGCGATAGGCCGTGGTCCGCTGCATGCCCGCAGCGCGCGCGATGTCGACCACGTGCATGCCCGCCGCCCCCGCCTGCCGCAGCACGCCCAGCACGCGCAGCCCGCGGCGCAATACGCGCGGCCCCGAGCCTTCGGATTCTGGTTTGTTCATTTTTTGGACAGCTTACGTTGATGAGGCCCCTATCAAAGCCCAATATGAATCCGGGCAGACGCAGAGCTGTCCAAATATTAGACAAACAGGACGGAGACAACAATGAAGATGCAAAGCAAGCGGTGGGCCGCCGCGGCGGCCGCCCTGGGTGCGCTGCTCGCGGCCCCGGCCCTGGCGGCCAAGCCCTATCCCGAGCGTCCCGTGACGCTGGTCGTCGGCTACGCGGCGGGCGGCGCCACCGACATCGTGGCGCGCCTGATGGCGAAGTCCCTCTCGGAAGAATTGGGCCAGACCATCGTGGTGGAGAACAAGACCGGCGCCAACAGCAACATAGGCGCGGAAATCGTCTCGCGCGCCGCGCCAGACGGCTACACGCTGTATGTGGGTTCCATCGCCAACACCATCAACCGCACGCTGTACAGCCAGCTCAACTATGACTTCGTGAAGGGCTTCGAGCCCGTGGGCCTGCTGGCGACCATTCCGAACATCCTGGTCGTCAACCCCAAGCTGCCGATCAAGACCGTGCAGGAATACGTGGCCTACGCGAAGAAGAATCCGGGCAAGCTGACCTGCGCCTCTTCCGGCAGCGGCTCGTCCATCCACCTGTCGTGCGAGCTGTTCAAGATGCAGACCGGCACCGACATCCTGCACGTGCCGTACCGCGGCAGCGGCCCGGCCGTGGCCGACTTGCTGGGCGGCCAGGTGGATTCCATGTTCGACAACCTGCCCTCGTCGCTGCCGCACGTGCAGGCCGGCAAGCTGCGCGCCATCGGCGTGACCTCGCCGCAGCGCCTGCCCTCCGCGCCCGACACGCCCACGCTGGCCGAATCCGGCCTGCCCGGCTTCGAGGTGGAATCCTGGTTCGGCGTGATGGCGCCGGCCGGCACCCCCAAGCCCGTCGTCGAGCGCTTGAACCAGGCCATCAACAAGGCGCTGGCCAGCCCGGCGCTGCAGGCGTCCTACCAGCAATCCGGCTTCTACGCGCCACAGCAGCCCAACACCCCCGAGACCTACGCCCAGAAGATCGCCAGCGAGATCGACAAATGGGGCAAGGTCGTCAAGAGCGCCAACCTCAAAGCCAACTAGGAACACCAGGATGTACCCGATAGATTTCTTCTTCCGCGCCGCCGAGCAGTATCCGGAGCGCATCGCGCTGGACGGTCCCGAAGGCCAGGTCACTTACTCGCAATTGGCCGCCGATACGCGGGCGCTGGCCGCGGCCTTGCAAGAACTGGATCCCGCGCCGCAGACGCGGGTGGCGATCTGCGCCGGCAACTCCGCGCGGCACATCCTGGCGCTGCTGGCCGTGCTGGCCAGCGGCAAGGTGTGGGTGCCGCTCAACTACCGCAGCACGGAACGCGAGATCGGGCGCATCCTGGACGCCACCGAGCCGTCCATCGTGATCGTGGACGGCGTGGGCGCGCCGCTGGCGCCTCCGGCCCAGGCGCCGCAAGGCCGCCGCCACATCCATCTGGACGACGCATCGGCGCCGCTGGCGCTGGATGAGCTGCTGGCCCGCTGCGCCGGACGCGAGCCGCAGCGCCACGCGCAACCGCGCGACGCCACCCAGGCCATCAAGTTCACAGGCGGCACCACCGGCCTGCCCAAGGGCGTGATGCAGCCGTACCACGCGTGGAACGCGGGCATCATCAACCAGATCATGAGCTGGGGCCTGACCCACGAAGACCGCTATGTCGTGGCCGCCCCCATCACGCACGGCACCGGCACATACCTCTTGCCGGTGCTGGCGCGCGGCGGCGCCCATCTGCTGTTGGATGGCGTCACGCCGGCCAGCATCACCGCCGCCTTCCGCGAGCGCGGCGGCACGCTGAGCTTCATGCCGCCTACCCTGATCTACATGATCATGGCGCAGCCCGGCGTCTCGCGCACCGACTTCCCGCGGCTGCGCAACCTGATCTACGGCGGCGCGCCCATGCCCGTGGAAAAGATCGATCGGGCGCGCGAATTCTTCGGCCCTGTGCTGGGCACCACCTACGGCCAGACCGAGGCGCCGCAGATCATGACGGTGCTGCGCCCCGCCGACCTGGAAGCGCCGGAGAACCGCGCCTCAGTCGGACGCGTCACCTGGCTCAGCGACGTGGCCATCATGTCGCCCGACGGCGCGCTGCTGCCGCGCGGCGAGATCGGCGAGGTCGTGGTGCAGGGCGACCTGGTCATGTCGGGCTACTGGCGCCTGCCCGAAAAAACCGCCGAAACGGTGGTGGACGGCTGGCTGCATACCGGCGACACCGGCCTGATCGATGCGCGCGGCTATCTGTTCCTGAAGGACCGGCTGCGCGACGTGATCATCACCGGCGGCTTCAACATCTACCCGGTGGACGTGGAGAACGCGCTGTCCGCGCATCCCGCCGTCTACGAGTGCTCGGTGTTCGGACTGCCCGACGACAAGTGGGGTGAAGCGGTCCATGCCGCCGTGCAGTTCCATCCCGGCGCGCAGGCCAGCGCGGACGAGTTGAAAGCGCACGTGCGCGCCCTGCTCGGCCCCGTGGCCACGCCCAAGCAATTCCACATCCATGACAGCTTGCCGCGCTCCAGCGTGGGCAAGGTACTGAAAAACGCCGTGCGCGACGCGGCCCTGAAGGAGACCTCATGAAAACGCCCGAAACCCGCCTCTGCGCGCATCACCTTACCGGCATGTCCTACCGCGACGTGGATCTGGTCGAAGACCTGATCGGCAAGAAGACCTTCACCGAAGTCATGATCATGCAGATCCTGGGCCGCGAGGCGCGCCCAGTGGACCTGCGCATCGTCGACGCGGTGCTGGTCACGCTGATGGAGCATGGCCTGACGCCCAGCGCCATCGCCACCCGGCTGATCTACATGAGCGCGCCGGAAAACCTGCAGGGCGCGGTGGCGTCCGGCCTCATGGCGGTAGGCAGCCAGTTCGTCGGCACCATGGAAAACTGCTCGCGCCTGCTGGACCGCATCCGCCAGGCCGACGACGGCCGCGCAGAAGCCCTGGCGATCGCCCGCGAGTTCCGTGAATCGCGCAGCGCGTTACCCGGCTTCGGCCACCATCTGCACAAGCCCGACGACCCGCGCTCGATCAAGCTGCTGGCGCTGGCCGAGGCCGAACCGGAACTCAAGGGCGACTCGCTCAAGGCGCTGCGCCTGCTCTCGGCCGCGATCGACGAGACCTACGGCAAGCACATCACCATCAACGCCACCGGCGCGGTGGCCGCGCTGCTCAGCGAGATCGGCGTGCCGACCGAACTGATGCGCGGCTTCGCCGTCATTTCGCGCGCGGCCGGCCTGGTGTCGCACGTGGCCGAGGAACAGCAAAGTCCATCGGGACGCTACATCTGGGAAACCATAGACCAGGCCATTCCCTATGTGGGCAAAGGCAAGACGCATCAAGACGGAGAGCAGGCGTAACGGCGCAGCCGCATGGACGGGGGAATGGCCAGCGAGTACGCCTGACCGCTCCCCCGCAGCGCTCAACCCAGGTTCGGCGCCAGGGTACGCTTCAGGTCTTCGATGCTGCGGCCACTGCGGGCGGCGTAGTCCTGCAACTGGTCTTCGCCGATCACGCCCACGTTGAAGTACTGCGACTGCGGGTGGCTGAAGTAGAAGCCGGACACGCTGGAGGCCGGGTACATGGCATAGCTGTCGGTCAGCATCATGCCGATATCGGCGCCGTCCAGCACGCGGAACATGTCGGTCTTGATGACGTGTTCGGGGCAGGCCGGGTAGCCGGGCGCGGGGCGGATGCCCACGTACTTCTCGGCGATCATGTCGTCGTTGGACAGGGCTTCGTCGGGCGCATAGCCCCACAAATCCTGGCGCACGCGGGCATGCAGGCATTCGGCGAAGCCTTCGGCCAGGCGGTCGGCCAGCGACTTCAGCATGATGCTGGAGTAGTCGTCCAGGGCCTTTTCGAATTCCGCCTCCTTCTTTTCGATGCCCAGGCCCGCCGTGACGGCGAACATGCCGATGTAGTCCAGCTTGCCGCTGGACTTGGGCGCGATGAAATCGGACAGGCACTTGTTGCTGACGCCTTCGCGCTTGGCGCCCTGCTGGCGCAGATTGCGGTAGGTGAACAGCACTTCGCTGCGGGTCTCGTCCTTGTAGACCTCGATGTCTTCGTCGTTGATGCTGTTGGCCGGATAGAAGCCCACCACGCCGTTGGCGGTGAGCCAGCGGCCTTCGATGATGCGCTTCATCATGGCCAGGCCGTCGGCGTAGACCTTGCGCGCCTGCTCGCCCACGACCTTGTCGTCCAGGATGGCGGGGAACGGGCCGAACAGGCTCCAGGTCTGGAAGAACGGGCCCCAGTCCACGTACTTGGCGATTTCGGCCAGGTCGTAGCTCTTGAATGTGCGGCGGCCGATGAACTTCGGGCGCGGCGGCGTGTAGTTGTCCCAGTCGATCGCGGGACGCGAGGCGCGCGCTTCCGCCAGCGGCAGGATGGGCGTGGCCTTGCGATTGGCGTGGCGGCGGCGCACCTCTTCGTATTCCTCGGCCAACTCCGCCAGATACGTTGCGGACTGGTCCGACATCAGGTTCGTCGCCACGCCCACGGAACGGCTGGCATCCGGCACGTAGATCACCGGGCCTTCGTAGTTGGGCGCGATCTTGACGGCGGTGTGCACGCGGCTGGTGGTGGCGCCGCCTATCATCAGCGGCAGCTTGCGGCTGCGGAAGTACTCGTCGCGCTGCATTTCGCTGGCCACGTAGGCCATTTCTTCCAGGCTGGGCGTGATCAGGCCGGACAGGCCGACGATGTCGGCGTTCTCTTCCTTGGCCTTTTCCAGGATCTGGGCGCAGGGCACCATCACGCCCATGTTCACGACTTCGAAGTTATTGCACTGCAGGACCACCGATACGATGTTTTTGCCGATGTCGTGCACGTCGCCCTTGACGGTGGCGATGACGATCTTGCCCTTGGCGCGCACGTCGCCGCCCGCGGCCGCGATCTGGCGCTTTTCTTCCTCGATGAAGGGAATCAGGTGGGCCACGGCCTGCTTCATGACCCGGGCCGACTTCACCACCTGCGGCAGGAACATCTTGCCTTCGCCAAACAGGTCGCCCACCACGTTCATGCCGTCCATCAGCGGGCCTTCGATCACTTCGATCGGACGGCCGCCGCGCGCGGCGATCTTCTGGCGCACTTCCTCGGTGTCCTCGACGATGAAGGCGGTGATGCCGTGCACCAGCGCATGCGACAGGCGCGCCTCGACCTCGGCATTACGCCAGGTCAGGTCCTCTTCCTTCTTGGCGCCAGAGCCCTTCACGCTGTCGGCGAACTGCACCAGGCGCTCGGTCGGGGTGCGCTCGTCGTCGGCTTCCGTCTTGCCCACGGGCTCGGCGCGGTCCAGCACCACGTCCTCGACCAGGTCGCGCAGCTTGGGATCCAGGTCGGCGTACACGCCCAGCTGGCCGGCGTTGACGATGCCCATCGTCATGCCTTCCTTGACGGCGTAATAGAGGAACACCGTGTGGATGGCCTCGCGCATGGGCTCATTGCCGCGGAACGAAAAGCTGACGTTGGACACGCCTCCCGAGATGCGGGCGTAGGGCAGGTTCTCGCGGATCCAGCGCGTGCCTTCGATGAAGTCCACGGCGTAGTGGTTGTGTTCGTCGATGCCGGTGGCGACCGCGAAGACGTTGGGATCGAAGATGATGTCTTCCGGCGGGAAGCCTTCTTCCTCGACCAGGATCTTGTAGGCGCGGCCGCAGATTTCCTTGCGGCGCTCCAGCGTGTCGGCCTGGCCCTGTTCGTCGAACGCCATCACTACCACGGCCGCGCCGTAGCGGCGGCACAGGCGCGCATGGTGGCGGAAGGGCTCCAGCCCTTCCTTCATGGAGATCGAGTTCACCACGGGCTTGCCCTGCACGCACTTCAGGCCTTCTTCGATGACTTCCCACTTGGAGCTGTCGATCATGATCGGCACGCGCGCGATGTCGGGCTCGGAGGCGATCAGGTTGAGGAAGCGCCGCATGCAAGCCACCGAATCCAGCATGGCCTCGTCCATGTTGATGTCGATGATCTGCGCGCCATTCTCGACCTGCTGGCGGGCCACGGCCAGCGCCTCGTCGTATTTCTCTTCGCGGATCAGGCGGGCGAACATCTTGCTGCCCGTCACGTTGGTGCGTTCACCGACGTTGACGTACAGCGTGTCTTCGTCGATGTTCAGCGGCTCCAGGCCCGACAGGCGGGTCTTGACCGGAATGTCCGGCACGGCGCGCGGAGTCAGCGACATGACCTTGGCCGCGATCTCACGGATGTGGTCCGGGGTGGTGCCGCAACAGCCGCCCGACATGTTGACCAGCCCGGCGCGGGCGAATTCCTCCAGCAGCGCCGAGGTATCGGCCGGGGTTTCGTCAAAGCCGGTCTCGGCCATGGGATTGGGCAGGCCGGCGTTCGGATAGACGCAGACGTAGGTGTCGCAGATGCGGGCCAGCTCGGCCACGTAGGGCCGCATCAGCGCCGCGCCCAGCGCGCAGTTCAGGCCGATGGTGATGGGGCGCGCGTGGCGCACCGAATTCCAGAAGGCTTCCACGGTCTGGCCGGACAGGATGCGCCCGGACGCGTCGGTCACCGTGCCCGAGATCATCACGGGCAGGCGCACGCCGCGCGCCTCGAACACTTCCTCGGTGGCGAAGATGGCCGCCTTGGCGTTCAGGGTGTCGAAGATGGTTTCGATCAGGACGATGTCGATGCCGCCGTCCAACAGGCCGTTGAGCTGCTCCACATAGGCGACGCGCAATTCCTCGAAGGTGACGTTGCGCGCGCCCGGATCGTTCACGTCCGGCGAGATCGACGCGGTCTTGGGCTGCGGTCCCAGCGCGCCGGCCACGAAGCGCGGCCGCTCGGGCGTGCTGTAGGCGTCACAGGCCTCGCGCGCCAGGCGCGCGGACACCAGGTTCAGTTCGTAGGCCAGTTCCGGCAGTTCATAGTCGCCCTGCGCGATGGTGGTGGCGCCGAAGGTGTTGGTCTCGATGACGTCGGCGCCGGCTTCCAGGTACTGGCGATGGATCTCGGAGATCACGTCCGGACGCACCAGCGACAGCAGCTCGTTGTTGCCCTTGACGTCCTTGCCGTGGCCGGCGAAGCGCTCGCCGCGGAAATCCGCCTCGCCCAGCTTGTAGCGCTGGATCATGGTGCCCATGGCGCCATCCAGGATCAGGATGCGCTTGCCCAGCAGGCGGGCGAATTCGCTGCCGTGGGTATAGGCTTCGGGCGGGTAAGGCAGGCGGGGATACGACACGGGCAGGTCCGGATGGAGTTGGCGATGGCGGCGCTATGTGGCGAAAAAGCGAAAAACGCCGCAAAAACAAGCCCTGATCGTAACAAAATGGGCCTATCCGCGCCTCCCGGTGATACAGTTTCGGCCCCGAACCGGTGCTTTCGGCGCACTGGGCAGGCAAGAACGCAACACTTGCCAGCCGCGCGCGAAAGGTAAACGGGAAACAGGAAGAACCTCCCAGGACTGCCGCCCCACAAGGCGCCGGCAAACCCTGGCTCCAGCCTGTGCTGCCCCCGCAACGGTCCCCATGCGCGCAATGCGCCCATGGCAGCCCGATACCGGCCTGTTCGATCGCCAGGAAGTCCATGCAATGCCGCCAGGCCCTCACCGGCCCGCCGCGGCTTGGGCATCCTCCCCATCGTGAATGGCCTGCGGGGTCGCGGGTCGCATCGAGGTTACGTAGATGAAAACCCGCTCCATCCGGCGCTACGCCGGCGCCCTGCTCTGCTCCGCCCCGGCCGTCGCCGCCGCCCAGCAAGCCGCCCCCGACACTCCCCAGTTCGACGCCATCACGGTCACCGCCCAGCGCGTGCCCACCGACGGCCGCACGCTGCCGGTGTCGATCTCGATCATCACCGCCGAGGACATCGCGGCGTCCAGCGCCCGCACCATGCAGGACGTGCTGTCGACCCAGGCCGGCATCCACCTGATCAACACCAGCAGCTCCAGCGACAACTCCATCGTCGACCTGCGCGGCTTCGGCATCACCGGCGCCAGCAACACGCTGATCCTGATCGACGGCGTGAAGCAGAACACCAACGACCTGTCGGCCCCGAGCCTGGGCGTGGTGCCGCTGGACCAGGTCGAGCGCATTGAAATCGTGCGCGGCAGCGGTTCGGTGCAATACGGCGGCGGCACCACCGGCGGCGTGATCAACATCATCACGCGCCCTGATTTCGCCAAGGAACCGGTAAGCGCCCGCGCCACCGCCACCTTCGGCAGCTACGGCCTGCGCCAGTATGACGCCGCCGTGGCCATGAACAATGAAAAGGTCGGCATCGACGCCTACATGCAGTCGCTGCACAGCGACGGCTACCGCGATCACAGCGGCGAGCGGCGCGAGGGCGGCGGCGGCGGCATCACCTTCCGCCATGACGACGGCTCGATCCGCCTGTACGGCCGCACCACCACCCAGAAGCTGGAACTGCCCGGCCCGCGCACGATCAACCCCAAGACCGGCCTGAACGAATACCAGGACGATCCGCGCGGCTCGAAGAACGACGTCGATTACGTCAAGACCACCACCACCACCTTCGGCCTGCAGCTCGAGCAGGCCATCGGCGCCGGCACCTTGTACGCCGACCTGTCGACCCGCGAAAAGAAGCTCGACGGCCTGACCTACGACGGCTTCGGCGACATCCTGCGCGACCAGAAGCTGGAAGAGAACATCGCCAGCGTGCGCTACCGCCTGCCGATCAACGGCGGCCACAGCATCGTCTTCGGCGCCGACGGCCAGGAAGCCAAGACCACCGCCAACCAGAACGCCTACTACGACTTCCAGCCCTCGAAGTGGCAGTCGCGCCAGCACCAGTACGGCCTGTTCGCCGAAGGCCAGGTACGCGCCACCGATACCACCTACGTGACGGCCGGCGTGCGCCGCCAGTACGCCTCCGACGACCTCGACGTGATTTCCGGCTCGGGCACGGCGTCGGACCGCAGCAACCACCTGACCGCCTGGCAGCTGGGCGTGCGCCAGGACCTGCCCGCCGGCTTCGGCGTGTATGGCAAGGTCGGCCGCAGCTTCCGCCTGCCCAACGCCGATGAACTGCTGTCGGTGCAGACCCCGCTGGCGCCGCAGACCTCCACCGACAAGGAAATCGGCGTGACCTGGCAATCGGCCAGCAGCAGCGCCCGCCTGTCGTACTTCCGCTATGACCTGACCAACGAGATCCAGTACAACCCGTTGGCCGACGGCATCTGGGGCCCGGGCACGGGCGCCAACACCAACCTGGATCCGACCCGCCGCCAAGGCATCGAACTGGAAGGCCACACCGCCATTTCCAGCAGCGTGTCGCTGGACGCCAACCTGACCTGGATGGAAGCGCAATTCCGCTCCGGCACCTACGCCGGCGTGGACCTGGCTGGCAAGACCGTGCCGCTGGCGCCCAAGTGGCTGGCCAACGCCGGCGTGACCTGGCGTCCCACCGATGCGTTCCTGTGGAACGTGACGGCGCAATACGTGGGCAAGTCGCGCATGGACAACGACCAGGCCAACCAGTTCGCCAAGGAACTGGACGCCTACGTACTGTTCAACACCAAGGTGGCGTACAAGTTCACGCGCAACATCGAAGGCGCCATCGGCGTGAACAACATCTTCGACCGCCAGTACGCCACGTACGGCATCCGCGGCGGCAATGCTTCGTTCGAGATGCTGGGCCCGGTCGCCAACTACAGCCTGTACCCCGCGCCTGGCCGCAACTTCTACGCGTCGCTCACGCTGCGCTACTGATCGCGGCATTCCGATATAGTCGGCGTTCCCCGCTGGCTATATCGGTCTCCTGCATGACCCGCGCACGCACCCTCCCTCGCATCGCTCCGGAGCTGTTCCTGGCCCTGGGCGCGCTGCTGTCTGCGGGACCCGCCGCAGCAAGTTCCCTGGCAGGTCCGGCAACCAGTGCCGCGGCCGGCGCGGCCATCCAGGTCCGCGACGACCAGGGACGCCAGGTCTCGCTGGGCGCCCCCGCCCGGCGCGCCGTCACCCTGGCCCCGCACGCCACCGAACTCGTCTTTGCCGCGGGCGCGGGCGACCGGCTCATCGCCACCATCCGCGGCAGCGACTATCCGCCCGCCGCTCGCCAGCTGCCCGTCATCGGCGACGGCACCCAGCCCGATCCCGAACGCGTGGCGGCCGTGCGCCCGGACCTGCTGATCGCCTGGCAGCCCGCCGCCGCCGCGCCGCTGGCGCGGGTGATGGACAAGCTGGGCGTGCCGGTGTTCTACAGCGATCCGCAGACCCTGGCCGCCATCCCCGATGCAGTCGAACGCATGGGTGCGCTGTTCGGCACCGAAGCGCAGGCGCGGCCCGCGGCCCAGGCCCTGCGCGCGCGGCTGGACGCCCTGGCCGCCCGCTATGCCGGCCGCCGCCCCGTGCGCGTCTTCGTGCAGGCGGGGCTGGATCCCATCTACACCCTGAACGACAGCAGCATCGTCAGTGACGCCCTGCGCGTCTGCGGCGGCGTCAATGTCTTCGGCCAGGCCCCCGTGGTGGCGCCCCAGGTCACGCTGGAAAGCGTGCTGGCGGCGCGGCCCGAGGCCGTGCTGGCCGGCACGTCCCGACCCGAGGACGGCGCCCGCAACCTGGCAGCCTGGCAGGCGCTGGGGCTGCCCGCCGCGCGGCTGGGGCGCGTGTACGGCGTGGACGCCGACGCCCTGTACCGCCCGGGTCCGCGCCTGATCGACGCCGCCGAGGCGATCTGCGCCGATCTGGACCGCCTGCGCTGAACCGCGTCCGCGCCGCGATCTGCAAATAGTGGAACGCTACATTTCACCGGACGGGCCTGCCGCGCGGCGCCGTGCTTTATCATTCGTCCAACGAATCGCCAGTCCCCGCGGGTCTCGCATCGTGCGCACCCGCCCTTTGAACCTCCGCCATGACCACTCAAGACACCCTCACCATCGCCGGCCGCGCCTACTCGTCGCGCCTGCTCGTCGGCACCGGCAAGTACAAGGACTTCGAACAGACCCGCGCGGCGTTGGACGCCAGCGGCACCGAGATCGTCACCGTCGCCATCCGCCGCACCAATATCGGCCAGAACGCCGGTGAACCGAATCTGCTGGACTACGTCCCGCCGTCCAAATTCACGCTGCTGCCCAACACCGCCGGCTGCTACAGCGCCGACGAGGCCGTGCGCACGCTGCGCCTGGCGCGCGAACTGCTGGACGGCCATGACCTCGTGAAGCTGGAAGTGCTGGGCGACCCGCAGACCCTGTTCCCCAACATGCCGGAGACGCTCAAGGCCACCAAGACCCTGGTGGACGAAGGCTTCAAGGTCATGGTGTATTGCACCGACGATCCCATCCAGTGCCGCATGCTGGAAGACCTGGGCGCGGTCGCCGTGATGCCGCTGGCCTCGCTGATCGGCTCGGGCATGGGTATCCTGAATCCCTGGAACCTGCGCCTGATCATCGAACAGGCCCGCGTGCCCATCGTGGTGGACGCCGGCGTGGGTACCGCGTCGGACGCCGCCATCGCCATGGAACTGGGCTGCGACGCCGTCCTGATGAACACCGCCATCGCCGGCGCGCGCGATCCCATCCTGATGGCCAGCGCCATGAAGAAAGGCGTGGAAGCCGGCCGCGAGGCCTTCCTGGCCGGCCGCATGCCCAAGAAGCTGTACAGCGGCGCTCCCAGCTCGCCCAACGAAGGCCTGATCACGGCAGGCGCCCCCAAATGAACGGTCGCCAGCAGGCCGCCAGCGGCCGCCCCATCCCCAACGCGTTGACCATCGCCGGCGTCGACCCGTCCGGCGGCGCCGGCATCCTGGCCGACGTGAAGGCCATGAGCGCGCTGGGCGCCTACGGCTGCGCGGTGATCGCCGCGCTGACGGCGCAGAACACCCAGGGCGTCACCGGCATCTCTGCGGTGCCGCCCGCTTTCGTCGGCCAGCAGATCGACACGCTGTTCGCGGACGTGCGCATCGACGCGGTCAAGATCGGCATGCTGGGCCAGCAGCCGGTGATCCAGGTGGTGGCCGAGAAGCTCGCCAAGTGGACCCCCGCCCACGTGGTGCTGGACCCGGTCATGGTGGCCAAGAGCGGCGACCTGCTCCTGGAGCGCGATGCCGTGGGCGCCATGCGCGAAGCCCTGCTGCCGCAGTCCACCCTGCTGACGCCCAACCTGCCCGAAGCCGGCGTGCTGCTGGAAGAGCGCCCGGTCGAGACGGTCAAGGAAATGCGGCGCGTGGCCGAACGCCTGCGCAACAAGCTGGCCCATTCGGGCGAGCGCTGGGTGCTGGTCAAGGGCGGCCACCTGCCCGGCAACGAGACCATCGACCTGCTGCACGACGGCGACCGCATGATCGAGCTGCCCGGCCACCGCATCGAAACCGCCAATACCCACGGCACCGGCTGCACGCTGTCGGCGGCGCTGGCCGCCCTGCTGCCGCAAACCGGGGACGTGCCCGAGGCGGCGCGTCGCGCCAAGGCCTACCTCACGGAGGCCATCCGCCACGCCGAGCGCCTGTCGGTGGGGTCGGGCCACGGCCCGGTGCACCACTTCCACGCCTGGTGGTAGATCCGGGCGTCTGAAACATCTGTCGGCGGGGCCGGGCGTCACAGTACGCTACGAATCGGTACAATGGTCTGTTGATTCCTCTGTTTTTTCTGACCGTCATGAACGCTTCGACCCTGCCCGACGTAGAACAAGCCCGCTTCAACATGGTGGAACAGCAGATCCGCCCGTGGGACGTTCTGGACGCCAACGTGCTGCAAGCGCTGTTCGATGTGCGCCGCGAACAATTCGTTCCGCCGGCCCTGCGCGCGCTGGCGTTTTCCGACCTGGAACTGCCGCTTGAGATCAACGCGGTCAACACCCGCCAGAACATGCTGGCGCCCAAGGTGGAAGCCCGCCTGGCGCAAGAGCTGCAGCTGACCAAGTCCGACTGCGTGCTGGAGATCGGCACCGGCTCCGGCTACCAGGCCGCGCTGCTGGGCTACCTGGCGCAGCAGGTCACCTCGGTCGAAATCGACAGCCGCCTGGTGACGTTCGCGCAGCAGAACCTGCAGATGAACAACGTCACCAACGTCAAGGTCGAAACCGGCGACGCCCGCAACGGCTGGGGCTCCACCGAATACGACGCCATCCTCGTCACGGGTTCCGTGCCGACCGTCCCCGACGCGCTGAAGTACCAGCTGCGCGTGGGTGGCCGCCTGGTCGTGATCGTGGGCCAGGCGCCCGTCATGACGGCCTGTCGCATCACCCGCACCACCGCGGCCAGCTTCGAAACGGTGAACCTGTTCGAAACCGTCATCAAGCCGCTGCGCGGCGTCACGGTCTCCCAGTTCAAGTTCTGATCCCCAACCCTGCCGCCCGGCGCCTGCCTCCTTGACGGGGCCGCCGCGCCCCGGGCGGCCCGGCGTATCGTTGACCACCATGCGTTTCCGATTGCTAACGGCTTTACTGGTTTTTACCTGCGCCGCAAGCGTCGGCCCGACGCTTGCCCGCGCGCAGAACCTGATCCAGATCTGGCAATCGGCGCTGGGCAATGACCCGATCTACGCCGCAGCGCGCGCCAACTATCGCGCCGGCCTGGAAAAAGAGCCCCAGGCCCGTTCGCTGCTCCTGCCCTTGATTTCCGCCGAAGCCGGCGGCGCCTACCAGGAAACCCGCAGCACTCGCGGCATGGGCATCGCCTATAGCGGCGGCCGCGGCGTCTGGGACCTGTCCCTGACCCAGCCGCTGTTCGACTGGGGCCGCTGGCAGAACTTCGAACAGTCCAAGCTGATCGTCGCCGACGTCGAAGTGCAGCTGCAACAGGCCTACCAGGACTTGCTGCTGCGCGTGGCCGATGCCTATTTCAACGTGCTCTACGCCCAGGACACGCTGACCGCCACCGAGGCCGAGAAGGCCGCCGTGGCCGGGCAGCTGGAATCCGCCAAGCGCAACTTCGAACTCGGCAACGCCACCATCACCGACACCTACGAGGCGCAGGCGCGCTACGACCTGGTGGTGGCGCAGGAACTGCGCCTGCAGAACGATCTGGAAGTCCGCCGCGATGAACTGGCCAAGATCATCGGCATGCCTCCCGGCGCCTTGTCCGAACTGCCCTATGGCGTGCAACTGCCCGCGCCGCAGCCCGCCCGCGTGGCCGACTGGAGCAACCAGGCCGAGTCCTCCAGCCTGGACGTGCTGCGCGCGCAGCTTCTGACGCGCATCGCCGGCCGCGAGATCCAGATCGCCAAAAGCGGCCACTATCCCACCCTGAACCTGCGCGCCAGCAGCGGCAGCGCCAGCGACGCCGTGATGCGCAATGCCGCGCCCGGCAAGCCCATCGACAGCACCATCGGCGTGGTGCTGTCGATCCCGCTGTACTCGGGCGGCGGGGTGTCGTCGCAAGTGACCGAAAAGGTCCAGCTGGAACAGAAGGCGCGCCATGACTATGAGGCAGCGCGCCGCCAGGCCGTGCAGGCCGCGCGCCAGTACTACACCGGCGTCACCAGCGGCCTGGCCCGCATCCAGGCGCTGGAGGCAGGCGAAAAATCCAGCCGCGCCGCGGTCGAGGCCAACCGCACCGGCTACGAGGTCGGCGTGCGCATCAACCTGGACGTGCTCAACGCCCAGCAGCAGCTCTATGCCACCCAGCGCGACCTGGCGCTGGCGCGCTACAGCACGGTGCTCGCCAGCCTGCGCCTGAAGGCCACCAGCGGCATCCTGGCCGAAGCGGACCTGGAAGCAATCAACCGCCTGCTGCGGGAACCGCGCTGAGCCGCTACGGGGCCCGGTTTACTTGTTCTGGATTTTCTTCACGAGCGCCGTGGTCGAGCGCTCGAACTCGAATGGAATCGCCACCGCGCGGCCGCCCCAGCTCTTGACCAGGGCGGTCTCGGGCAGCTTTTCCATGTCGTAGTCGCCGCCCTTGACGATCAGGTCAGGCTTGAGCTGGCCGATCAGGGCTTCGGGCGTGTCTTCATGGAAGGACGTGACCACGGTCACGAAGCCCAGCGCCGCCAGCAAGGCGGCGCGGTCTTCCATGCGATTCAGCGGACGCTCGGCGCCCTTGCCCAGGCGCCGCACCGACTCGTCGGTGTTCACCGCCACCACCAGGGTCGCGCCCAGTTGGGCGGCCTGGTCAAGGTAGGTCGCGTGGCCCCGGTGCAGGATGTCGAAGACGCCGTTGGTGAACACCAGCGGCCGCGGATAGCGGCCGTCGGCGACGGCAGCGACGCATTCGTCGCGGGACAGGACCTTGGATTCGAAACGGGCGGCAGGCATGCGGCGATTGTATCGCCCCGGCTCAGGCGCCGCCCAGGATGATCTGCTTTTCCTTGGGCACGATCAGGGCCGTCATTTCCTTGCGGTAGCGGTTCAGGTCCTTCACCGTTTCGAAGCTGCGGTCCATCAGCTTGGACAGGATGTGCAGGATACGGGTGGCGACCTTCTGCTCCCACACGCCGTCAAAGCGGATCTGCGTGTCCAGCCAGTGCTCCAGCCAGCCGGGTTCCGGCAGGCGCGACTGCACCGTGTCGTTGGGGAACAGGTCCTTGTTCACGTGCAGGTTGGTCGGATGCAGGGCCTGCTGCGTGCGGCCGGCCGACGCCATCAGCACGCCGATCTTGGAGAACGCCAGGCGCGCCTGCTCGCTCGTGTCCTGGCCGCGGTCGTGCAGCGCGCGGCGCATGTACTGCAGGTAGGCGCCGGCGTGGCGGGCCTCGTCCTGGGCCACGGTCTTGTAGATGGCCTTGATGACCGGTTCCGTGTGCCATTCGGCGGCGCGGCGGTACCAGTGGTTCAAACGGACTTCGCCGCAGAAATGCAGCATCAGGGTTTCGAGTTCGGGCGCGGCGTCGAACTCGAAGCGCACGTTGTGCAGCTCTTCCTCGGTGGGCACCAAGTCCGGACGGAAGCGGCGCAGGTATTCGATCAGCACCAGCGAATGCTTCTGCTCTTCAAAGAACCACACCGACATGAACGCGCAGAAATCGCTGTCGCCGCGGTTGTCGCGCAGGAACATTTCGGTGGCCGGCAAGGCGGCCCATTCCGTGATGGCGTTCATCTTGATCGTGTGTGCCTGCTCGTCCGAGAGCTTGCTGCGATCGAAGTCGCCCCAGGGAATGTCATGCGCCATGTTCCAGCGCACGGCTTCCATGGTCTTGAAGAGTTCAGGATAAAGCATGGTCTGCCCTTGTATTCGTCCCGCTAGTGGGGCTATAGATATAGAGATTAAGAATGGCGCGCGCGCTGCCGGCGAGGGCGCTGCATTCATCCACCGCAGCGCTATTTTTCGCCGTGTACCGCGAAGCTATGATGACCGTTTCATGAATGAAACATGACAGATACCGTCTAGATCATCGCGCCGCCTATCGGGTCAAGGCCCATATCGCGACCCCGATGGCAACCGCGGCCACCCCAACCAGCGCTGCAACCAGCCGGTTGTTCTGTTCCTGGGCCCGCCGCAACTGGATCATCTCGGCCAGCAAGGCGGGCGAGACGTTGGGACGGCTCAGGTGGTCATGGACCAGCCTGGGCAAAGCAGGCAGCATTTGCGACCACTGCGCGGCTTCTTTTTCCAGGCTCTGCCGCAGCCCCTTGAATCCGACGCGCTGACGCATCCAGCGTTCCAGATAGGGCTTGGCGGTCTTCCAGAGATCCAGGTTGGGATCGAGCTGGCGGCCCAATCCTTCAACGTTCAGCAGGGTCTTCTGCAACAGGACCAGCTGCGGCTGGATCTCCACATTGAACCGGCGCGAGGTCTGGAACAGCCGCAAGAGCACCTGCCCCAGCGAGATCTCCGACAATGGCCGGTCAAAGTACGGTTCGCAGACGGCGCGCACGGCGCCCTCCAGTTCTTCTTCGCGCGTATCGGGCGGCACCCAGCCCGATTCAATGTGCAGTTGCGCCACGCGGCGGTAATCGCGGTGGAAGAAGGCCAGGAAATTCTGCGCCAGGTAATTCTTGTCGAACTCGGACAGCGAGCCCACGATGCCGAAGTCCAGGGCAATGTAGCTGCCCAGCGTTTCCGGACGGTCGGACACGTAGATGTTGCCCGGGTGCATGTCGGCGTGGAAGAAGCCGTCGGTGAAGACCTGGGTGAAGAAGATCTCCACGCCGGTGCGCGCCAGCGTCGGGATGTCGATGCCGGCCTCGCGCATGCGCTCCACCTGGCCCACCGGCATGCCGTACATGCGCTGCATGGTGAAGACCGTGGATGCCGTGTATTCCCAGATCACCTCGGGCACGATCAGCATGTCGCCGCGGCCGGACTCGGGGCCGAAGTTGCGGCGCAACTGGCTGCAATTGGACGCTTCTCGCACCAGGTCCAGCTCGTCGTGCAGGTACTTGTCGAATTCGGCCACCACTTCGCGCGGCTTCAGGCGGCGGCCGTCGGCGCCCAGGCGTTCGATGATGCGCGCCACCACTTTCAGCAGCGACAGGTCTTTCTCGATGATGCTGAGCATGCCCGGGCGCAGCACCTTGACCGCGACCTCGCGGCCGTCGTGCAGCACGGCAAAGTGCACCTGCGCGATCGAGGCCGAGGCCACCGGATCCACTTCGAACTGCGCGAACAGCTTCTCGGGCGGCGCGCCCAGCGCCGCCTCGATGCAGGCCGCGGCCTGCGCCGAGGGGAACGGCGGCACGCGGTCCTGCAAGAGCGCCAGTTCGTCGGCGATATCGGCGGGGATCAGGTCGCGGCGGGTGGACAGCACCTGTCCGAACTTCACGAAGATGGGGCCCAGCGACTCCAGCGCCAGGCGCAGCCTCAAGCCGCGCGGCTTGCGCGGACGCGTGCCCAGGCGGATGACGCGCAGCAGGCAGGTGGCCAGCGGATGGTTCAGGCTGGAGAGCACCAGCTCATCCAGGCCGTAGCGCAGCGAAACCAGAATGATGCGGAAAAGGCGCAGCAGGGGAAACATGTATCAGGCGCCCCGCTTTGCGCTGGCGGATGCCAGGCGGGTTTGCAGCGCGGCGGCCGAGCGGGCCAGCGCATCGGCGCGGGCGTTCAGCTCGGCCAGGTCCAGCCGCCACTGCTCCAGCGCGGGCCGGCTGGCCAGCATGCCGCTTTCCTCGGACAGGTACTCGGACACGTTCTCGGCCAGTCTCAGGCTGGCCGTGCGCGCGCCGCCGGCGGCCGCGCGCGCGCCACCCACCAGGCGCAGCGCGGCGATGTCGCCCACCACCCGGGCCAGCGCGTCCTCCGGATCCCAGCGCAGCTGCGTGGACAGGTCCGACACCACCTGCGCCAGCGCCGCGTCGCCCGAGATATGGGTGGCCTCGGCGAAATCGGGGCGCTCGCGGTCCGCGCCCAGGCGCGGCAGCGGCAGTTTTTCGGGCGCGACCGTCAGGGTCACGTCGGGCACCACGGCCGCATCGGCCTGGGCCGCCAGGCCTTCGCTATCGATGGTGAGGCCCAGGCTGAAGCCGCCCAGCGCGAAACGCACCGTCTTGCCCGCATGCCGGACCAGGCGCGCGCGCGCCCAGTCCTCGCGCCGCAACAGGGCGTTGAGCGCGCTTACAGCCAGTCGCGAGGGGGTGGGCAGGAACGGAAGAGGCAGCATGGCGGTCTGCAACGGCCCCGATTGCGGGGGTTGCGGAAGTTAATGGGTAAATCGGGAGTGTAACGGGTTAGATGGCTGGGTGTTTTGCGCAAGCACATGGAAAAACCGGCCCTGTAAGGGCCGGTTCAAACAGATGCCTTGCGGCATCCGCAACGGAGGTGGGGATCGGCCCCGGCCGGCCAGGCTTAGCTGGCGAGATCCACCGGGATCTGCTGGATGCCTGCCAGCAGCCAGCCGCCATTGGCGGGCTTGAACAGGTTCCAGACTTCCTCGAAGCGGAAGGCCTCGGCGCCCGGCGCTTCGCGCAGCATGCCGGAGAAGCGCACGCTGGCCAGGTGGCCGTCGGACACGGTTTCGATGCCCAGCATTTCAGCGTTCAGCAGGACCACTTCGGTCTTGTTGGGCGCCGCGCCGCGCTCGGCCAGCTGCGGCTTGAGCTCGGTGATCAGGTCGTCGGTCAGGAACTCGCGCAGGCCATCGGTGCTGCCGCTGTCCCAGACGGCCTGGATGCGCACGAACTGCTCCTTGGCCTGCTTCAGGAAGTTGGGCGTATCGAAGTCACCCGGCACGAACCAGTTGTTGTCGTCGCCCATCTTGGGCATCGCGGCCGGCGCCGCGGCGGCGGCAACCGGAGCCGCTGCAGCAGGAGCCGCCGGCTTCAGCGTTTCACGCCACATCGGCTGCTGTTGCTGCTGGCCCGGCGCGTTGTTGGCGCCACCGAACGCGCCCTGCGTGGCAGTGCGCGGACCGGCGCCGCGCAGGCGGCGGATGATGAACATGACGGCGAACACGACCGCGGCGATCAGCAGCGCGGAGCCGAGGAACTCGGCGAAAGCGCCCGACAGGCCCATGCTGGAGAGCAGCGCGGCGATACCCAGGCCGGCGGCGATGCCGGCGATGGGGCCGAGCCAGCGCGAAGCGCCGCTCTTGGCGGCGGCGCCCGCAGTGGCAGCGCCGGCCGTGGCCGCGCCGGCGGCTGCCGGAGCGGCGGTAGCGCCCGCCGTGTTGCTGGCGGCGGTCGGCGGCGTGGTCGCCTGGCGCTGCTGGGTCACGTTGGAGGATTGTCGGCCGACGCTGCTGCCGCCGCCCGCACGGCGGGCTTCGGCGTCAAACGACGCCGTCACCAGTGCCGCGCCGGAAACGGCGATCAGCGCCGCGGCGACAAACCGCGAAAGACAGAATTTGGACATAGGTTTGCTCCCTCGTACTCGCGCTCCTGCCGCCCCGAGCAGCAGGAAGTCCCACGGACCGCGGGACCTTCGTCGCGACTTTTCTTACATTAATCTGAATACCGTAAGAATAACGGACAAGACGCCGCCCCACAAGTTCCCGCAGGGCGGCGAAAAATCCGGATGGCCGGGGCGGATCAGCCCAGCTTCACGCCTTCGTGCAGAGCGGCGATGCCGGCGGTCAGGTTGAAGTACTGCACCCGTTCCAGCCCGGCCGTGCGCAGCATGTCCGCCAGGGTTTCCTGGTCGGGGTGCATGCGGATGGATTCGGCCAGATAGCGGTAGCTGGCTTCGTCCTTGGCGACCTTCTTGCCCAGCCAGGGCAGCACATTGAAGGAATACCAGTCGTAGGCGGGGGCCAGCGGCTTGGCCACGCGCGAAAATTCCAGCACCAGCAGCTTGCCGCCCGGCTTCAGCACCCGGGTCATTTCAGCCAGGGCGCGGTCCTTGTGGGTCATGTTGCGCAGACCGAAAGCCACGCTGACGCGGTCGAAATGGCCGGTGGGGAACGGCAGGCGCTCGGCGTCGCACACGGCGGTGGGGACCAGCAGGCCGGCATCGGTCAGGCGGTCGCGGCCCACGCGGAGCATGGAGTCGTTGATGTCCGTGAGCCAGACCTCGCCCGTGGGGCCGGCGCGCTTGGCGAAGGCCTTTGCCAGATCGCCCGTGCCGCCGGCAATGTCCAGCACCTTCATGCCGGGGCGGATGGCGGCGCGGCCGATGGTGAACGCCTTCCAGACGCGATGCAGCCCGGCCGACATGAAATCGTTCATGACGTCGTAGCGCTGGGCGACCGAATGGAATACTTCGGCGACTTTGCGGGCCTTTTCGCCTTCCGGCACCGTCTGGAAGCCGAAATGGGTCGATTGCGAGGCGGAATCCGCGGAATGTTGCGATTCGGAGGGGTTTTGCATGGTGAATTCCCGATATATCGTTCAATGGTAGCCTATCGGGCTCCCGCGGGCGGCCGGCGGACGCGGACAATGACGCCCGGCGGTCACATACCTGAAATATTGCGGCCATACTATCGCAATGTTCGCGCCGCGCCGGCGCTCAGAAGTGTGCCCAATCCGCCATGTCCAGCACCATCCTCGTCGTCGAAGACGAACCCGCCATCCAGGAACTGATCGCCGTCAACCTGTCCTTCGCCGGACACAAGGTGCTGCGCGCCTTCGACGCCGACCAGGCCCAGACCCTGATCCGCGCCGAACTTCCCGACCTGATCCTGCTGGACTGGATGCTGCCCGGCACCTCCGGCCTGGCCATGGCGCGCAAACTCCGCAACGACGAGCGCACCCGCGCCGTGCCGGTGATCATGCTGACCGCCAAGGGTTCCGAGCAGGACAAAGTCGACGGCCTGGAAGCCGGCGCCGACGACTACATTACCAAGCCCTTCTCGCCCAAGGAGCTGATGGCGCGCATCAAGGCCGTGCTGCGCCGCCGCGCCCCCCAGCTGACCGACGACGTGATCGACGTGGGCGGCCTGAAGCTGGATCCGGTGACGCATCGCCTGTCGGGCAACAGCCAGTCGCTGCAGATCGGCCCCACCGAATTCCGCCTGCTGCACTTTTTCATGACGCACCCCGAACGCGTGTTCTCGCGTTCCCAGCTGCTGGATCAGGTCTGGGGCGACCACGTCTTCGTGGAAGAGCGCACGGTCGATGTACACATCCGCCGCCTGCGCAAAGCGCTGGAACCCAGCGGCCACGACGCGCACGTGGAAACGGTCCGCGGCAGCGGCTACCGGTTTACTGCCCAGCTCCCGACGCGGTAAAAACTCCCGCACGATGATCTGGCTGCGCACTCTTTTCCTGGTCGCCCTGTGGGCGGTTGCCGCATTACTGGCCCAATGGCTCATAGGAGACCCGGCGGGCTGGATACTGTTTTCCTTCGCGCTGGCCGCCATGCTGCTCTGGCGCAGCTGGCGCCTGCACCTGGTGTCCCACTGGGCCAACCACCCCGATACCTCGCCGCCGGCTTCGGTCGGTCCCTGGGACGACATCCTCGCGCCGCTGTACCGCTACACCCGCGCCCGGGCCCGCGAACTGAACGAAACCCAGAACACCATGCAGGGCATGCTGGCCGCGGCGCAAGCGCTGCCGGACGGCGCGGTGACGCTGAACGAGGATTTCCAGATCGACTGGTGCAACCGCATGGCGCGCCAGCACCTGGGCCTGCGCCTGCCGGCCGACCGCGGCCATAACCTGCTGAACCTGCTGCGCGCGCCCGAATTCGTCGAATATGCGCACCGTCCGTCCTGGCCCGAGCCCATACTGGTACGCCTGGGCCAGCAAGGCCAGGAGCGGCTGATGATGATGCAACTGACGGCCTACGCCAGCAACCAGCGCCTGCTGATCACGCGCGACGTCACCCAGATCGAACGCCTGGAAACCACGCGCCGCGACTTCGTGGCCAATGTCTCGCACGAATTGCGCACGCCGCTGACGGTACTGGCGGGTTTTCTGGAAACCCTGCGCGACATGCCCGCCGACGCCCTGCCCGCCGAACAACGCGAGCAGTACATCGACATGATGCACGAGCAGGCCCAGCGCATGCAGGCCATCGTCGAAGACTTGCTGACCCTGTCCACGCTGGAATCCTCGCCGGGCAGCGACCCGCGCGCGGTCAACATGGGCGCGCTGCTGCAGAAGGCGCGCCAGCAGATCGAGGCCCTGTCGGGCGGCCGCCACGTGCTGGAGTGGCACATCGATGAATCCCTGGACGTGCTGGGCGCCGAAACCGAACTGACCTCGGCCCTGTCCAACCTGCTGACCAACGCGGTGCGCTACACGCCGGACGGCGGCACCATCACCGTGCGCTGGGAGCGCGAGGAAGACGGCGGCGCGCGCTACAGCGTGCAGGACACCGGCATCGGCATCCCCGCGCGCCACCTGCCCCGCCTGACCGAGCGTTTCTACCGCGTGGACCGCGGCCGTTCGCGCGCGGTGGGCGGCACCGGCCTGGGGCTGGCGATCACCAAGCACATCGCCATGCGCCACGACGCCGAACTGCTGATCACCAGCGAACCCGGCAAGGGCAGCGTGTTCGCCCTGCGCTTTCCGCCCGACCGCATCGCCATCGACAGCCCGGCCTGAGCCGTCCGCCGGACCTGACGCAGCGCGGATGGTAAATTTCCTGCCATGCGCATCCTGGTCATCGAAGACGAACCCAAACTGGCCGACTACCTCAAGAAGGGCCTGTCGGAGCAAAGCCACGTCGTGGACCTGGCTCGCGACGGCGTGGACGGCCTGCATCTGGCGCTGGAAGGCGTCTACGACCTGATCGTGCTGGACGTGATGCTGCCGGGCGTGGATGGCTTCGGCGTGCTGGCCGCGGTGCGCGAACAGAAGGACACGCCCATCCTGATGCTGACCGCGCGCGACGCCGTCGAGGACCGCGTGCGCGGATTGGAAGGCGGCGCCGACGACTACCTGGTCAAGCCTTTCGCCTTTTCGGAACTGCTCGCGCGGGTGCAGGCGCTGCTACGCCGCGGACGTTCTCAGGAACCCACCCTGCTGCGCCTGGCCGACCTGGAACTGGACCTGGCCCGCCGGCGCGCCCAACGCGGCGGCCGCCGCCTGGACCTGACCGCCAAGGAATTCAATCTGCTGGCCCTGCTGCTGCGCCGCCAGGGCCAGGTGCTGTCGCGCACCACCCTGGCCGAGCAGGTCTGGGACATGAACTTCGACAGCGACACCAACGTCATCGACGTGGCGGTGCGGCGGCTGCGCAGCAAGCTGGACGACCCCTACGACACCAAGTTGCTGCATACAGTGCGCGGCATGGGCTACGTGCTGGAATCGCGCCCCGCGGATAGCCGCCCGGCATGAAGCCGCTGCGCATGCGTTCCATGCAGGCGCGGCTGACGCTGCTGCTGGGCGCCATCGCCCTGCTTGTGTCCAGCCTGGCGGGAGCCACGCTGTTCTGGGCGCTCAAGCGCGAAGTGGAACGGCAGGAAATCACCGAAGTCAGCGGCAAGCTGGAATTGATCGATCACCTGATCGACATGCAGAACAACGCCCGCGGCCTGAAAGACCTGGCCGCCACCTTCGACGAGATGCGCGCGGGCGAAGGCCAGCTGGGCATCTGGATCGTGGATGCGCACGGCCACTCCGTGTACGGCGGCCCCGCTCCCGAAACGCTGGCGACCGGCGACGGCAGGCAGGTCGTGCTGCAGACCGCCGACGGCGGCCGCATGCGCGGCCTGCGGGTCGCCATGAACGACCGCATCCTGCCCGGCGCGCAACTGACCGTGGCGGTCAGCACGCGCACCAGTTCGCAGTTCCTGTATGCCTATGGCACCGCGCTGGTGCTGATCTGCGCGCTGTGGGTCGGCGCGACCGTGGTGTTGGCGGCCTGGGCCGTCAGGCGCAGCATGGCGCCGGCGCGCAGGCTGTCCGAGCAGGCGGCCAGCATCCAGCCCGACAATCTGGCGCGGCGCCTGCCGCTGGAAGACACCGACCGCGAATTGCACGAGCTGGTCCGTTCCTTCAACCGCACGCTGGAACGCCTGCAGGCCGCCTACCAGCAGATGGAAGGCTTCAATGCCGACGTGGCGCACGAGCTGCGCACGCCGCTGGCCACGCTGATCAACGGCACGCAGGTCATGCTGTCGTCGCCGCGCGACGCGGCAGAACTGCGCGATGCGCTGGAATCCAACCTTGAAGAGCTGGAAGACCTGAAGACCCTGGTCAACGACATGCTGTTCCTGGCGCGCGCCGACCGCGGCGAACGGGCCGCGGACCTGGCGCCAGTATCGCTGGCCGCCGAAGCGCGACGCGTGGCCGAATACTACGAAGCCACGCTGGAAGAAAGCGGCGTGCATCTGCGCTGCGCAGGCGACGCCACCGTGGCCGCCAACGCCGGGTTGGTGCGGCGCGCGCTGGCGAACCTGATTTCCAACGCCATCAAGGCCACGCCCCGGGGCGGCGAAATCGTGCTGACCTGCTCGGCTTCGCCCGCGGGCGCGCGGGTGGAAGTGCGCAACCCAGGCCCGCCCATCCCGCCGACGGACCTGCCCCGCATCTTCGACCGCTTCTTCCGCTCCAGCCAGGCGCGCGCGCCGCGCAGCGAAGGCCACGGCCTGGGCCTGGCCATCGTGCGCGCCATCGCGCGCATGCATGGCGGCGAGGTCGACGCGGCCTCGGGCGCGCATGGCACCGTGGTCGGCATCACGCTGCGCGCGCCGGAGGGCCATGCCACCGCGGACAACATTACAAAATCGTAATGTGCGGGACAGAATGGGGTCACCCCCGTTCCTCTACAGTACGCTTGCAATCACATCGTCCCGCAACGGAGCATCATGAACCTTTCCCGTCTTACGCGCCGCCTGGCCCTTGCCGCGGCCCTGTGCGCGCCCGTTTTCGCCACCGCCCAGACGCCCGTCAAGGTCGAGGTCTGGAAGACCCCGACCTGCGGCTGCTGTGAAGACTGGGTCAAGCACATGCGCGACAACGGCTTCGCCGTCACCACCCACGACGTCCAGGACACTGGCCCCATCCGCCGCAACGCCGGCATGGCCAACTACGGTTCGTGCCACACCGCGGCCGTCGAAGGCTACGCGATCGAAGGCCACGTCCCGGCCAGCGACGTGCGCCGCCTGCTGCTCGAAAAGCCCGACGCAGCCGGCCTGGCCGCGCCAGGCATGCCGCTGGGCTCCCCCGGCATGGACGGCCCCGAATACGGCGGCCGCAAGACGCCGCATGACGTGGTCCTGGTGGACAAGCAGGGCGGCGCCAAGGTGTTCCAGGCCTACCGTTAACGCGCGAACCTTCAGGTTCTGTCCGGGCATCGCTCTTTGTGGCGATGCCCGTATCGTTTGTGCGCCTGAAACAATTCATCCATGCCGCCTCAATGGCTACTCCTTGCACTGCAGCAAAAATGGGCCACAATCAATAAAACGGATTCCTCACCCACCCCTCAGGCTGTCATGGCACAAATCGTCCTGTTCGAGAACATCCACCCGAGCGCCCGCGCTGTTTTTGAAGCCGCCGGCTACTCCGACATCGTCACGCATGCGGCCGCCTTGCCGGCGTCGCAATTGAGCGACGCCCTGCGCGGCGCTCAGGTGGCGGGGATCCGTTCTCGCACGCACCTGGATGCCGCCCTGCTGTCCGGCAACCCCGACCTGCGCGTCGTGGGCTGCTTCTGCATCGGCACCAACCAGGTCGACCTGGACGCGGCCATGCAGCGCGGCATCCCGGTGTTCAACGCACCGTTCTCGAACACCCGCTCGGTGGCCGAACTGGTGCTGGGCGAAGCCATCCTGCTGCTGCGCCGCATTCCCGAAAAGAACGCCCGCGTGCACCTGGGCCACTGGGACAAGAGCGCCGCGGGCGCATTCGAGACCCGCGGCAAGACGCTGGGCATCGTGGGCTACGGCAACATCGGCTCGCAGATCAGCACGCTGGCCGAAGGCCTGGGCATGCGCGTCGTCTATCACGACGTCGAAGCCAAGCTGCCGCTGGGCAATGCCCGGCCCGCCGCCACGCTCAACGAGCTGCTGGAGCAGGCCGACGTGGTGACCCTGCACGTGCCGGGCGGCAAGACCACCGAAAAGATCATGAACGCGGAAACCATCGGCCGCATGCGCCGTGGCGCCATCCTGATCAACGCCTCGCGCGGCACGGTGGTGGATATCGACGCGCTGCATGCGGCGCTGAAATCCGGCCATCTGGCCGGCGCCGCGCTGGACGTGTTCCCGACCGAGCCCAAGGGCGCGGACGAGCCGCTGGCCAGCCCGCTGATCGGCCTGCCCAACGTGATCCTGACCCCGCACATCGGCGGCAGCACGCAGGAATCGCAAGAGAACATCGGCCGGGAAGTGGCCGAGAAGCTGGTGCGCTTCCTGCAGGCCGGCACCACCAAGGGCGCGGTCAACTTCCCCGAGCTGCCGTATCTGGAGCCCGCCGGCGGCACGCGCATCCTGCACGTGCACCGCAACGCCCCGGGCGCGCTGGGCACGCTGGACAACCTGATGGCGCAGCACGGCCTGAACATCGTCAGCCAGACCCTGCAGACCCGCGGCCAGATCGGCTATGTGATCACCGACGTGGAAGGCGAAGTCAACGACGTCGTGATGTCCACGCTGCGCAGCCACCCCATCACGGTCCGCTGCGACCGGCTGTAAGCCACCGCCGCCGTGGCGGGCAGCGCGTCATGCGCCGCCCGCCAAACGGCTCAAGACTCTGCCGCGGCGGCCGCCAGGCATTCCGCCATCTTCTCCTGCACGCTGCCGGCATCGAACGGCAGCCGGCCTATCAGGCCGATCTCGCGGTGGAACGCCGCCTCCCCCAGCGGCAACAGCCGCAAGCCGGTCATGTCCAGCCGCCGCAGCTGCGGCAACAGCGCCACGCCCAGCCCCAACCGCACCATGTTGGCGATGGCGTCGATCTCGTCCAGCTCCACAGCCTCGCGCACCGGGATGCGATGCTTCTTCAGGAACAGGTCCACCACGCGCCCGCCGAATGACGCGCGGTCGTAGCGGATGAAGGGCTGGCTTGCCAGCAGTTCGCGCCAGGGCGCGATGGGCATGGAAGCGGGCATGGCCAGCATCACCGGTTCACGCAGCAGGGGCTGCCAGCCGAGTTCGGGCGGCAGAGCGAAGGGCGGCTTGATCAGCATGGCCATGTCCACCTCGCCCGCATCCACCTGCCCCAGGAGCGACAGCGACACACCTGGCACGATGCGCACCCGCACATCCGGATAGACCGCGCGAAATCCGCCCAGCGCGCGCGCCAGCAGGTCCTGCTGCACCGACGCGATGGCGCCGATGCGCAGCAAGCCGCTGACATGGCCCGCCCCGCCAGCGGTAATCATCCGCTCGGCCATGGCGACCAGTTCTTCCGCCTGCGGCAGCACTTCGCGGCCGTGCGCATTCAGCACCGCGGCGCGCGCGCTACGGTCGAACAGCGGCCCGCCCAGGTAATCCTCCAGGCGCTTGATCTGGGCGCTGACGGCAGACTGGGTCAGGCCCAGCCGGGCGCCGGCGCCGGTAAAGGTGCCGTCCCGCGCCACGGCGATGAAGGTCTTGAACTCTTTGATCACGATCAGTTATTTCGATGCTAAGTAGCAAAAAATATCGTTTTTCAATCAAAAAAACAATACCTAAACTACCCATCGATGCTAGGCCGTCCAAACTTGCGATGGCTCGCAATCTGACTGATCATTTTTTCTTTGCCTGACCCGGAGCCTTCCATGACCGCTCAAACCAACCTGCCGCCGTTCCACCTCGCCTTCCCGGTCCGCGACCTGGCCGAAGCCCGCGCCTTCTATGGCGAAAAACTGGGCTGTCCGGAGGGCCGCAGCTCGCCCGAATGGATCGACTTCAACTTCTACGGCCACCAGATCGTCGCCCACCTGGCTCCCGGCGAATGCGGCCACAAGGCCACCAGCGCCGTGGACTCGCACAATGTGCCGGTGCGCCATTTCGGCGCGGTGCTTTCCATGGAACAATGGGAAGCGATGGCGAAGCGTCTGACCGACGCCGGCACCGAATTCGTCATCGAGCCCTACATCCGCTTCAAGGGTGAAGTGGGCGAACAAGCCACCATGTTCTTCCTGGATCCGTCGGGCAACGCGCTGGAATTCAAGGCGTTCAAGAACCTGGATTCCCTGTTCGCCAAGTAATCCGTCTCTACAGGTTTCGTGTCGTTGAACGCAAATTCAGAACCTCCTTCTCCGGCCGAAACCTCCTGGCGCATCCTGCCCCAGGGTGACCGCTGCCTGATCGTTTCCTTTGGCGACCAGATCGACGCCGATGTCGGCAGGACCTGTCTGGCCGCGGCCGGCAAGCTGCGCGACGCGCGGCTTGCCGGCGTGACCGATGTGGTGCCTTCCTTCGTCGCGGTGGCGGTGCATTACCGCCCCGGCGCCAGCGGCGGCCCCACCTACCCGCAACTGGCCGAGCGCATCGGACAACTATTGTCCGAAGGCATCGCCGCGGACGCCCTGGGCGGACGCGAGATCGACATCCCGGTCTGCTACGGCGGCGAACATGGCCCCGACCTCGCCGAAGTGGCCGACGCCGCCGGCCTCACTCCCGAAGGCGTCATCCAGCTGCACAGCCAGCCGCGCAGCATGGTCTTCATGCTGGGCTTCGCGCCCGGCCACGCCTATCTGGGCGTGCACGACGAAAAACTGAATATCCCGCGCCGCGCCTCGCCGCGCACCGCGGTGCCGCCCGGCGCCGTGGCGGTCGCCAACCGGCAGACCGTGATCTACCCGAACCGCCTGCCCGGCGGCTGGAACATCATCGGCGCCACGCCGCTCACCATGTTCGACCCGGCCCGCGAACCCGCCGCCCTGCTGCAACCCGGCGACTCGGTCCGCTTCGTGCCCATCAGCCCCGAGGACTTCAACCGCATCCGGGGAACCCGGCCATGAGCGTGACCGTGATCAAGCCCGGCATGCTGTCCAGCTTCCAGGACCGCGGCCGCGAGGGCTACCAGCATCAGGGCATCCCCGCCGCGGGCGCCATGGACGAGCGCGCGCACCGGCTGGCCAACGCGCTGGCCGGCAATCAAGACGAACACGCCACGCTGGAAATAACCCTGACGGGTCCTACCCTGCGCTTTGACGCCGCGGCCTGCTTCGCGCTGGCTGGCGCCGACCTTGGCGCCACGCTCAACGGCCAGGACATTCCCGTCCACCGCCCGCTGGTGGCGCGGACGGGCGACACCTTGGCCTTCGGCGCCAGGCCGGCCGTGGGCGTGCGCGGCTATCTCGCGGTGCACGGCGGCTTTGCGCTGCCGCGCGTCATGGGCAGCGAAAGCACCTACCTGCGCAGCGGCTTCGGCGGCTTCCAGGGACGCGCGCTGGCCAAGGGCGACCAGGTGCCGCTGCATGCGCCGCTGGCCGCTGGCCGCGACCTCGACGCCTTGCAGGAAGCGCTGTGGAACCAGCGCGTCTACCTGCCGGCGGCGCTGGGCGCCAAGCGCCGCGAGTTCATCCGTTTCCTGCCCGGCATGCACTGGGAGGAATTCTCCGAGGCCACCCGCCAGGCCTTTGGCGGCGGCGCGGAGTTCCGCATCAGCCCGCAGTCCGACCGCATGGGCTACCGCCTGCTGGGCCCCGCGCTGGCCATGAGCCAGCCGCGTCAGATGCTGTCGGAAGCCGCGTGTTTCGGCACCGTGCAGGTGCCTTCGGGCGGCGAGGCCATCATCCTCATGGCCGACCGGCAGACCACCGGCGGCTACCCCAAGATCGCGCAGATCGCCACGGTGGACCTGCCCGTCCTGGCGCAGTGCGCACCGGGCCAGACGCTGCGCTTCCAGCTGATCGAACTGGAAGAAGCGCAGCGCCTGGACGGCGAACGCGAGCGCGCCTTCACGCAATTGCAGGACGCGCTGGCGCCGTTGCGCGCGCTCCTCGCCTAGAAAGGAATTTGCCATGACCACCCGCATCGACATGAACTGCGACATGGGCGAAAGCTATGGCGCCTGGACCATGGGCAACGACGCCGCGGTGCTGCAGTTCGTCAGCTCCGCCAATATCGCCTGTGGCTTCCATGGCGGCGACCCGGCCACCATGCGCAAGACCGTGGCGGCCGCGCTGGCGCGCGGCGTGGCGCTGGGCGCGCACCCCAGCCTGCAGGATCTGGCCGGATTCGGACGCCGCGTCATCCAGATCAGCCCCGACGAAGCCTACGACATCGTGGTCTACCAGATCGGCGCCTTGGCCGGCGTGGCCGCCTCGCAAGGCGCGCGGCTGCACCATGTGAAAGCGCACGGCGCGCTTTACAACATGGCCGCCAAGGACGAAGGGCTGGCGCGCGCGATCTGCCAGGCGGTCAAGGACGTGGACGCCTCGCTGATCCTGTACGGACTGGCCGGCAGCAAACTGATCGACGCGGCCCGTTCCATCGGCCTGGCCGCCGCCAACGAGGTCTTCGCCGACCGCTCCTACCAGGACGACGGCTCGCTCACGCCGCGCAGCCGCGCTGGCGCGATGATCGAAGACCTGGATCAGGCGGTGGCGCAGGTAGTACGCATGGTGCGCGAAGGCAAGGTGCGTTCGGTGGACGGCAAGGACGTGGCGGTGCAGGCCGACACGCTGTGCATCCATGGCGACCAGCCGAACGCGCTGATCTTCGCCGACGGCATCCGCAAGGCGCTGGAACAGGCCGGCATAGAAGTCCGCACCCCACCGAGGGAATAGGCGCGGCTGGCGAGGCGCGGCCGGCTCAGGCGCGTGCGTAGCGCGGCTGCGGTTCTTCCGCGTCCTGCAGCGCGGCCTGGCGATACGCCTGCGCCACGCTGGGCAGCACGTCCGCCAGATAGCTGCGCGTCAGGTTGGCAGCGCGCTCGACGTCGCGGCCGGCCAACGCTTCGATAACGCCGCTGGTGCAGGCCTGGATGCCGGTGAACGGCAGCGCCTGCCTGGCCAACAGGTAGCGCAACGGTTCGATCTGTTCGTAAAGCTTGCTGAGCATGCCCGCAAGCGGGGTATTGCCCGTGCTGCGGGCCGCAGCCAGATAGAACGCGCAGGCCGAGGCAATGGCGGCGCGTCCATCACCCGACGCCAATGCCGCCCCGATGGCGGCGTCATGAAGGCGCAGCTCAGCCAGCAGCGGCGCCTGGTCGGCCGCTTCCGCCGCCTGGCGGATGCAATAGGCCTCGAGTTCGGCGCGCAGTTGGTACAGATGACGGATCTGCGCCTCGGTGTACAGGGTGACCCTGAAGCCCTTGCGCTGGATATGGGTGACCAGGCCGCTCAGCTCCAGCAGGCGCAGCGCTTCGCGGATCGGGCTGCGGCTGGTGCCGAAACGCTGCTCCAGCTCCTGTTCGCGCAGCGGCTGGCCGGGACGGATGGTGCCGTCCACGATCAATTCACGAATCTGTTCCTGCAGGAAATACGGAATCGTGGCGGGCGCTTTAACGTCCAATCGGCTCCCCTTGTACTGCGCAATGCATGGTATGAGACTTCGTGAAGATACTAGAAATCTCTTGAAACATAAATAAGAAAATTGTTGCAGAGCGCCCTGCCGCCCTGCTTCAGTCCCAGTCGTCCCGATACACGAACTTCGGCATCTGCCAATTGAAGCGCAGGGCCAGCAGGCGCACCGCCAGGCCCGCGGCCAGCGCGATCGGCACCGCGGCGTTGGCGGACAGGCCCAAGGCCTGCGAGCCCAGGTACAGCCCGCCGGTCACGAAGGACACGCTGGCATAGAGCTCCTTGCGGAACAGCAGCGGCACCTCGTTGCACAGCACATCGCGCAGCACCCCGCCGGCGCAGCCGGTGATCATGCCGCTGATCAGCACCACCGTGATCGGCAGCTGCATCAGCTGCGCCACCTGGCAGCCGATGACCGTGAACGCCACCAGGCCCAGCGCATCGGCCAGCAGGAACAGGCTGCGCAGGCGCCGCATGACCGGCGCGATCAGGGCCGTAAAGATCGCCGCGCCCGCTGTCATCCAGAGATACTCGGGATGGACCACCCAGGTCAGCGGGTAATGCCCCAGCAGCACGTCGCGCAGGGAACCGCCGCCCAGGGCCGTCACGCAGGCAATGATGCAGACGCCCATCCAGTCCATGTCGCGCCTGCCGGCCGAAAGCGCCGCGGTCATCGCTTCCGCCACGATGGCGACAAGATACAGCGTGTGCAGCAAGGCGGGAGACAGATCCGGAAACATGGGCAGGCAGGGAGTTGAACTGGCCCCATTGTATTAAGGCGGCGGGGTAGCGGACGGCCATTGCCTGCGCGCCCGCCATCCCTTACCCTCGACTTTGCGTTGATATCTATCAAGTCCCCTTCCGCGCAGCCGCGCGAGAATGGGGATAAGGCCCGCGAGGGCGGAACGGCTGGAGCGACGCACGCGGGAGTCGGCGGTCCAACCACAACCGGGAGAGAACGTATGACACAGCAAACTGGCCCCATCCTGTTGGCGACCGACCTGAGCGCGCGCGGCGACCGCGCCCTGGACCGCGCGCTGCAGCTGGCCAAGGAACTCAACACCAAGCTCATCGTCCTGCATGTCATGGAATCCCATGCCACGCCGGCTCGCCTGACCACGCCCGTGTGGCGGCGCCTGTCGACGGACCACAAGGCGCTGGCCGAGCGCGAGCTGGCCGAGGACCTGGCCGCCGCCGACGTGGCGACCGAAGTGGTGGTGGTCAGCGGCGATCCGCTGGTCCGCATCATGGAAACCGCCGACAGCTACGGCTGCTCGCTGATCGTCACCGGCACCGCGCGCGATGAAACCCTGGGCCGCCTGCTGCTGGGCACCACGGTCGAAAAGCTGGCCCGCCAGGCACGCCAGCCCGTACTGGTGGTCAAGACCCGTCCGCGCCGGCCCTACCGCGACGTGCTGGTCGCCACGGACTTCTCCGCCGGCTCGCGCCAGGCGCTGCGCGCCGCGCTGCACCTGGTGCCGAACGCGGACCTGACCTTGTTCCACTCCTACGACGTCCCCTTCCAGGGCAAGAACACGCCGGATGACGCCATCACGCGCAGCTTCTACAAGGCGGCCGAGCAGAGCGCCCAGGACTTCATCGCCGAAACGCCCGAACTCGCCCAGGTCGCCGCACCCAAGGTGGTGCTGGAATGCGGCCAGCCGGAAACCGTGCTGTCGGAATACTCCTTCAACCACCGTTCCGATCTGGTCGTGACGGGCACCCATGGCCGCACCGGCATCCTGCGCACCGCCATCGGCAGCGTGGCCGAACGGCTGCTGGAGTCGCTGCCCAGCGACGTGCTGATCGTCAGGTTGCTCGGCGAGGAATAAACCCCGGTCCGGCCATGAAAAAACGGCGCCTCGGCGCCGTTTTTTTGGACCCGCCGGCTTCAAGCCGGGGCCTGATCGCCCTGCTTCTCCATGGTTTCTATCGTGCCGCGCAGCAGATGCAGCAGCACCAGGCCCGGCAACGCGATGGCCACGGTCAGCAGGAAGAAACCCGGCCAGCCCATGGCTTCCACCAGCGGCGGCGTGAGAGGGCCGGCCAGGTAGGTCCGGCCCACCGCCGACAGCGCCGACAGCAGCGCGAACTGGGTCGCCGAAAACTGCTGGCGGCACAACGCCATTAGCAGGCCAACGAAGGACGCCGTGCCCAGGCCGCCGCACAGGTTCTCGATTCCCACGCCCGCGGCCATCAGCCAGAGGTTCTTGGGACTGACGGCGATCAGCCAGTACGCCAGATTCGACACCGCCTGCAGCAGCCCGAACGCCATCAGCGACCGGTACAGGCCCCAGCGCGACATGAGCGACCCGCCCGCCAGTGCGCCGATGATGGTGGCGGCCAGCCCCAGCACCTTGTTCACCGTACCCACTTCCGTCGGCGTGAAGCCCGCGCCGCGGATCAGGAAGGTGGTGGACAAAGCCCCCGCGAACGCGTCGCCCAGCTTGTACAGCACGATCAGCAGCAACACCGCCAGCGCGCCGCGCCGCGTGAAGAATTCCCGCAAAGGCTCGCCCACGGCCTCGCGCAGCGTACGCGGCGGTCGGGCGACGTGCTCGGGTTCGGGCGCCCAGAAGGTCGCCAACGCGCACAACAGCATCAGCCCGCCCATCAGCACATAGGTATTGCCCCAGCCTATCCACTGGTCCGCCAGGATCAGCGCCAGCCCGCCCGACACGATCATCGCCAGCCGGTAGCCCATGACCTTGATGGCCGCGCCGGCGCCGCGCTCATCCTTGCGCAGCACGTCCGTGCAATAGGCATCGAAAGCAATGTCCTGCGTGGCCGACAGAAACGCCACCAGCACGGCCAGCAGAGCCAGCGTCTGCAAGGCGGACGAAGGCGACAAGGCGCCCATCGCCATGATGGCCACGGCCAGCAGCAACTGCGTCAGCAGCATCCAGCCGCGCCGCCGCCCCAGCAAGGGCGGCGCGTAGCGGTCCACCAAGGGAGCCCACAGGAACTTGAGGGTATAGGCGCTGCCCACCAGGGTCAGGAAACCGATCTGCTGCAGCGGCACGTTTTCCACCGTGGCCCAGGCCTGCAAGGTGCCGCTGGTCAGGGCCAGAGGCAATCCGCTGGCGAATCCCAGGACCAGCAAGGGGGCCACGCGGGGGCTGGTATAGACGTTGGATGCAGCGGTAATGACGGTCTCCTAAAACAACGCGCCAGCGCACCGCTGGCGGCCGCAGGCTTGCGGCATTTTAGGGCCTATGCGCCCGCGCCGCAGGCAGCAGGCGTGTCGGAATGTCAGGGCGACGCGAAGCGGTACACCGCCAGGGTGCTGCGCCAGCTGGGCAGCAGCTTGACCTCGCGTCCTTCGTTGAAGGTGGCGCGTTCCAGGATGGACAGGCGCAATTCGCCGGCCAGCTGCTCGAAGTCGCGCAGCGTGCACAAGTGAATGTTCGGCGTGTTGTACCACTGGTAGGGCATCTGGCCCGTCACCGGCATGCGGCCGCGCAGGATGGCCCAGCCGTGCGGCCAGTAACCGAAGTTGGGAAACGACACCACGCCGTAGCGCGCCACCCGTGCCATTTCGCGCAGGATGTGCTCGGTGCGATGCATCGATTGCAGGGTCTGCGACAGCACCACGGTATCGAACTGCTTGTCGTCGAACAGCGCCAGCCCGTCTTCCAGGTTCTGCTGGATCACTTCAACGCCGCGCCGCACGCAGGCGATGACGCAGTTGTCGTCCAGTTCCACGCCCGCGCCCCGCACCTGCCGGTGGTCGCGCAGATGCGCCAGCAGCGCGCCGTCGCCGCAGCCCAGGTCCAGTACGCGGCTGCCGGGCTCGATCCAGCTGGCGATGCGCGCCAGGTCGGGCCGCAAGACGCTGTGCGCGGGTCGGGGAGTCACGGGAGTCATGCGGAACGTCCTTCGGTCTGGGCGGCAACGCCGAGCCCGAGCTCGCGCGCGATGCGTTCGTAATAGCCGCGAACCACGGCATGGTAGCGCGCGTCTTCCAGCAGGAAGGCGTCGTGGCCGTGCGGCGCGTCGATCTCGGCGTAGGTCACGGGGCTGGCATTCTTCAGCAACGCACGCACGATTTCGCGCGAACGCTCCGGCGGGAAGCGCCAGTCGGTCGAGAACGACACCAGCAGGAAATCGGCCTTGGCCGGAGCCAGCGCGCGGGCCAAATCGCCGCCGGTGGTGCGCGCCGGGTCGAAGTAGTCCAGCGCGCGCGTAATCAGCAGATAGGTGTTGGCGTCGAAATAACGGGTGAATTTCTCACCCTGATAGCGCAGGTACGACTCCACCTCGAACTCGACGTCGTAGCCGTAGTGGTACGCGCCGTTCTCGGCCGGCGCGCGCTGGGCGCGGCCGAACTTCTCGGCCATGTCGTCGTCGGACAGGTAGGTGATGTGGCCAAGCATGCGCGCCACCGACAGGCCGCGGCGCGGCACGGTATCCTGCGCGTAGTAGTCGCCGCCGTGGAAATCCGGATCGGTGATGATGGCGCGGCGCGCCACCTCGTTAAAGCCGATGTTCTGCGCCGACAGGCGCGGCGTGCTGGCGATGACCACGCAATTGGCCACGCGGTCGGGCAACGTAATGGCCCAGCTGAGCGCCTGCATGCCGCCCAGCGATCCGCCCATCACGGCGGCGAAACGTTCGATGCCGAAGTGGTCCGCGACCCTGGCCTGCGCCCTTACCCAGTCCTCGACGGTCAGCACCGGAAAAGCGGCGCCCCAGGGCTTGCCGGTTTCCGGATTGATACTGGCCGGGCCGGTCGAGCCGAAGCAGGAGCCCAGGTTGTTGACGCCGATGACGAAGAAGACGTTGGTGTCCACCGCTTTGCCGGGCCCCACCATGTTGTCCCACCACCCCACGTCGCTGGGATTGTCGGCCGCCTGCCCCGCCACGTGGTGCGAAGCGTTCAGCGCGTGGCAGATCAGCACCGCGTTGCTGCGCTGGGCATTGAGCGTGCCGTAGGTTTCGACCGCCAGTTCGTAGGCAGCCAGCGACTGGCCGCTCTGCAAGGACAGGGGCTCATCGAAACGGATGAAGGTGGGGGCAACGAGACCGACCGAACCGGGATCAGCGGAAGCGGAAGTCGTGACGGTTGCGGGTACGAACCCGCTGGCCGAATCACCGGCCAAATTTTGGGCAGGAGTGGTCATACGGACCTCTTTAGCTGGATTTATTGGAAGGCGCCCGCAAGCGGATCAGGCAAATCGGCGCCGAAAAATTTTGTACTGCGGCAGGAATTCTAGCACTGCTGACGCGCGCCGCAACGGCCGGCGGCCCATCCGGTCCGCCTGGCGCGCGCGGCGGCCATTCAGGCGCCGGCCTCCCAGGGCTCCTGGCCCAGGTACTCGTAGCGTTCGGTGTTGACGCGCGAGATGCGCCATTCCACCGCCTGCCGCTTGTAGGAAAACGCCACGCGGCGGATCTCCAGCAAGGGGCTGCCTTCGGCCACGCCCAGCGCCCGCGCCTGCGTGCGTTCGGCCACGCAGGTGCGCAGCCGCTCGTCGGTGGCGATCACATTGACGCCGAATACGTCCTGGTACAGCGCATACAGCGTGCTGGCGCGGTCGCGCAGGTGCGCTTCGGTCATGCCCGGAAAGCATGCTTCCGGCAGGCAGATCTCATCCATCATCACCACGTCGCCATTGAGCGACAACAGGTTGAGGAACTCGAACACCATGGCGCCGGCGGGCAGGTTCAGCTTCTCGCGCGCGATGGCCGAGGCCCGCACGCGGCGAAAGCGCAGCAGCTCGGTCGCGGGATAGGACTTGTCGCCGTCCTGCCGCACGATGCGGAAGAACTTGAAGAAATGGTGGTTGCGCGTGTGCACGGCCACAAAGGTGCCGCGGCCCTGATGCCGCACCAGGATGTTCTCCGCAGCCAGTTCGTCGATGGCCTTGCGCAAGGTGCCGATGGAGACGCCGAAACGTTCCGCCAGCAGCTTCTCGGGCGGGATCGCCTCGCCCTGCTTCCATTCGCCCTGCGCCAGCGCGGCCAGCACGGCCTGCTTGACCTGCGCGTACAGAGGACTGCCCAAAGGCACGGTCGAGGACAGGCTGGTGTTCATGGGTGCATCGCAAAAATCAGGAGCCCACAGTGTAGCGGCGGGGACGGAACCTGCTCAAGTCATACAATTCATATATATGATTTAGTTGACACGCACGAAGCGCGGTCCTAAGATTTCCTGGCCGTAGCGATCCGCGCCCTGCCGCCGCACCAGCCGGGCGCCCCCAAGCCCAAGAGAGGAAGACAAATGATTCACGCCGTATTGCACGATGCCAAGGACACGGTGGCGGTCGCCGTCGTGGAAGGAGTCACCGCCGGAACGGAACTGAACGCCTGGATCATGGATGAAGACAAGATCATCCACGTGCGCGCATCGCAGGACATCCCCATCGGACACAAGGTGGCGATGAAGGACATGGCCGTGGGCGACACCGTCTTCAAGTACGGCGTCGACATCGGCCGCGTGGTGGAGCCCATCAAGGCCGGCCAGCACGCCCATGTGCACAACATCAAGACCAAGCGCTGGTAAGCCCCCCACCCCGCACAGGAATCCGCCATGTCCATCCTCACCGCCTCGACCACCTTCCAGGGCTACCGCCGCGACAACGGCCGCGTCGGCGTCCGCAACCACGTCATCGTCCTGCCCGTGGACGATATTTCGAATGCCGCAGCCGAAGCCGTGGCCAACAACATCAAGGGCACGATGGCCCTGCCTCATCCCTATGGCCGACTGCAATTCGGCGAGGACCTGGAGCTGCACTTCCGCACCCTGATCGGCACCGGCTGCAATCCCAACGTCGCCGCAGTGGTGGTAATCGGTATCGAGGAAGGCTGGACCAAGCGCGTGGTGGACGGCATCGCCGCCACCGGCAAGCCGGTCATGGGCTTCAGCATCGAACTGCACGGCGACCACGACACCATCATGCGCGCCTCGCGCTGCGCCAAGGAATTCGTGCACTACGCCACGGCCCTGACGCGCAGCGAATGCCCCATCGCCGACCTGTGGGTGTCGACCAAATGCGGCGAATCCGACACCACCTCCGGCTGTGGCGCCAACCCCACCGTGGGCAACGCTTTCGACAAGCTGTACGCGCTGGGCTCCACGCTGGTCTTCGGTGAAACCTCGGAACTCACCGGCGGCGAACACATCGTGGCCGAGCGCTGCGCCAACGACGCGGTGCGCGAGCGCTTCATGTTCATGTTCAACCGCTACCAGGCCATGATCGACCGCTGGAAGACCAGCGACCTGTCCGAATCCCAGCCCACCAAGGGCAACATCGCGGGCGGACTGACCACCATCGAGGAAAAGGCGCTGGGCAACATCCAGAAGATCGGCAAGCAATGCCGCGTGGACGGCGTGATCGACAAGGCCGAGATCCCGGACGGCCCGGGCCTGTGGTTCATGGACTCGTCCTCCGCCGCGGCCGAAATGGTGACCTTGTGCGCGGCCTCGGGCTACGCCGTGCACTTCTTCCCCACCGGCCAGGGCAACGTCATCGGCAACCCGATACTGCCGGTCATCAAGATCTGCGCCAATCCGCGCACGGTGCGCACCATGTCCGAACACATCGACGTGGACACCAGCGGCCTGCTGCAGCGTGAAATCGACCTGAACCAGGCCGGCGACAAGCTGCTGGAATGCATGCTGGCCACCGCCAACGGCCGCTGGACCGCGGCCGAAGCGCTGGGCCACCGCGAATTCGTCCTGACCCGCATCTTCGAAAGCGCTTAATCGCGCCTGTCGTCCCTGGCAACGGCGCGTCCGCAAGCAGGATTGCGGACGCGCCGTCCTGCCGCCAGCATTTCCCCGCAGCATCGTCTCAGAACCACACCAGCAGACCCGGGCGACATCCGCCACGGCAGCACAGGCGGTTGCATTCCTACCCGGGCGTCCCCCAAGGAGGAAGACAGATGAACAGCGAACACGATCACCATCCCGACGCCGCGCAACGCCGGCGCCTGCTTGCCGCCCTGGGCGCCGCCGGCCTCTGTGCCCTGGCGCCCTGGCAGCGCGCGCTGGCGCAGAAAGCCTGGCCCGAACGTCCGATCAATTACGTGGTGCCCTTTCCGCCCGGCGGCCTGACCGACGTGGCCGCGCGCCAGGTCGGCAAAGCGCTAAGCGACGCCGAACGCTGGAACGTGGTGGTGGAAAACAAGCCCGGCGGCAGCGCCAACATCGGCGCCGCCCACGTTTCCCATGCCGCTCCGGACGGCTACACCTGGCTGGCGATCACGCTGTCGCACGCCGCCAACGCGACGCTCTTTGCCGGCAAGGCGGGCTACGACCTGACGCGCGACCTCACGCCGCTGGCCGGCCTGGCTTCCTCGCCCATCATGGTGGTGGTCAACGCCAAGAGCGACATCAAGAGCATGGCCGATCTGGCCAAGGCCGCCCGCTCGAAATCGCTGTCGGCCGGCTCCAGCGGCAACGGCACGCCGCCGCACCTCACCCTGGCGCTGTACCAGAAGCTCACCGGCGTACCGATGATGCACATTCCCTACAAGGGCGGCGCGCCGTCCCTCACCGACCTGATAGGCGGCCACCTGGACGTGGTGTTCTCCAACTATCCGGAATCGCTCTCGCACGTGAAGAACGGCTCGTTGCGGGCGCTGGCCATCACCACCCGCGAACGCAGCGCGGACCTGCCCGACGTGCCCACCGTGAAGGAAGCCGGCCTGCCGGACCTGATCGTCGAGAACTTCACCGGCGTGCTGGCACCCGCGGGCACGCCGCCGGAGCTGGTGCAGCGCATCGGCGACGCCATCGTGCGCCAGGTCTCGCAGCCCGCCATGAAGCAGGCGCTGCTGCAGTTGGGCTTCGTGCCGCAGCCGCGCGGCCCCGCGGAGTTCGGCGCCTACCTGAAGTCCGAGGTCGACCGCTGGGCCAAGATCATCCGCGACGCCAACATCCAGATCGCCTGAGCACCGTGGAGTCCCAACCGATGCATATCCTCATTTCCGAGTTCATGGACGCGCCCGCGGTCGACGCGCTGCGCCAGCGGTTCAAGGTGCGGTACGAGCCCGAACTGGTGGAGCAGCGCGATGCCTTGCTGGCCGCGGCGGCCGACGCCGACGCCCTCATCGTGCGCAACCGCAGCAAGGTCGACGCCGCCCTGCTGCAGGCGGCCCCGCGGCTGCGGGCCGTGGGCCGCCTGGGCGTAGGGCTGGACAACATCGACCTGGACGGTTGCGCCGCGCGCAACATCGCGGTGATACCGGCCACCGGCGCCAACGCGCGCGCTGTCGCCGAGTACGTCGTGGGCGCCATGCTGATGCTGCTGCGCGGCGCCTACGGGTCGACGGCCGAGGTCGCGGCGGGCGCATGGCCGCGCAACGCGCTCTCGCAGGGGTTGGAGGCGCACAACCGCATGCTGGGCATCGTGGGCTTCGGCGGCATAGGCCGGCTGACCGCAAGCCTGGCGCAAGGACTGGGCATGCGCGTGGCCGGCTGCGACGCCGCGCTGCCGCCAGACCATCCCGCGTGGCGGGAGACCGGCGTCACCGCCCTGCCGCTGGACGAGCTGCTGGCCCAGGCCGATGCCATCACCCTGCACCTGCCGCTCACGCCCGGCACGCGGCGGTTGATGGACGCCGGCCGCATCGCGCGCATGCGGCCCGGCGCCGTGTTGATCAACACCTCGCGCGGCGGCATCGTGGACGAGGCCGCGCTGGCGGATGCCCTGCGCACGGGCCATCTGCGCGGCGCGGCGCTGGACGTGTTCGAACAGGAACCCCTGCCCGCCGGCAGCCCGCTGGCGGGCGCGCCCAACCTGATCCTGACGCCGCATATCGCCGGGCTGACGCAGGAAGCCAACACCCGGGTTTCTGACATGGTGGCCGCCGGGGTGACAATGGCGCTTACCGGCGGCGACCGATGAAGCCACACGGCCCGGCGCGCGCCCTTGAAGAGAAGGATATGGCTCACATCTATCTGGACGAACTGCAACTCCTGGCCGCGGCCGGCCTGGCCGCCGCTGGCGCCAACCCGGCCATGGCCGACAGCACGGCGCGTGCGCTGGTCTTCGCCGAAAGCCAGGGACTCAGCTCCCACGGCCTGTCGCGCGTGCCTTTCTATGCCGGACACCTGCGCGCCGGCCGCGCCATCGGTACGGCGGTGCCGCGCATCGTGCATGAGCGCGGCGGCGCCGCACTGATCGATGCCGGGTCCGGCCTGGCCTTTCCCGCCTGCGCCATGGCGATCGAACAGGCCGGCCTGCGCGCCCGCGAGCATGGCGTAGCCTTCATCGGCGTGGCCAACAGCCACCACTTCGGCGAAGCCGGCTACCACCTGGAAGCCCTGGCCGACCTCGGGCTGGTGGGACTGGCGCTGAGCAACTCGCCCGCCGCCATGCCCGCCTGGGGCGGCAAGCGTCCGTTATTCGGCACCAACCCCATCGCCGCGGTCTTTCCGCGACGCGGCGGCGCGCGCCTGGTGATCGATCTGTCGCTGTCTCAGGTCGCGCGCGGCAAGCTCATGATCGCGGCCCGCGACAACCAGCCCATCCCCCTGGGCTGGGCGCTGGACGCCGACGGCCAGCCGACCACCGATCCCAAGGCCGGCCTGGCGGGCAGCATGCTGCCCGCGGGCGGCGTCAAGGGCGCGATGCTGGCGCTGATCATCGAATTGCTGGCTTGCGCGCTGACCGGCTCGCACTTCGGTTTCGAGACCGAGTCCTTCTTTGTCGACGAAGGCGGCCCGGCGCGGCTGGGCCAGGCCTTCATGGCGATCGACCCAGGCGCCCTGGCGGGCAACAACGCCTATCTGGATCGCGTCGAGGTCCTGGTCGACGCCATGCTGGAAGATGAAGGCGTGCGCCTGCCGGGTGATCGCCGCCGCAAGCTGCGCGACGAAGCGCTCAAGCATGGCGTGGAGATTCCCGATGCGTTGATGGCGCAATTGCGCACGATGTCGGGCGCGGGGTAGGTCAAACCCCGCGGCTGAACCAAAGTATCACCGGCGCCAGCAACAGGAACGCCACGGTCGACACCAGCACCGCGCCAGCCGCGGTATCGCCCTGCGTCGTGTAGCGCTTGACGTACATGTAGCTCACCACGGCGCAGGGCATGGCCATCTGCAGGCTCAGCGCCCCGGCGAGCACCGGTTCCAGATCCAGCGCCCACACCACCGCCAGCCCCGCCCCCAGGCCCACGGCCAGGCGGATGGCGGCGACCTTGGCGCCGTCGCGCAAGCCGTTGGACGGAATCAAGGCCAGCGCGTGACCCAGGCTCAGCAGCATCAGCGGCACGGTTACCGCGCCCAGCATGCGCGAGGTCTCGATCAGCCATGCGGGCACCGGCACGTGCATGAGACGCAGGGCCACGGCGACCAGCGAAGCCAGCAAAATCGGACTCTTCCAGCTGCCCTTGGTGTTGACGCCCGGCAACAGGCGCACCGCGATGGTGTGCATGACAAAGGAACTGACCGCGAAGAACGCGACCGCCACCGACAGGCCCGCGTCGCCAAAGGCCATCTGCGAAATCGGCAGCCCGAGGTTTCCGGCGTTGGGCAGGAAGGCCGTGGGCAGCAGCGTACGCACGGGCAGCTTCCATGCCTTCAGCAACAACGCGCACACCAGGGCGCACAGCAGCAGCGCCAGCAGGGTCGCCACCGCCACGTCGGCCAACGCGCGGTCGTCCAGGTGGGTGGTGACGAAAGTGTGGAACACCAGGGCCGGCGTGGTCACCGACGTCACCAGCATGGTGATGAAGGAACCGCCGAACGGCAGGTCCCGCTTGCCCCAATACACCCCTATGCCCGCGCAAAAGAGCAAAGGCAGCATCAGCACGATCGATGAAAAATAGAACTGCACGACGGCAGACATGCGCTTATTCCGTTAGAGATAAGAGGTTTGATGCATGAAGGCATCATCGCTTGCCGGGCAACGCGCCCGGGCGGCAGCATGGAGCAACTCGTCAATCGCCGGGCTTCTGCCCCCAACCGCCATGTCAGCCACCGCACACTCCGCCACGCCCCCGCATCTGGCCACACACGTGGCCACAAACCCGGCCGCGAATCCCACCTTGAACGCCGCGTCTGGTCCGGCCCGGCCCATCAAACCCCTGTCGGAACGCCAGGCCAGCTGCCTGCACTGGGCCGCCATGGGCAAGACCAGCTGGGAAACCGCCCGCATCCTGGGCGTCAGCGAAAGCACGGTGAATTTCCATCTGTGCAACGCCTGCGAAAAGCTCGGCGTGCGCGGCCGCCGCGCCGCAGTGGTCGCGGCATTGAGACTGGGCCTGATCGCGCCCGTCACGGCTTGATGACAACGGAACGCAGGAACTCATGCGCCCGCTCGGCCGGCAGGCTTTCCACGGTGCCGGCTGCCACGGCCTCGATCAACATGGTGTCGGTCACCCAGACCCTGGCGCGCAGCCAGCCCGGCTTGCCCATGGCCTTGCCCTGGACCTCGATGTCCTGCCCGTAGGCAGGCCATTCATTGGGCGGCGGCGATTGCATGTTGGCGTAGAGCGAATGCATCAGCGCCATGCCCAGCGCCTGCTTGGCGGCCGGATCCTTCGCGATGTCGGGTGGCAGCGGCGCCGATCCCACGGCGAAGACCGCCTCGCCCACGGTGGCGCTGGCCAGGGTAAAACGCAAGGTATGGGTATCCAGCTTCAGGTCGCGGGTGTCGGTCGTAACCCGGTCCGGAAACGCGGCGCGCGCGTGGCCGTCGGCCACGTCGACTTCGCGCCAGTTGTAACTGGGCGAGCAGGCCGTGATCAGCAGGGCCAGCGCGACAATTGCGCCGGCTTTCTTGAACATGAAACGAAACAGCGATGAAATCGTCATTACCCGAGGACCTGGACTGTCTATTCATTTCGAGGAAGCCAGAAATTGTCGCCGATTTCGATGACCCCCGCGCCCGACGGCACGCCACTGGCCAACTATGTGTGGCCAGCCGCGCCCAACGTGCCCCCGCCGATCGCCGGCCTGGGCACCCCCAGTATCTACCTGCTGCACGGACTTAGCGAGCATGCCGGGCGCTATGACCGCCTGGCGCGCTGGCTGACCGCGCGCGGCTGGACGGTGGGCGCCCATGACCACCGCGGCCATGGCCGCTCCGGCGGGCGGCCCGCCACCCTGAACCATGAGGACGATCTGGTCGTCGATGCGGTCGACCGCCTGCGGGCCTGGACCGCGGCCCATGGACGGCCGCCCATCCTGCTGGGCCACAGCCTGGGCGCGCTGGTCGCGGTGCGGATCGCCCTGCGCCGCCTGGCCGAGATCGACGGCCTGGTGCTCAGTTCGCCGCCGTTCGTGGTGCACGTGCCGCCGTGGGTGCGGCGCACCCTGACCTGGATGTCGCTGCATGCGCCCGACCTGCGCGTGCCCCACGGCCTGGCGCCCGCCCGCATTTCCCACGACCCGGCCGTGGTCAAGGCCTACCGCAGCGATCCGCTGGTGCGGCGCCAAATGACAGGACGCCTGGCGCGCTTCGTGGACGAAGGCGGCCGCGAGTCCCTGCGTGAAGCCCCGCTGCTGGCCTGCCGCACCCTGCTGATGGTGGCGGGCGACGATTCCATCGTCGCTGCCGAAGGCAGCCGCCAGTTCGCCCAGCGCGCACCCGCCGAACTGCTGACGCTGCGCTGGTACGACACCGCCTGGCACGAGATTTTCAATGAAACCGCCCCCATCGCCGATCCGGTCTACGCAGACCTGGACGAGTGGCTGGCGCGCACCGCTCAGGCATTGTCCCTGTCCCCAGTATTGACTCCCTCGGCACAGGAGGCCGGCACCCCGTAAAATCCGGCGACAGACCCAAACGAGAAGAACCCGTGACTGATACTGCCGCCAACCGCCTCTCCCGCCTGGAGGCCAACCGATCGCTGCTGACCCAGACCCTGCGGGGCATCGAAAAGGAAGGCCTGCGCGTGGACGAACAGGGTGTCCTGTCCCGCAAGCCGCACCCCGCCGGCCTGGGATCGGCGCTGACCAACGAACACGTCACCACCGACTACTCCGAATCCCTGCTTGAACTCATCACAGGCACGCACAAGGACGTCGACGCGCTGCTGGCCGAACTGACCAACACCCATCGCCACGTCTACAGCGTGCTGGACCATGAACTGATCTGGAATCAGTCCATGCCCGCCACGCTGCCGCCCGAAGCCGACATCCCCATCGCCTGGTACGGCAAGTCCAACACCGGCATGCTCAAGCACGTGTACCGCCGCGGCCTGGCCGTGCGCTACGGCAAGACCATGCAATGCATCGCCGGCGTGCACTACAACTTCTCGCTGGCCGAAGACCTGTGGTCCGTGCTGGACACGCAGCCGGGTAGCCCCCAGGACCGCCGTTCGCGCGGCTACATCGGCCTGATCCGCAATTTCACGCGCTATTCCTGGCTGCTGATGTACCTGTTCGGCGCCGCCCCGGCCTTGTCCAGCGACTTCCTGCGCGGGCGCGAACATCCGCTGAAAAAGCTGGATGACAGCACGCTGTACCTGCCCTACGCCACCAGCCTGCGCATGAGCGACCTGGGTTACCAGAACAAGGCGCAGTCGCAGCTCAAGCTCTGCTACAACGACCTGGACACGTTCCTGGGCCGCTTGTACGACGCCGTCAGCCAGCCCTGGCCCGACTACCAGAAGATCGGCACGCACCGCGGCGGCGAATGGATCCAGCTCAACACCAACGTGCTGCAGATCGAAAACGAGTACTACTCCAGCATCCGCCCCAAGCGCGCCACCGGCCGCTGCGAACGCCCGATCACGGCGCTGGCAGAACGCGGCGTGCAGTACGTTGAAGTGCGCTGCCTGGATATCGACCCGAACTCGCCGGTCGGCATCGACGCCAGCACCAGCCGCTTCGTCGACGCCTTCCTGCTGTTCTGCACCGCGTCCGACAGCCCCTTCTTCCCCGCCAACGGCTACTGTCAGCGCAGCGCCGACAACTTCTCGACCGTGGTCAAGGAAGGTCGCAAGCCCGGCCTCATGCTGGATCGCGAAGGCCAGCCCATCGGGCTGGCGCAATGGGGCCACGAACTGCTGGACCAGATCGCGCCCTACGCCGCGCTGTTCGACTCGGCCATGGGCGGCAGCGCCTATGCCGAGGCCCTGGCGGCCCAGCGCGCCAAGCTCGATCAGCCCGACTCCACGCCGTCGGCGCGCCTGCTGGCTTCGCTGACCGACAGCGGCCTGTCGTTCCATGACTATTCGCTGGACCTCAGCCGCAAGCATGCCGACGCGCTGCGCGCCCAGGCCTTGCCCGCCGACCTGGCGGCAGCCTATGAACAGGCCGCCGCGCAGTCCACGGCGGAACAGCTGCGCCTGGAGCAATCGGACACCGAGGATTTCGATACCTATGTGGCCCGCTACCACGCCGCGCTGAAGGCCCCGCGCAAATAAGGCGTATCGTTAGGGTTTTGATCCGCGCCGCCGGCCCTCCGGCCGGCGCGGACCGCTCTGTCACATCAGGAGGTTTCCCCCATGCGCCGCACCGCAACATTCCTGTTGGCCTTGGCCACCAGCGTGGCGGGGATAGTCCATGCCGCGCCGCCGCCCATGCAAACCGTGGAATCGGTGGACCTGAAGCGTTACGCAGGCATGTGGTACGAAATCGCGAATTTCCCCATGTTCTTCCAGCGCGACTGCGTGGGAGACACCACCGCCGAATACACCGCACATGCCGACGGCACGGTCGGCGTGAACAACCGCTGCCGCACCAAGGATGGCGACATCGATTCGGCCTCGGGCACCGCCACCGTGGTGGAAGGCAGCAACAACGCCAAGCTCGAAGTTTCGTTCTTCAAGCCGTTCAAGGGCGATTACTGGGTGATCGGCCTGGACCCCGAATACCGCTGGTCGGTGGTCGGCACCCCGGACCGGAAATACCTGTGGATCCTGTCGCGCTCGCCGCAGTTGCCCAAGGAAGAACTGGACAAGGCCCTGGATGCGGCCAAGGCCCAAGGCTATCAGCTGGATGAATTGCGGTTCACGCCGCAGAAGTAGAGCGAACCGCAGCGCTTAACCGGCGTAGTCCCGCGCCAGCCGCACCACCGTCACGCCCGGCTTCAGCTGGCGCAAGGACGGCATGACCAGCGTGCACTGATCGTACGGCGTCACGATGGGTTGGCCGTCGGCCCAGCCTATCGTCGATCCGGCGTGCTCGAACGTTTCCAACCCGGTCCAGGGCTGCGAGAAGCGCAGGTCCATGGATGGCGCGACCACCGCGTCCGTCACTTCCAGCACGCGCTGGTTTTCGGCATCCGGCAACAGCCAGCCCGCCGGCACGTCCGCCGCATCCGCCACGCCCGACTCCAGCAGCATGCGCGCCACCATGTCGCGCGCCACGTCGCGCGCAGCCAGCTCGCCATGGAAACCGCATTCGATCAGCAAGGCGCAGGCGTCTTCTCGGGCGGGATCGCCGAACTGGCCGAAGTCGCGCATGCGCACGCCGTCCTTATGCCCCGCGTCCACGATCACGTGCTGCGGCGCCTTCAGGCGGCGCGCCAGCGCAATGTTGCGCGGCAGGACGCCGGTCAGCAGCAAGGGCGCACCCGGCTCATGCATGGAATGCAGGTCCAGCAGCCAGTCCGCGCGCTCCACCCAGGGACGCAGCTCGGCGCCGCGCCGGCGGTCCGGCGTCGTGGGATTGTCCAGGCGTTCGGCACTCCAGACGCGGTTCATGTCTTCGGCGACGAAGCGCGAGGCGTCGTGGTTGGCGTGGTCGAAGCGGTCGAACGCATCCAGATTGCAGAATGCCAGCGTCAGGCTGCCGCGGCGAGGCCGCACGCCCGCCGCCAGCAGGTCCTTCAAGGCCCAGGCGCCGCACAACTCGTTGCCGTGCACCAGCGCGGACACCATCAACGCGCGCCCCGGAAGGCCTGAATCGAAATGCCACACGCCAGGGGTGCCGGTATTGCCGGCGCGCTCGGCGCTCAGGTCGGGTACGGGAAGCTTGAATTCCATGGATGTCGTCCGCTGCGGTACTAGGGTGTTGCGATGATCCGGTTTCGGATCACTGGGCTTCGATCTTGGCGGCCTTGACCAGCGCGCCGTATTTCCTGGTTTCCTCGGCCTGATAGGCCGCCGGGTCCAGGCCCGGTTGCGACAGCACGCCGCCGGCTTCCTGCATCTTGGCGCGGAACTGCTCCGACTTCAGCGTGTCGGCCAGCGCGCTGCGCAGCTTGGCGGCCACCGGCTCCGGCAAGCCGGCCGGGCCATAGAGCGCGAACCAGACGCTGATGTCCACGGACTCGAACCCCGGGGTTTCGGCCAGGGCCGGCAGGTCCGGCGCCACCGGCGAACGCTTCTTCTCGGTCACGCCCAGCGCCACGATCTTGTCGGCGCGCACTTGCGGCAGGCCCGAGGACAGCACCAGCATGCCGTAGTCCAGTTGACCGCTCATCAAGTCCGTCACCAGCGGCGCCACGCCGCGGTACGGCACGTGCTCGGCGCGCGTGCCGGTCGACTGGTTGATCATCTCGCCGGCCAGGTGCAGGGTCGTGCCCACGCCGGAAGAACCGTAGTTGAAGCTGCCGGGCGCGGAGGCGCGCAGCTTCTGCAGGTATTCGGCGGCGGTCTTCACGCCGGAATTCTTGCTGGCGGCCAGCAGCATGGGCTGCGAGGCGATCACGCCCAGCGGCGAAAAGTCCTTCACGCTGTCGTACTTGACCGCGTTGTTGATCATGCTGGCGATGACCATCTCATTGGTCGAGCCCAGCAGCAGCGTGTAGCCGTCGGGCGCGGCGCGCGCCACGCGCTGCGCGCCGATGGTGCCGCCGGCGCCGCCCACGTTCTCGACCACCACGCTCTGGCCCAGGCGCTTGGCCAGTTCTTCGCCAAACAGGCGGGCGGTCAGGTCCACGCTGCCGCCCGCCGGGTAGCCGACCACCAGAGAAATGGCGCGTTCGGGATACTCGGCGTGGGCGGAAGGCGCCGCGGCCAGCGCCGAGACGGCACAGATAGCGGCGAGCGCGCCGCGCAATGGATGCAGGACGGATTTCATGTTTTCTCCCTGGGGTGCTGAGGCGGACGGCGGCGCCGTCTCATTTAATGTTTCGGGAGCTATTCTCGGGCGTACACCAGGGATATTTCGTGCTGAATCGACACATGGCCGTGCGGATTCGGCACACGCCGGACGCGCGGCTGACGGATTTCACGCCTTGCGACTGGCCGTCGCTTCCCAGGCCGCTTCGGCCAGGTCCGCCAGGCGCGCCCGCGAACGGTACAGCCGCACCTCGAACGAGATTTCCTCGCTACGGCCGCCCAGGGCTGCCAGCGCGCCGCGGCGGCAGTCCGCCGCCACCATGGACCACGGCAGCCAAGCCACGCCCAGCCCCTTGGCGACCGCGCCATGCGCCGCGTCCAGCGAGTCGCTGCGCAAGAATGGCGCCAGGGCGTACGGCGTGGCCTCCAGGCGGTCGCCCACAATGCGTTCCATCGCGAGGCCGCCCGCATAGGTGATCAAGGGCACGGACGGACCGCCTTCCTGCAGCACGTAACGGGGCCGGCCGCGGGAATCCGCCTGGCTGACGGGCACGAGCTTGTCTGTGCCCAGGGTCATGTAACGGTAGCGCCCCGGGCTCAGCTGCACCGACAGGGCCGGATGCTCGTAGCAGCACAGCAGGTCCACCCGGCCCTGCTCCAGCCGCGCCGCCATGTCCTGCATCATGCCGGTGGACAATTCGACCTGCGTGCCCTCGGTCAACACCTTGGGCGTGCGGTGGCGCAGGCGCGCGATCCAGTCGGCCACCAACGTGCGGGCCAGGCTGCGGCCGGTGGCGATGCGCAGCACCGCCTCCCCGCCTGCGCCGAAACTGCGGATGCGATGGCGCACCTGCCCCATCTGCTCCACCACCTGCGTCGCGGTCTTGAGCAAGGCCTCGCCTTCGGCGGTCAGGACCACCGGCAGGCGCTGGCGTTCGATCAACGGCGCGCCGGCCCAGGCCTCCAGCGCGCGGATGCGTCGGCCGAACGCCGGATGAGTGACGTGGCGCAGCTCGGCCGCGCGCACGAAGCTGCCGGTCTGCGCCAGGGCAATCAGGTCTTCAAGGAGTTTCAGGTCGGCCATGGACGTCAAGCTTACGCCATCGGCCAGCCGTTCACTTGGCGCCCAGCCCCATCATCGCCAGGGTGGCGCGGGTCAGATCGCTGTCCGGATTTTCCAGTTCATTGACCAGGTCAAAATGATTGCAGTGCGGCGTCGGAATACGGGTGGAGGCCAGCCCCGCAGCATTCCACGCCGCTTCGTACGCCGCCGTCTGGTTCTTGAAACCCTGCGTCTCCAACCCGCCCACGGCCAGCAGCATCGGGCCTGCACGTTCCGGCAGATGGAAGATCGGGCTTTGGTGCGCGGCCTGCTCTGGCGTCAGCTGCAGCCAGGTGTTGGGCAGGATATCGCACAGCGGCCGCAGGTCGAACAGCCCGCTCAATGCCAGCGTGCCCTTGATCACGTCGTCCGGCACGCCGTAGCGTGCCTGCCATTCGGGCGCGACCAGCATGCCGGCCAGATGGCCGCCCGCCGAACTGCCGCTGACGTAGATCCGTTCAGGGTCCACGCCATAGGCCGCCACGTTGCGGTACAGCCAGGCCACGGCGGAGCGCACTTCGCGTACCACTTCGCCCAGGGTCGCCTCGGGCACCAGCGTGTATTCCAGGGTAGCCACGGCGGCGCCCGCGGCGTTGAAGGCCTCTGCCATCACGGGCGCGTCTTCCTTGCGCTGCGCGCGCCAATAGCCGCCGTGGATGAACACGAACAGCGGCGCCCGCGCCTGCGAGGCGGCGGGCAGGAACAGGTCCAGCCTTTCATCCTGGCCCATGCCGTAGCGCAGGTCCAGCACGCCCGGGCGGCGCGTGCGCACCCGCGCCGAGGACTCGGCATAGCGGCGCACGCAGGCGTCGAAATCCGGCACCGATTCGCGCGCGTTGTATTGCACCTCGCGCTCGGCGATGGTGGGAAAGAAGAGATCGATGTCGCTGTTATGCATGCCTGGCCTGCGATGTTGGCTGCGATTGGGGCTGGGAGATGATGCGTTCGATGAACTGCGCGGTCTTGCGGTAGTGCGCGGCGAGCATGGCGACCGAGCCTTCCACGTCGCGCGAGATGGCGGCGTCCAACAGCTGGCGGTGCTCGTCGTCGACGTTGCGTTCAGGCCCGTAGGCGGTCGCGCCGGCGCGCGCCGGACGGCGGTAGCGCTCGGTCTGCGCGTAGAGCTGGGTGGACAGGTCCAGCAGCCAGTTGGAACGGCACGCGCCGATCAGCGCGTGGTGGAACTCCAGGTGGCGCGCCTCCAGCAGCTCGTCCAATTCTTCCGACGGCTCGGCGGCCTGGTCGGCCCGCTGCGCGGCCAGCGTCAGCGCATGGTACGCGCCGACCAGGCGCGTTTCCCAGGCGTCGTCGGCGTTGGCCAGCGAGCGGCGCAGCGCGTCGCAGTCGATCAGGATGCGGGTTTCACAGGCGTCCCACATTTCTTCGACCGACAAGGGCGCGATGCTGAAGCCGCGCGACGTGGTGCTGATGACCATGCGCTCGCTGCGCAGGCGGTTGAGGGCTTCGCGGATGGGAGAGAAGCTGCTGCCGTAGCGCTGCTTCAGCAATTCCAGCCGCAAGGACTGGCCCGGCGCGAAGGCGCCGCGCATGATGTCGCGCCGAAGCAGGCGGTAAACCTGCTCGGACAGCGTGATTTCCTCTATGCCGGCGCTCCCGTCCGATCCGGGATCGTCCTGGCGGGAAGCTTTTATTCTAGGCTTCAAGATGGTCTCCAGATGTCAGCGGCCGGGGCGCGTATCCGCGCACAGGCGGCTCATTCTACCCGCGCGGCCTGTTCATATGCCCAGGTAGCGCTGCGCCAGCTCGGGCTGGGCGGACAGCTCGGCGGGCTGCCCCGACCAGGCCACCCGGCCCTTGTCCACGATGTAGTGGCGGTCCACCAGCGTCGCCATTTCGGGCAGGTTCTTGTCGATCACCAGGATGGTCTGGCCTTCGGCCTTCAGCGCCCGCAGGCAACGCCAGATCTCCTGGCGGATGAGCGGCGCCAGTCCCTCGGTGGCTTCGTCCAGGATCAGGAGCTTGGGGTTGGTCATGAGGGCGCGCCCCACCACCAGCATCTGCTGTTCGCCGCCCGACAGCGTGCGCGACGACTGCCCGCGGCGCTCTTTCAAACGCGGGAACAGCGTGTAGACCCGCTCCAGATCCCATCCGCCCGGCGCGGCGCGCGAGGTCGCCACCAGGTTTTCCTGCACCGTCAGCGAACCGAACACGCGCCGGCCCTCCGGCACCAGCCCCACGCCCAGCCGCGCCACGCTGCTGGGCGCGGAGCGGCCCAGCGTGCGGCCGCGAAACTGCACCGCGCCGCCGGTGGCTGGCAGCATGCCCATCAGGGTCTTGATCGTGGTGGTCTTGCCCATGCCGTTGCGCCCGATCAGCGAGATCACCTCGCCTTCACTGGCCTCGAACGACATGCCGAACAGGACCTTGCTGGACCCGTAGCCGCCAGTCAGCCCTTCAACCTTCAACATGTTCTTCTCCCAGATACGCCGCGCGCACCTCCGGATGGCGGCGCACCTCCTCTGGCGAACCACTGAACACCACGCGGCCGTAGACCAGCACGCTGATGCGGTCGGCCAGCGCGAAGACCGCGTCCATGTCGTGTTCCACCAGCAGGATGCCGTAGTCGCCCTTCATGCCTTGCAAGAGCCGGGTCATGCGCGCCGATTCCTCCGGCCCCATGCCGGCCATGGGCTCGTCCAGCAGCAACAGCCGCGGCGAACGCGCCAGCGCCACCGCCAGCTCCAGCTGCCGTTTCTCGCCGTGCGCCAGGTCCGACGAACGCACGTGGCGGCGGTCCTCCAGCCCCACGTGCGTCAGCCACTGCATGGCCTCGGTCTTCAACGCCGCGTCATGACGCGGATTGGACCAGGCCTGGAAGGCGCGGCCGCCCTTGAGCATGCGCGACAGGATCACGTTCTCCAGCGCGGTGTACTCCTGGCACAGCTCGGTGATCTGGAACGAGCGGCCCAGCCCCAGGCGCGCACGCTCGAAGGCGCGCAGCGCGGTCACGTCCTGCCCATCCAAATGGATGGTCCCGGAGTCCGGCCGGATCTCGCCGCAGATCTGCGCGATCAGGGTGGACTTGCCCGCGCCGTTGGGGCCGATGATGGCGTGGATCTCGCCGGCGCGCACGTCCAGGTCCACGCCGTTGGTGGCCACCACCGCGTCGAAAGCCTTGCGCAGCTGCGTCAGGCGCAACAGGCTGGCGCTTGCGTCAGTCGGCATGGCGCGTCTCCAGCAGCTTTCCGAACAGGCCCTTCTGGCCCCACAGCACCACCAGCACCAGGATGGGCCCCATGTACAGCAGCCAGTGCTCGGTCAGGGACGACAGCATCTGCTCCAGCCCCAGGAATACCGCCGCGCCCGCGATCGGCCCGAGCAAGGTGCCCACGCCGCCCAGGATGACGATGGCCATGAGTTCGCCGGACTTGGTCCAGGCCGCCATGTCGGGCGTCACCAGCCCGGCATAGTTGGCCCACAGCACGCCGGCCAGCCCCGTGCCCACCGCCGACAGCACGAAGGCGCTGAGCCGGTACGGCGTGGGCGCCACGCCCAGGTTGATGGCGCGCCGCTCGCTCTGGCGCAGCGCCTGCAGCACCATGCCGAAGCGCGAGTTGGTCACGCGGATGCACAGCAGCGTCCAAAGGGTCAGCAGCGCCAGGCACAGGTAGTAGAAAACCATGGGGCTTTCCAGATTGATGCCCGGCAGCTCATTGCGCTGCGGAATCATCAGGCCATCGTCCCCGCCGTAGAACTGCAGCGACACCAGCACGAAGTACACCATCTGGCCGAACGCCAGCGTGATCATGATGAACTGCACGCCGCGCGTGCGCAGCGCCAGATAGCCGAACAGCCAGCCGGCCAACGCGCACACGATGAGCGCTATCGGCCACACCACAAGCGCCGCGTTGCTGCCAGCCCAGCCGAAGATCGGACCGGCTTCCGAAGTATGGAAGGCGATGATGCCGACCGCATAGCCGCCCAGCCCGAAGAACATGGCATGGCCGAAACTGACCATGGCGCCGTAGCCGATCACCAGGTCCAGGCTGACCGCGGCCAGGCCGTAGATCAGAAAGCGCGTCACCACGCCGATCAGGAACGGCGAACCCGAGGCCAGCGCCGCAGCCGGCAGCAGGATCAGCACCGCCAGGCCGCCCAGCCCCCAGCGGGCGCGGTTCGTAAGTGTGTATGCCATCGTCATCCTCGCGCCGGGAACAGCCCGCCCGGCTTGGCGATCAGCACGATCGCCATCAGTACATAGATGCTTGCCGAAGCCATGCCTGCGGCCAGCGGGTCCGCGGTGGCGGGCGAGAACATCGTCGACAGCAGCTGCGGCAGGAACGCGCGCCCCAGACTGTCCACCATGCCCACCAGCAAGGCGCCTGCCAAGGCGCCGCGCACCGAGCCGACCCCGCCGATCACGATGACCACGAAGGTGGTGATCAGGATGCGTTCGCCCATGCCGATTTCCACCGCCAGCAAGGGCGCGGCCATCACGCCGGCCAGCCCGCACAGCAAGGCGCCCAGGCCAAACACCAGCGTGTAGAGCTTGCGGATGTCTATGCCCAACGCGTCGACCATCTCGCGGTCGTCGGCGCCCGCACGGATCAGCATGCCGATGCGCGTGCGGTTGACCAGCCACCACAGGCCCACCGCCACCAGCGCGCCAATGGCGATGAACGACAGGCGGATCAGCGGATACTGGAATCCCGGCGCCAACGTCACCGCGCCTTCCAGGAAGCTTGGGATGCCCACCAGCGGCGGACGCCGGCCGAAGATCAGGCTGACCGCTTCGTTCGAGAACAGCAGCAGGCCGAAGGTGGCCAGGACCTGGTACAGGTGATCCCGCTTGTACAGCTTGCGTATCACCACCACTTCGACCGAAATGCCGTACAGGCCCGCCCCAAGCAGCGCCGCCAGCACGCCCGCGAGGAACGAGCCGGTAGTGCCGATGGCGTACGCCGCGCAGTAGGCGCCCACCATGTAGAACGAGCCATGCGTCAGGTTGACCACGCCCATGATGCCGAAGATCAGCGTCAGTCCGGCTGCCAGCATGAACAGCATGGCGCCGAACTGCAGCCCGTTGAGCAGCTGTTCAAACAGGAGCGTCATGACGGCATCTTGCAGAGTTGCGCGTAGGCGTCCTTGTCATCGGACACCAGCTTGCGGACCAGCTTCGGCGACAGGCTGCCGTCGCTGCCTTTCTCGATGCGCATCAGGTACAGATCCTGGATCGGATGCTGGTTGGTGTTCATGCTGAACTTGCCGCGCAGCGACGTGAACTCGGGCTTGCGCAGCGCGGCTCGAAACTCAGCCGCCTTGGACAGGTCGCCGCCGGTAGCCTTCAGGCCCGCGCCAATCAGCTGCGCGGTGTCGTAGGCCTGCATGGCGTAGTCCGTCGGCACACGGCCATAGGCGTCCTTGAACGCTTGCACGAAGGCCTTGGATTGCGCGTTGTCGAAGTCCTGCGACCAGATGCCGGTGATGTAGGCGCCGGCCGACGCGTCACCCGTGGCCTGGATCATGCGCGCATCCATCGAGAAGCTGGGCATCAGCATCGGGATGCTCTTGTTCAGCCCGGCCGCCGCGTACTGCTTGACGAAGTTGATGCCCGTGCCGCCCGGATGGAACTGATAGATGGCGTCGGGCGCCAGCGAACGCAGGCGCGCCAGCTCGACCGAGAAGTCCGACTGGTCGAGCTTGGTGTAGATTTCGGCGACCACTTCGCCCTTGTAGGTGCGCTTGAAGCCTTCGATGGCGTCGCGGCCCGCCTGGTAGTTGGGCGCCAGCAGCACGACCTTCTTGTATCCCAGTTCGTTGGCCGCCACGCCGCCGGCCGTATGGAAGGCGTCGTTCTGGTAGGACGCCACGAAGTAATTGGGATCGCACTTTTCGCCCGCGAAGTTCGACGGGCCGGGATTCAGGCTGACATAGAAGGCGCCGGACTTCACCACGCTGGGCACGACCGCTGCCAGCACGTTGGAGAAGTTCACGCCGGTATAGAGCTTGACGCCCGATTGCAGCAGGCGGTCGGCCGCCTGCTTGGCGTTGGCGGGCTTCAGGCCGTCGTCCTCGATCACCAACTGCACGGGCACGCCGCCCAGCTTGCCGCCGCCCTGCTTGATGGCCAGGTTGAACGCATCGCGCTCGTCCTCGCCGATGTAGCCCGCTGGCGTGGACAAGGTGGCGATGAAGCCGATCTTGACCGGTTCCGCGGCATGGGCCGCTCCCATGGACGCCGCGGCGCCCAGCGCGACGGACAACGCGCCGCCCAGTATCTGTTTCTTGATCATGTTTTTCCCCTTGGAGACTGCGTTGCCCGCCGCGGCGCGGCCAGGCGTTTTCTAGACCGCCACCACCGGATGGCGCAGCGTGCCGATGCCTTCGACGCAGGCCACCACCACGTCGCCCGGCCACAGCCATTCCTGCGGCTTGCGGCCCGCGCCCACGCCTTCAGGCGTGCCGGTGGCGATGATGTCGCCCGGCTCCAGCGTGATGCCCGCGCTGATGTCCGAGATCAGGAACGGCACCTTGAACAGCATGTGGCGCGTGTTCGAGCCCTGCTTCTTCTCGCCATTGACCGTCAGCCACAGATCCAGCACCTGCGGATCCGGGATCTCGTCGGCGGTCACGATGCACGGGCCGAAGGGCGCATAGGTGTCCTGGCCCTTGGAATAGATCCACTGGCCGGCGCGGCGGCAATCGCGCGCGCTCATGTCCAGCATCACGCTGTAGCCGAACACATAGGACAGCGCATCGGCTTCGGCCACGCGCGAGGCGCGGCGGCCCATGATCACGGCCAGCTCCACTTCCCAGTCCAGCTGCTGCGTGATCTTGGCGTTGTGCTCGATGGCGTCGCCCGGGCCGATGACGGTGGTGGGCGGCTTGGAGAAGATCACCGGCTGCTTGGGCAGGTCGGCCGAGGTATCCAGCGTACGGCTGGATTCCGCCACGTGCTCCACGTAATTCAGCCCGATGCCGAAGATGTTCTTGCGCGGACGCGGAATCGGCGCCAGCAGCTTGACGTTTTCCTGCGGCAGCGCGCTGCCCACGGGCCAGTTGCCGCGATAAGCCTCCATCAGCTTGCTGGCCTGCGCCACCGCCACGGGGCCCAGGTCGATGAAAGCCAGCATGTCGTCGGGCAGGTCCACGCCGCCTGCGCGGCCCAGCAGGGCCAGGTCAATCACATAGCCTTCGGCCAGCGCGCCCAGGCGGGCAGCGGCGGTGGGATGGGCGCGAAAAGTTACCAAGCGCATAAGAACTCCATAAATTCAGGACGAGTTGAGTCAAGCGCGCGGGCCCGGCCCGCGCGGCGGATGAAAAATTCAAGAGGGATCGGGCAGCGCTAGATCAGCACTTGATGGCCGTCGTTTTCCTTGACCGCTTCTTCGCGGTAAAGCGCCAGCGCGCGCATCACGGGCAGGTCGTTGAAGCTGAACAGGCAGGCGTCGTCGTTCGATGAAAGATTGACGTGTTCATGGATGGCCCACGAGGGCACGCAGAAGATGTCGCGTTCGGTCCAGTCGTAGCGCTTGCCGTCGATGATGGAATAGCCGCTGCCCTTGGCCACCTGGTAGATGAAGCTGCCGGTATGGCGGTGGGCCTTGGTGTGCTCGCCGGGCCGCAGCAGCTGCATGCTGGCGCCGATGGTGGGCATGACCGGGCCGCCCGTGGCCGGGTTGACGTATTCGAGCAGGATGCCGTCGTAGGGGCTGCCGGCGGTAGTGCGCGCATAGCGGCGCAGCGCCTCGTAGGTGGGCTCCCATTCGTACTTGAAGAGCGGCGAGTACGGCTTGGTCCAACCGGCCACCTGAGGCCTTAGCGCCGGGTTGGCCCAGGCGGCGGTGGTGTCGTCCACCGGATAGGTCACAGTCTGGTTCAGGTCCGGATGCACGGCATAGAAACCGGCCTCCATGGCGTTGACCAGCGGAATGTCCAGGCCGTCCTGCCAGATGCAGGTGGTGCCGTCTTCGGCCACGCCGTGCTCGTGCCAGGTGCCATTGGGCGTCAGCACGAAATCGTTCGCGCCCAGTGTCATCTTGTGGCCGTCGACCACGGTGAAGGCGCCCCGCCCTTCCATGATGAAGCGCAGCGCCGAATGCGAATGCTTGTGGGCGGAAGCCAGTTCGCCCGGCTTCATGACCTGCAGGCCCGAGTACAGCCAGCCCACGGCGGCGGCCACGTCGCGCCGGCCCGGGTTGTTCAGGTAGATCACGCGCCGGCCTGCCTCTTCGGGCGAAACCAGCTCGGAAGAACGCAGCACGTGGCCGCGCAGGTCCTGGTAGCGCCACACCACCGGCACCGAGGCCGACCGCGGCGCCCACGGTTCGATCTTGTTCGCCACCGTCCACAGGGCGCCGGTCTCCAGGCGGGCCAGCTCCTGGTAGTAGGCGATGAGCTCGGGCGAGTCGGCCACATTGGCGCGGCCTATGGTGTCCTCGCGGTACGCGTCATAGCGGTTCGCTTCCATCCCTTGCCTCTTTTTATAAAAATTTAAATATTTTCGAAAATAATAGAGGCCGGCGGAAAATCGGGCAATGAATGCGCGCTAGGGGTTTTCCCAGGCTGATTGAAAATTGTTGGCGCGGCGTCAAACAATACTGTACAAAAACACAGTACAACGTGATACATTTCGCTCGCCCAAAAACTGTCGTCCAGGAGAACCCTGTGTCAGAAGCTGCCCATCTCGTTCAGTACATCGTCGTTCCCTACCGCGCCGCCGCCGATGGCGTCGCGCCTGGTGAAATCCGCGCCGCCAGCAGCGAGTTCGGCGCCATCCGCATCGCCAACTCCATGGCCTCCAAGTTCGCCGGCGTTGCCGCCTACGAAGTGCTGGTGGACAAGGAAACCGGCGACATGGAATCGCCGCGCATCCTCGCGCAGATCGGGACCGTGCCTGCGCTGGACGATTGAACACGTACCCGCCCTGCCGCGCCGAACCCGACCCAGCGGCGACGCCTGATCGTCGCAGGGCCGGGTTATGAACTTTCTTTGATTGAATTAAATATTTTCTAGTTTCACCACGGCAAGGATGTCCGGCAGGATGTTGGGTTACGCGCTTCGCCTACCCACTCTTGCCACCAAGCAGCAGCATGATCCGCCGACTCCCCTTGCACGGCTCCGCCATGGCCGGACTCCTGTTCCTGGCTTGCACCCAGACGCCTGCGGCGCACTCGGCCGAGCCCCCCAACTGGCCAAGCAAACCCGTGACACTGGTCGTGCCTTTCCCCCCCGGAGGCGGCAATGACACGGTAGCCCGGCAGATCGCCGGCCCGACAGGCCAGGCGCTGGGCCAGCTTCTGGTCGTCGAAAACCGGCCAGGCGCAGGAGGCACCATAGGCTCGGCGACGGTCGCCCGGGCACGCCCCGACGGATATACCCTGCTACTCTGCTCGACCAGCAGCCTGGTCGTGGCGACAGCGCTCTATCCCAGCTTGCCGTACCGCGTCGAGGATCTGACCCCCGTCGTCCACATCGCCAATACGCCGACGGTCTGGGTGGCCGATCCGGGCGTACCCGCAACCAATCTCCAGGAATTCATCGCGACGGCCAAACAGGCTCCCGGCAAGTACGGCTACGCCTCGGGCGGCAAGAACACCATGCCGCATCTTGCCGGCCAGACGATCAGCGCGCGCAATGGCCTGGACATGCTGCACGTGCCATACCGCGGGTCCACGCCCGCCTATGCGGATCTCGCCACGGGGCGCGTGAACCTGATGATGGACAGCATCATTTCAGCGCTGCCGTTTATCGAGTCTGGCCGTGTCAAGGGACTGGCCGTCAGCGTCGATCAACGCCTGCCGCAGCTGCCGTCCGTACCAACCTTGGCCGAACAGGGCCTGGACGACTTGGGCTTTGTGGGCTGGGTCGGCATTTGCGCGCCGCGCGGCACGCCGCCCGAGATCACCGCCAAGGTCGCCCGCAGCGTGCAGCAGGCATTGGCCCAACCCGCGTTGCAGGACTCGTTCGCCAGGCAAATTGCCGAACCAGTGGGAGACGGCCCCGAAGCGTTTGCGCAGACCATACAGCGCGATAGCATGGCGTGGCGGCAGATCATCGCGGCGTCCCAAGCGGAACGCGATTGACGGGCAGGCAGCGCAGACCGAAGCCCGGCTGCAGTCAAGCGGTAAGCGTGGTCTCGTCCGCCACGCCGCCCGGGACCAGCCGCGCGACCTCGCAAATGCAATCAGCCATGGCAGCGCGCAGCGGAATCGAGGGCTGATCGACATAGGCGGCGAAGTAGATCTGCTTCGGAAACGGCCTGGGAAGCGGCAGCCGCACCAGCTTGCCCGAATCGAGTTCCCTGCGGATGAGCTCGATCGGCAAGACACAGTATCCCGCACCCGCAACAGCCAAGCGCAGCATGACCGTCAACGACCTCAGGACGATCAACTTGAAGCCTTGCATCTGCGAAGATGAGAAATAGCTGGCAACGGCGGAGTACAACAGCGAATCCACCGGATAAGACAGCAGGGGCAGCCGCTTCAACTGGCTCAACGACGGCTCAACGTCGCCGCGCATCAGGCTCGGGCTGCAGACCCAGACGTAATCCAGTTCGAGCAACTGTCGGTTGACCACCGTCGGCTCTTCGATACTGCCCAGCAATAGCCCGATGTCGAGCGCCCCCTCAAGCAATTGCTGGCGTATGTCCGTGCTAGTCAACGATTGCAGGTGCGCGGTGACGTTGGGCCATAGTCTGCTCAGCGCGGCGGCCATGGGTTCGAGTATCGCTTCCGCGACGGTCCCGCTCAGGCCGACGCTGATCTGGGTAAGTCTTGCGTCCGTGGTCGCGAACCGGCTGGTGAAGGCTCTCGCATGGGCCAGCAATTCTTCCGCGGGTCCAAGCATTTCAGCGCCGACCGGCGTCAAGCTCAGTTGCTTGCCCTTCTCGCGCACAAAAACCCTTACCCCCAGTTCTTCCTCGAAGGCTGCGATGCGGGCAGAGATCGCCGCCTGGGACGCGTGGAGTTCTTCCGCGGCCAAGGTCATTTTCTTGAGCCTGGCGGCTCGGACAAACGTTTCCAGAAACCGGAGATTCATGCGTGGATATCCTAAGCCTGAGATGCAACCCTGATCCTGCGACCAGTCGGCAGGACAATTCCGGTCGGTACCAGGAGGGTTGTCAGAATCTGAAGGAGCTGGGCCGCCATGCCGCATTGCATCAATATGCACGCCTGATTAGCGAGCGAGGGCCAACTGCGGAAGAAAAATAAGGGCTCTTAACCCGTTTTTCCCAAGGCCCGCAAACACTGGTATTTGTTTGCGCGCCTAAATGCAAAGCGGGAGACGGCGCTCCCGCTCACAATCCCAAGCAGTTGATTTTACCCAAATTTTTTAACCTCAAGGGCAAAACCCCCCTATCAAAACTTCGTGTTTTTTTCTGCATCGCGATTTCGTAAAAGCGCGTCAAGCGACACGCAGCCACACATCGCGATCCGCGAAATATTCCGCATGCTTCAGTGCAACAAAACTCGCAGATATTGCCTTCTCCCCTGGACGCCTTCGCTTCGCTTTATCAGGCATTTATGTGTCCACGCATATCCCCTTTCGTTGGTTGATCTGGCCAGGGGCGTTTCGCATAAACAGCAATAAACAAACACGGTGCAAACCGAATATTTGCCAGGCGCACTCGCAAACAAAAGTATCCAAACCGCGGACGCCATTGCTGACTGCGCTCGAAAAAGATCGGGCAGGTGCGTCAACCAGCCATCAGGCATGGAACTTGCGCGCGCCGTAGACCCGCCAAACCACAAGGACCGCCATGAAAACCATGCACATTGTCCCTACCTCGGTCGACGCCCCGGAACCTCTGTTCGAACGGCTGCATCGCATCGATGCGGCGCGCCCCGGATTCCCCGGCGAGCATGTCCTCGTCTTCGGCGCCGGCGCCTGGCTGATGCTCTCCGGCATGCGCAGCGGCCCTGGCTGGAGGGGTGTCATTCTGACGGCGCTAGGCACGGCGTTGATAGGCCGAGCCGCCAGCGGCACGGGCGGCATCGCGAGAGCCGCGAGAATCTTGAAGAGGCTGAGTTGAGCCGGCATGTCCTCTCCCGCGAAGGGACGCCGCGCCAGCTCCTGCCATGTGCTCGGGGTCGGCCTTGGCAGAAGTTCTAGCCTTGCTGTCAGCGCTGGCATACGGCATCGTGGATTTCGCGGGCGGACGCGTCGCCCGTCAGGTCCATCCCTACGCGCTGGCCTTGAGGGTGCAAGCGTACGGGGTGGTCGCGATGCTGGTTGCAGCCCCGTTGAGCAGCGGCGTACCGTCCGCTGCAGACCTTGGCTGGGGAGCAGTCTCCGGCGCGGGCAGCGGCGTGGCGATCATGTTCCTGTACCGCGGCATGCGTCGCGGGCAGATCAGCCTCATCGTTCCGCTCACGGCACTCGTGGGCGCCAGCTTGCCCGTATTGTTTTCCATCGCGGCGCTCGGAGAGCGGCCGTCGCCCTGGGTGATGGCGGGAATGGCCGGTGCACTCGCGGCGACCTGGCTGGTGTCCTTCTCGCCCGCGCCCCGCAGCAGAGGCCCTATCAGCGGCTTCCAGGACGCCGTTGTGGCTGGCGCGGGCGTTGCTCTGCAATATGCGGCGATCGCGCAAGCTTCGGACGCCGCGGGCCTTTGGCCCTTGCTCGCGAATCGGATGGCGTCCGTGATCTTCGTGGCCGCCTACGCCCGCCACGCCGGCGTCTCCTGGCGCCTTCCGCGGCGTCAAGAGGGCGCCGCTGCCTGGATCGGGGCCGTTGCCGCAGCATCCCTCGCGCTGTATCTGTACGCGAGCTGGCAATCGATCATGAGCATCGCGGTGGTGCTGGCATCACTGTACCCGGCCGTGCCGGTGGCACTTGGAATCCTGCTGTTGAAGGAAACCTTGCAGCGGCGGCAATCCTGGGGACTGTGCGCGGCGGCGCTGTCGGTGTCGATCATCATCCTCGGATAAACCGCGCCAATGGAGCCGGTACTCGCAGGTAATTTTTTCCGCTCCCGTCCGCTTTTCCTCCGCCCTAGCCGGCAGCCGCGCCGGCCAGCGGCGCGGCTGCCGGCCGGCGCTTGTGTGCGGAGGCTTCGAACAGGCGAATAAGGTGTTCGGCAGCGCCCTGGGCCACTGGCCGGCCCTCCAGGAAGTCGTCTATCTCTTGATAAGACACGCCCAAGGCTTCTTCATCCGACCGCAAGGGCCGCAGCGTTTCCAGGTCTGCGGTCGGGGTCTTCATGACAAGGTCGGCCGGGGCGCCAAGGGCTGCGGCCAACTCCCGTACGCAACGCTTGGTCAGCCCGGTCAGCGGCATCACGTCCGCCGCGCCGTCGCCGTGTTTGGTGAAGAACCCCGTCAACGCTTCTGCGGCGTTGTCCGTCCCCACGACCAAGCCGTTGAAGGATCCCGCCAACGCGTATAGGGAAATCATTCGTTGCCGGGCTTTCATGTTGCCAGCGAGAAAGTCCTCGGCGTACTCATCGGGGTAATCGACCCCGGCCGCCTTGAGCGCATCCCGCTGGGCGTCCACCGCCGGTTGAATATTGATCGTCAGATGCCTGGCGGCCCCCACGAAACTCAATGCCCGTATTGCATCCTGTTCGTCGCCCTGCGCGCCGTACGGCAGGCGCGCCGCGACCAGCATGCTGGCATGGCCCGAAGAACGGAGCCGTTGAACGGCGAGCTGTGCGATACGTCCCGCGACCAAGGAGTCGACGCCTCCGCTGATTCCAATCACGTAGGCATCCTTGCGGGCGGCAAGCAGGCAATCCGCCAGAAATTCGATCCTGCGCTCCAGCTCCGCGTCGATATCGCAGTCTGGATTCACGCCCAGCTCGCGCGCTATCTCAAGCCTGCGCGCTTCGTTCTGCGCCGACATGGGATGTGTCATATGCATGCTCCTTTTCCCGCCACGGATTGATTTATCCGGCACGCACCGTTTCCTCGCGCGACCTTGCGATCGAAGCTGCAAGACTCGTGCCTGCGGACTTTACTCGACTTTGACCGCGCGCCTTTGACGGCACGCGGCTTGCTGCCCTGCCCCCGTCCTATGCAACCAACACCGGGAGCAGTCTCATGAAAGCACTTTGCTGGCACGGCAAGCACGACGTCCGTTTCGACACGGTCGCGGACCCCATTCTGGAACACCCTCGCGATGCGATCATCAAGGTTAGCGCCTGCGCCATATGCGGCTCGGATCTGCACCTGTTCGACGGATTCATGCCCGAGATGAAGTCAGGCGATGTACTGGGGCATGAGTTCATGGGGGAAGTCGTCGAAGCGGGTGTGCAAGCCGGCGGACTGAAACCCGGAGATCGCGTGGTGATTCCGTTCACGATCACCTGCGGCGAGTGCGAGCAATGCAGGAAAGGCAACTACTCGGTGTGCGAGCGCACCAACCGCAACGCCAAAAAAGCGGCGAAGATGTTCGGCCACACGACGGCGGGCTTATTCGGCTATACGCATCTCACTGGCGGCTATGCCGGCGGGCAAGCCGAGTACGTACGGGTGCCTTACGCCGATTCCACGCACATCGCCGTGCCGGAGCAGCTCTCCGACGAGCAGGTGCTGTTTCTCGGCGATATTTTTCCCACGGGATGGCAGGCCGCAAAGCAATGCGACGTCGAGGCCTCCGATACGGTGGCCGTATGGGGTGGCGGTCCCGTGGGGCAAATGGCCATACGCAGCGCGATCCTGCTCGGCGCCAGACAGGTTGTCTGCATCGATGCCGTGCCCGAAAGGCTGGCCATGGCGCAAGATGCAGGCGCCATCGCGATCGACTTTTCCAGCGAAAGCGTGATCGATCGGCTGCGCGATCTTACGGGCGGCAAGGGCCCGGAAAAGTGCATCGATGCCGTGGGCATGGAATCGCATGCGGGCAACTCGATGGAGTTCCTCTATGACCGGGTCAAGCAGGCTGTGGGCGCGGAAACGGACCGGCCCCATGTCCTGCGGGAAATGATCTATGCCTGCCGGCCGGCGGGGATCCTTTCCATACCAGGCGTATACGGCGGGATGATAGACAAGATTCCGTTCGGCGCCGCAATGAACAAGGGCCTGACGTGGCGCATGGGCCAAACGCACGTGCGCAGGTGGACCGATGAGCTGCTGCGATTGATCGGCGAAAACAAGATCGACCCTTCCTTCGTGATCACCCATCGCGCCCGCCTGCAGGCTGGCCCCGAGATGTATAAGACATTCCGGGACAAGGCCGACGGGTGCATCAAGGTGGTTCTGACTCCTTAAGGCCGCCCCGCGTCAGCGCCGGCCGCGCAGCAACCATAACGCTGCGCCACCCGCCAGCGCCACGGTCGTCACTACCGTGGCGCGTTGGTGCATGGCCAGATGGGTGTAGACGCTATGCCGGCGGCCGGCGCGCTGCACCGCCTCATGTTCGCCTCCCGCTTCATACAGGGAATCCGTACCCTGGCCTGCACGCGCGGGCCCGCGCTGACGCCTGAACAACCAGCCCGCCATGCGATCCGCAATGCCCGGCATATTCTGGCCCAGCGCCGCTATCGCGCGCGACGCCCCGCCCACGTAAAGATCTCTCACCGGATGGCGTGCTGCATGGAGAATAGCCTCGGCCACCATGTCGGCGGAATAGACTGGCGGCGGCAGGTCGGGCTGCGCGTCCATGTAGTTTCGCGCGTGCACAGTGAACCCCGTGGCTATCGACGCAGGTTTGATCAGCGTGACGGAGATAGGCGCCTGCTGTTCCCGCAACTCCATGCGCAAGGCGTCGGTGTAGCCCTTCACCGCGTGTTTGGCGGCCGAGTAGGCGCCCTGCAGAGGCACGGCACGGTCCGATACTTCGCTGCCAACGTTGATGATTGCGCCGCCTGTCGACTTCATGTGCCTCACCGCGGCCATGCAGCCATAGACCACGCCCCAATAGTCCGTCTCGAACAGCTTGCGCTGATCCTCTATCGGCACTTCTTCCAGCGTCCCGTAGATCGAAACCCCGGCGTTATTCACCCAGGTATCGACACGGCCATAATGCTCGATGGCCTGGGCGAGTATGCGTTCGTGATCCTCCTGCAGTCCCACGTCGGCAACCACGCTTGCTGCCGTTCCGCCTTCGCGGAGAATTTCCTCCGCCACCTTGGCCAAGGTCTCCTCCTGCCGACCCGCCAATATCACCTTGGCGCCATGCCTGGCGGCCATCCGGGCCGTGGCCGCGCCGATGCCGCTGCCCGCGCCCGTGATCACGATGACCTGGTCACGCAACGGTTTCAGATTCAGTTTCATTGAAGCCTCCTGGTTGCGGCGCCGCAATCGTGCGCGCCACCAGCCCTGGCAGCAAGAGACGTACCTGGCGGCGCGTCCACGGCGCTTCCTGCCGAGGCGCTGCGGCGCATCGCGGCCCAGGCGTTATCGCGAATGGCGCGCGGCCATTCCAGCAGAGAGCAGTGTTTGCAACGCTCTTTGATTGAACGGCTTCTGACAACGAGGCAGGTCGCAGTAGGGACTCTTCAGGGCCTCTTTCCCGAACCCGGTCAGCAACACCACATAGACATCTCTTTCCAGCATCGCGTCGATTGCGGAGTAGGAGCTGTCGCCATGCAGATTCACGTCGACGACCGCGCAGTTGAAGTCATTCTGGCGGTTCCTGGCAAATCGGACCGCTTCGTCCAGCCAACCTACGACGCCCACTATGGTGGCGCCGTCATCGCCCAGCGCCTCGCACAGCGTCTCGGCGATGACATATTCATCTTCGACTACCAGTATCCTGCACTCCGTCAATGGGGCAGACTCATCCATTGTCTCCATCCTCGGCTCCCGCAGCCGGCGGTGATTTTGCACATAATGGAATTTCGATACGGCACTTCAGGCCGTCGTCGGTAAAGTCGAGCTGCACCTTGGCACGCAAGGTGAAACGCAAGGCTTTTTCAATCAATTCCCTGCCATAGCCGCTGCGAGTGGAATCCGGCGGATTCGGCAAGCCGGACTCGATCCATTCTATGACCAAGCTTTCAGCCAGCAATTGATGTTCCTGGCGCCAGCGCACGGTCAGCTTGCCGTTCTCGGCGCCCAGGGCGCCGTGCTTGACCGCATTGGTTCCCAGTTCGTGCAGGGCCAGGGCCAGGGTTTGCGCGCAATCCGGGGTGATGAGAACGGATTCTCCCTCCACGCATACCCGCTCCAGGTGCCCGATCGCATCAAGCTCCAGCCGGATCAGGCTGGCGAAATCCACGGGCTTCAGATCAGGGTCGCTAAGCAGCCCCTGAACACGTCCAAGCGCCGCCAGTCGCGTGTTCAGGCGGTCATAACTGTCGCCACGGCCGAGCACCTTGAACGCCAGGCTCTGAACCAAGGCCAGCAGATTGCGCGTGCGATGCTGCAGTTCGGCAATCAATACACGGTGGCGATTCTCTGCCACGGTAATCTGCGTTATGTCGATAAAGGTAACAACCACGCCATTTACCCGGTTGTTCGAATCGCGATAAGGAGCAAGACGCAAAAGATAATGCTTGGACTCGCCTGTACCCGTGATGCGCCGCTCAACCGTTTCATGGCTCTCGAATACATGGCGGATGTCGTTGCCGAACGACGGCAACGACACGCGACTCGCCAGATCGGTAATCGGACGACCGCGGTCGCTGGGGAGGATGCTGAAAACTTCGCTGACGGCGGGCGTAAAGCTTCGAATCACCATGTTTCCGTCCAGAAACAGGGTTGCAAACGCGGTGCTGTCGAACAAGTTGTGCAGGTCGCTGTTGCTGCGGTCCAGGTCGTCGACCTTGCCCTGCAATTCCGCGTTTACCGTGTGCAGTTCCTCATTGAGCGATACCAGCTCTTCCTTGGACGCTTCCAGTTCTTCGTTCGAAGACTGCAATTCCTCGTTGACGGAAACCAGTTCCTCGTTGGAGGACTTCAGTTCTTCCAGGGCCGTTTCGTATTCTTCGACCGTGGATTGCAGCCGTTCCCGGGTTTCGCGCAATTCGCTCTCTATGTGTTCCGTCGCCCCTTCATGCGACGAATGCAGATAGGCGCGGGCTTCCTCCCTGCTCAAGGAAGGGCCTTCGTCCGCAAACAACACCAGGTACAAGGGCTCGTCTTCGCGGTTCTCGAGCAGCGGCTCGACGCTCAGGCGCAGCAGTTGTATCCGACCGTCTTCGCCTTCCACCGCAACGTTATGCCGCTCCGCCGGGGAACCGCTGGTCATGGCCTGGTTGAGCAGCGCCCGCAGATCCAGCCGCAAACCCTTTTTGGCGAGCGTGACGACCTGGCGCGTCGGGACCCCAGCCGCAGCCTCCAGGTACTTGCCCGTGCGAGCGGAATAAAACACCACATCGCCGTCTTTGTTCACCAGTACATGGGGCGGCGCGTGCCGGCCCAGTACCTGCTGGTCAATCGCCTGTCGCAGGCTGCCCGGTCCCATGAGCGCGCGCCGATGCGCGGGCTCCGTCCTGTCGACCGCGCCCGCCGCAGGCAGATGAAAATGCGGCCGCCGGTGCAGCCCCATATCGCTGCGTCGCTGAAAAATCCGATGCCGCTTGTCGACATGGGTGAACAGGTCGCCAAATTGCGAAGCGTTTTCCGACATGCCAAGAAACAGGTAGCCCCCAGGCCGCAAGGCGTAATGGAACGTCGGAATGACCTGCTTCTGTATGGTGCCGCCAAAATAGATCAACAGGTTGCGGCAGGACACCAGATCTATGCGCGAAAACGGAGGATCGCGCAACACGCTGTGCGGAGAAAAAATGCAGAGATCACGCAGCTGCTTGCTTACCGTATAGCTGTCCCCGTCACGGATGAAGAACCGCTCCCTGCGTTCGGGGGTAACGCTATCCAGCAACTGCGCCGGGTAGCGCGCAAGCCGCGCCACATTGAGGGCAGGTTCATCGATGTCGGTGGCGAATAGCTGAACCCGCGGCGGCGTTTCGATCTCATCCAGTTTCTCGCGAAACAGGATTGCCAGGGAATAGACCTCTTCACCGGTCGCACAGCCTGGCACCCAGACACGGATGGTATCCGCCGCACTCCGACCTTCCAGCAGCTTGACGACCACGTTGCGTCCCAATGCCTCGAAGGCCTCCGGGTCGCGGAAAAAACTCGTGACGCTGATCAGTAGATCCCGAAAGAGGTCGCCGGCTTCCTGGGGCACGCTGCGCAGACATTCCAGATAGCCCTCCACGGTATCAATCTGATGCACCTTCATGCGCCGCTGCACCCGCCGCATGAAGGTCCTGCTCTTGTAACCGCTGAAGTCATGCCCGGTACGCGACAGCAGCAGCGCACAGATTTGTGCGTGCGCTTCTTCCATTTTCTTGGAGGCGTCGGAGGCTTGATCTTCGATGGGCAAGGTCTCCACGGCCGATGAGATACGGCCCAACTGCGCAAGCCTAGGCCCCATCTCTTTCGCATGCAGGCAGAAATCCACTACCCCGGCCGAAATTGCGCTTGCAGGCATTTCCGAATACTGGGGCCCAAAACCGTCTGCCGTTTGGGCCATGGTGATGCCGCCGCATTCTTTTATGGCCTTGAGTCCCAATGTGCCGTCGGTATCGCTGCCAGAGAGAATCACGCCGACCGCCCGTTCACGGCAATCTTCCGCCAAGGACGTAAGAAAGATATCCAGCGGCCGTCTCAAACCCCGGCGCTCGGAGGCAGCTTTGAGTCGCAGGCGCCCCTGGCTGAGCGCCACATCCGAATCAATGGTCACCACATAGACGCGGTTACGTTCCAACGGCAACTCATCCCGCGCGGCGACGATTTGAAGGTCCGTGTGCCTGGCGATCAACTGAGGCAGAAAGCTCTCGCGGCCCGGGCCGATGTGCGTGACCACAATGAACGCCATGCCAGGGTCAGGCGGCACGCCCCGGAAAAAGCCCTCCAGCGCCTCGACACCGCCCGCTGAAGCGCAAATTCCTACGATAAGCATGTCAGGCTGTGAATTCATTTTCGCGAGGTGGGCGGAGCATCGGGTCGATCGGGCGCCAGATGGAGGATCGCCGCCACTGATTTGAGCGCTGGGCAATCCTGCATTTTATCGGACGCACGCGTGCTCCGGAACGCCTAGCCGCGCCGCTTTTCCGCCTGTTCTCGCACTTTGGCGCTGCGGCCGAACGCATCCTTCCCTTTGGGCAGTTCCTTGCCTCCCGCCGGATAGCCGGAATTGGTGTTGGGATCGCGATTCTGCTTGCTCGTCGGCGGGCCGTCCGCAACGGGTTGGCCATCGCGCCTGGCGTTGTCGGAATCGGCATGAAACGGTAGTTTTGGCATTTCGTGTCTCCTGGGGAGGTGGGGATCCGCGGCGCCATGGCGCCAGGAAAAGCGGACTCGCAAGTCACGTTCCCGTCCCCCAGAAGACACCTGAGGACCGTGCGCCGGTACTCAGAAGTCCCAGATGACCGGCACCCAGCGGAACGCGTCGCCGTCGACCGCCACACGGCCCAGGGACGGGAACGGCAGATGGGCGGCGACCAACAGCCCGCGGTTCTGCGCCAGCTCCTGGAACAGACCGAGGCGGACGCGGGCCGATTCCTCGGGGTCGTGCTCGAAACCGTTTTGCCATTCGGGATGGTCGAACGCGACCGGGAACATGGCGTCGCCAGCAAACGTCAGCCTTTCGCCGCCCGAGACCAAGTCGACCACGCTGTGCCCGGGAGTATGGCCGCCGGTCATGCGCACGATGACGCCCGGCGCCACCTCATGCCGATCGTCGAAGAGGCGCAGCCGGTCGCGGTACTCGTTGTAGAAGCTGGTAGCCGTCGACTTCAATACCGCAGGCACAGGCTTGGGCATGACGGTGTGCGAGAAATCCGGCGAGGTCCAGAACGCCACTTCGGTCGCGGACACGTGGATGCGCACGTCGGGACGCAAGCGCTCCTTGACGTCCGGCACGAGCAGCCCGCCCACGTGGTCCATGTGCATGTGCGTGATGATCACGTCGGTCACGGATTCCAGCGCGATGCCGGCGGACTCCAATCTCTGCGGGAACATCCCGGCGCGCGGAAAGCCCGCGAACTGCCCGCCCAGCCCCGCATCGATGAGGATGGTCTGGTCGCCGCTGCGCGCCACCATCACGTTCAGCGGCCAGTCGAACGCGTCCGGAGGCATGAACATGTGTTCCAGCCAGGCAGCGAGATCGGCAGGATCGGCATTGGTGGCCATGGTCGAAGTCGGCAGCGGCAGCACGCCGTCGCTCACGACCAGGGCGTCGATGTCGCCGATCTGCAGCGCATAGCGCGACGGGACCAGGTCGAGGGATTCGGTGTTTTCAATGGCAAACATGGCGGTAACTCCAGGTAGGTGCGCCGTTCAGGCGGTGGCGCGGATGAAGGCGAGCAGGTCGTCGTTGACGCGGTCCTGCATGGTGGCGGTCAGGCCATGCGGCGCGCCGGGGTAATAGATTTCCCTGGCGTTCTTGACCAGGCGCGCGGCCTTCTTCGCCGAGTCGTGCACCGGCACGATCTGATCGTCTTCGCCGTGCATGAACAGGGTCGGGACGTCGATCTTCTTCAGGTCCTCGGCGAAGTCGGTCTCGGAAAACGCCTTGACGCATTCGTAGGCGTTCTTCTGGCCGCTTTGCATGCTCCACAACCAGAACTGGTCCAGCATGCCTTGCGAGACCTTGGCATCGGGGCGGTTGGCGCCGTAGAACGGAACCGCCAGCTCCTTGTAGAACTGTGAGCGGTCTCCCGCCACGCCCGCGCGGATGCCGTCGAAGACCTCGACAGGCAGGCCTTCGGGATTGGCGGCGGACTTCAACATCACCGGCGGCACCGCGCCGATAAGCACCGCGCGGGCCACGCGCTTGCTGCCGTGGCGGCCGATATAGCGCGCCACTTCGCCGCCGCCGGTGGAATGGCCAACCATGGTGATGTTCTTCAGATCGAGCGCCTCGATCAACTGCGCCAGGTCATCGGCATAGCCGTTCATGTCGTTGCCGGCAGACGGCTGCGAAGAACGGCCATGGCCGCGCCGATCATGCGCGATGACGCGAAAGCCATTGCGCGCCAGGTAGTGCATCTGCCCGTCCCAGGCATCCGCGTTCAGCGGCCAGCCATGCGAAAAGGTGACCACGGGGCCCTGGCCCCAATCCTTGAAGTAGATCTGCGTACCGTCGTTGGTGGTGAAGGTATTGCGGGTCATGGTCGTGCTCCGGTTGGATTGCGCGTTGCTCTGCGCGGCTGCTTCGGCGCGGATGGCGAATGCCCCCGTCGCCAGGACGGCGCTGCCGGCAAGAAGACTGCGGCGGGCCGGGTTGTGCGAGTCGTTCATGGGAACTCCTGTTTCGGCAAAGTGAGTGAGGGCATGGTAGGTATGCGGTCTGGTCCGCGGTAGGCACGCGGCGGGAAGCACGCTGTTGCGCGACGGGCACCAATGCGCCGCGGCATGGACATGACGCGCGCTACACAGGCCCACGTCACGCGGGCCGCACTTATTCGGAAGGAGAAGCGATGATTGGTGTCGCGCCGGCAACACCATGCGTCCTTGCATGGCCCTACCGCGTCACGCGCGACGCTCTTAGGATGAGCGCACCCACACACACCAGACGCGCCGCTGCGCGCCGACCGGGGGCCGACATCATGCATCTGGGAAAATCCTATCGCCTGGGCGAGTTCATCATCTGGACCCGCAGGAAGATCTACGTCCTGCTGGCGCTGGGCTTCGCGCCAGTGCTGCTCCATCAGCTGGCTGGCCTGAAATGGCTGACCCTGCCCTTGTCGGTGGTTTCGCTACTGGGCACCGCCACCACCTTTGTCGTCGGCTTCAAGAACGTGCAGACCTATGCGCGCACGGTCGAAGCGCAGAAGGTCTGGATGAGCATTGTCAGCGCCAGCCGCTACTGGGGCGTGATCAGCCGCAACTACGTCGGCGACGCCGAACGCGGCACGGCCTTGGTGCAGCGGCATCTGGCCTGGTTGACGGCGTTGCGCTACCGGCTGCGCGAGGCCCGCGTATGGGAGACCGTCGGCAACCGTCCCAATGCCGAATACCGCAGGCAGTACGTGATCCCGGAACGCGCCGAGCCCCTGGAGTCCGCGCTTTCCCGCTACCTGCCGGCACAGGACATTGCCGGTTTGATGCAGACCGATGACAAGGCCGCGCAAATGCTGGCAATGCAAGGCCGGGCGGTCCGCGGACTGCTGGATGCAGGCGCCATCACCGCGGCGGAATACGCCGAGCTCAACAGCCGCATCCGGGAACTGCTGGATCTGCAGGGACAGGCCGAGCGCATCAAGAATTTTCCGTATCCACGCCAGTACGCCATCATCAACACCTTGTTCGTGCGCTCTTTCTGCGTGGCGCTGCCGTTCGGACTGACGGGCCAATTCGCCCAGCTGGGCCAGGATATCGGCGGCTACATGCAAGGCCAGATGGCGTGGCTGGCGGTGCCGTTCAGCGTAATCATCTCGTGGATCTACACCTCGCTCGAGCAGGTGGGCGAAAGCACGGAGAATCCCTTCGAGGGCAGCGCCAACGACGTACCCATCAGCCGCCTGAGCGTCATGATCGAAAGGGATCTGAAGCAGATGGCAGGCAGCGCCAACCTGCCCGCGCTGCCTGCCTCGGTGATCGCGCTGTAGCGCGCGGCACGCGGCGCGCCCCTCCGTCCGGGACTAGCTGGCAGAGGCTTGCGCAGCTTGTCCTGCCCGGGCCGCTGCGGCAAAATACCCTGCCCTCCCGCCCCCCCATTTCCGCTAGGCATTGGCCCATTCCATGACCGGCTCCGTGACCCTGTTCGACCGCCATCGCCCGCGCCTCTACGCGATCGCCTATCGCATGCTGGGCTCGGTGGCCGAGGCGGAAGACGTGGTGCAGGATGCGTGGCTGCGCTGGCATGGCGCCGACCGCTCCACGCTGGAGAACCCCGAGGCCTGGCTCGTCACCGTCACCACCCGTCTGGCGATCGACCGCCTGCGCGCTGCCCGTACGGAACGGGAAAACTACGTGGGCGTCTGGCTGCCGGAACCGATGCTGATGGCCGCGCCGTCCACGCCCGAACAGATCCATGAACTGGCCGACGATGTGTCAGTGGCATTTCTGTTCATGCTGGAGCGCCTGTCGCCGGACGCCCGCGCGGCCTTCCTGATGCGCGAAGTGTTCGACGCCGACTACGAGGACATCGCGCAGACCCTGGACAAGACCCAGGCCGCGGTCCGCCAACTGGTGCGGCGCGCCAAGCAGCAATTGCGCCAAGGCACCCCGCGCGAGGCCGTGCCGCGCGCGACGCTGCATCGGCTGCTGCTGACCTTTGCCGATGCGATGGACCGCAGCGACTTCCACGGCCTGCATGCGCTGCTGAGCGACGATGCCGAACTTATCGGCGACGGCGGCGACAAGGTCACCGCCTTTGCCAGCCTGGTGGGCGGCAAGCGGCTGGCGCAGCTGTTCTACGCCGGCAAGCGCCGCTACCGCGACGCGTTGCGCACCGAGGTGGTCCAGGTGAACGGCCAGTGGACCTTGCTGCGCTTCATCGATGGCGATCTCGAATCGGTGCAGTCCTACGAAACGGACGGCAAGCGCCTGACCCGGGTGCTGGTGCAGCGCAATCCGGACAAGCTGGCCCGCATCGCGGCCGCCCTGGCGCAACGCTGAGACCGCCCGCACCGGCGTTGGTGCATCGCGGGCAACATGGTGGTCCCTTGCGCGGACCTACCGCCGCGCCGCCCTCGCTTCTACGATGGACCTGTCACCACTCCACTCAGGACAGGCCATGCCGAAACTCACCAAACTCGCGTTGTCTTTCATCGCCGCCGGCGCGCTGCTGGGCCAGCCCGCCCATGCCGCATCGCACCACGGCGCGCCCGCCGGCAAGCCGGCCGATCCGATCGTCACGGAAGTGATGAGCAAGGACCTGCCCGACATTCCCGGCCGGGATGCCGTCATGCTCGTCGTCGACTACCCGCCCGGGGCCGCCGACCCCTTGCACCGCCATGACGCCTCGGCCTTCGTCTATGTGCTGGAGGGCAGCATCGTCATGCAGGTCAAAGGCGGCAAGGAAGTGACGCTGACCCCGGGCCAGACCTTCTACGAAGGGCCGGACGACATCCACACCGTGGGCCGCAACGCCAGCCAGACCAAGCCGGCCAAGTTCGTGGTCGTGCTGATCAAGAAAAAGGGCGCTCCCGCCCTGATCCCCGTTCAATAAGGGACGGATATTTATCCCTTCCTGGCCATCCCCGGGTGTCTCCCCGCCCGGGGATGGCCATTTTTTTCAAGGAGGCGTCACAAAACCGTCCAGCGCAACGTCTTAGCAGGTAGGATCAACCAACTTGCGGCGCTGCCACCATGCCTACCCCTATCCCAGCCTCCCCGGTCACCCCTCCCGCGAACGGCCCGGACTCCCTGGCCGACAGCTTTGCCACCAGCTATGCCGGCGTCATGGCCTTCCTGGCGGTCGCCGCCGAGGGCAACTTCGCCAAGGCCGGCGACCGGCTGGGCATAGGGCGTTCGGCAGTCAGCCGCAGCGTGCAGAAACTCGAAGACCAGCTGGGCGTGCGGCTCTTCGTGCGCACCACGCGCAGCACCTCGCTGACCGCGGAGGGGCAGCGCTTCTACGAGCAATGCCATCCCGGCGTGGAACGGATCATCCAGGCACTGGACAACATGCGCGACCTGCGCGAGGGCCCGCCTTCCGGCCTGGTGCGCGTCTGCTCCACCGTGGGTTTCGGCCGCAAGGTCGTGGCGCCCCTGCTGAAGGCGTTCCGCGAAGCGCATCCGAACATCTCGGTGGAGCTGTTGCTGGATGACGGCCCGACCGACTTCACCACGGACCGCGTCGACGTGTCGTTTCGCAATGGCCGCATGGAAGACAGCCAGGTGATCGCCAAGAAAGTCATTCCCATGCAGATGATCCTGTGCGCCTCGCCCGACTATGCCGCCAGGCACGGGCTGCCGCTAAGCGTCGACGAGCTGTCCGGCCATAGCTGCGTGAACTTCCTGCTGGCGTCCGGCCGCGTATTCGAATGGGAATTCAAGGTCGGCGGCCATCTGCGCAAGTTCGCGCCGCCCGCCATGCTGACCTTCAACGATGCCGACCTGGTCCTGCAGGCCGTGCTGGACGGCCATGGCATCGCGCAGATGGCGGCGTACCAGGTCTGCGAGCATCTGCGCGCAGGCACGCTGGTCGCCTGCATGCCGCAGTACTCGCCCGACGACCGCGGGCACTACCTGTGCTTTCTCAGCCGCCAGCACCTGCCCGCCCGCATGCGGGTCTTCATCGATTTCATGACCGAGAGCATCCGCGCGCAGGACCTGCTGATCATCGACAGCCTGCTGCCGAAACAGGCCTGAGCGCTATTGGGTCAGGGCCACGACGCTCTGGATCCCGCCCTGGGCCATCTTGGCGTAAGGACACAGGCGTTCCGTATTGCGCACCAGCTCTTCCGCGATGGGCGTGGGCACGCCCGGAAGGTGGATATTGACGTCCGCCGTCAGCGCGAAAAAGCCGTCGACGGGGTCCCGGCCGAACGAGATGGTGGCCGTCACGGAAGCGTCCGGGATGGCCAGGCCGGCGCGTTCGGCCAGCATGCTGAGCGCGCCGTGGAAGCACGCCGCATAGCCGGCGGCGAATAGCTGTTCGGGGTTGGTGCCCCCGCCCGTGCCGCCCAGCTCCACCGGCAGGCGCAGTTCCACGATCAGCTCGCCATCGTCCGAAATGGCCATGCCGGAGGCGCGTCCATGCGCGGCCTCCCCGCCGCGCACCGTCACGCTGGTGGTGTACAGGGGATGGAAATCCTTCCCCCGGTACTTGTCCAGGAGACTCTGGGGAGGAGGCCGCAGTTTGCTCATGAGGGTCCTTGCGCCTGCCGCTACTTTCTTGCGCCCGAACGGCTGAACCAGGTTTCGAAGCCGATCTGGCCCAGGCGCGGGCCGGCTCCCGGAACCAGCGTGTCGTCATCGAGCAGCGCGCCGAAATAGCGCGCGCCGGTGTCCGCCCGCACGGGGCGCGCGTCACCGATCTTGGCCATGTAGCGCTGCACCAGCTCGGCCAGGCGTACCCGCTCGGGGCCGGCGATTTCCACGATGCCGTTCACCGGCGGCGCCAGCGTGGCGTCGGCCATGGCCAGGGCGACGTCGTCCGACGCAATGGGCTGGACGTAGGCGGGCGACAGCCGCACTTCCGCCCCTTCGGTCCCCGACTGCACGATACCGCCCAGGAATTCGAAGAACTGGGTGCTATGCACGATGGTGTACGGGATTCCAGCAGCCACGATCAGCGCTTCCTGCGCGATCTTGCCGCGGAAGTAGCCGCTTTCGGCCAGGCGCTGCGTGCCGACCACCGACAGCGCGACGTGGTGGCGCACGCCGGCGCGGGCCTCCGCCGCCAACAGGTTGCGCCCCGATGTCTGGAAGAACTCCAGCACGGCGCGGTCTTCGAACGACGGCGAGTTGGCGACGTCGACCACCGTGTCGACGCCGGCGAGCGCGGCGTCCAGGCCCTCGCCAGTCATGGTGTTGACGCCCGTGGCGGGCGATGCGGCAATCGCCTCATGGCCGCGCTCAGTCAGCAGTTTGACGAGTTTGGAGCCGATCAGGCCCGTGCCGCCGATAACCAGGATTTTCATGGTGGTTCCTTAGTTGAACTTGGCCTTATCCAGGCCATATGCCTTGTCGGCAGAACCCGGCACGGTGCGGAAGCCCACGTTCAGGCGGTTCCAGCCATTGATCGCCATGACGGCGAAGCTGAGGTCCGAGATTTCCTTTTCGGACAGTTGCGTGCGGACGCGTTCATAGATCTCGTCGGGCACGCCCTGCGCGCCCAGCGTGGTCAGCGCTTCGGTCCAGGCCAGGCAGGCGCGTTCACGCGGCGAAAACTCGGTCGATTCGCGCCAGATCGCCACGTGATGCAGGCGCAGTTCGCCTTCGCCGTGGATCTTGGCATCCTTCACATGCATGTCCAGGCAGAAGCCGCAGCCGTTGATCTGCGAAGCGCGGATTTCGACCAGGCGCAGGATCGATTGCTCGATCGCGCCGGACTTCAGGAGCATGCCGAACTCGACGAATTTCTTGAACAGTTCGGGCGATTGCGCAAAGGCATTCAGACGTTGACTCATGGTGACTTCCTCGATGGGTTGAACGACGCCCAAATCGTAGGTCTGCCGGCAAAACGGCAGTAGGCCCGCGGAGGGGACCATGATGTTGCCGCGGCGGCAACAATCGTCAGCGCGCGCTGACGGCCATGTTCAGGTTCAGGATTTCGGTTCGATCCCGAGTTGTTTCATGGCCCGGCCGATGGCCTGGGGCGCGTAATCGTCCCAAGGCTCGTTGCCCGCATCCAGGCGGGCGTGGATGTTGGCGATGGTCCATTGCGCCGAGCCTTTCAGCCCGTCCAGTTCGTCCCAGCGGACCGGTACGGACACGCCCAGGCCGGGCCGGGCCCGGGCCGACCAGGCCGCCACCGTCGTGGCGCCGAAGCCGTTGCGCAGGTAATCGGCGAATATCTTGCCCACGCGGTTCTTGGGCCCGCTTTTGGCGACGAACAGCTTCGGCAGCGTTTGCGCCAGATGGCGCACCATGGCTTCGGAAAAGTCCTTCACGGCGTCCCAGCCGTATTGCTTGCGGATCGGCACGACCACATGCAGGCCCTTGCCGCCGCTGGTCTTCAGCCAGCCGCGCAGGCCTAGCTCCTGAAGCAGCACGCGCACCAGCTCCGCGCCCTGCTGCACGGCAGGCCAATCCACCCCTTCTCCAGGGTCCAGGTCGAACAGCATCCGGTCCGGCTTGGCGATCGAGGTCTTGATCGCATTCCAGGTATGGAACTCCACCACGTTCAGTTGGGCGGCAGCGAGTATCGCTGCTTCGTTCGAGATTTCCATGAGCGGCGGATGCTCTGGGTACAGGCGTTCAGGCAGCGCCAGCACCCCCGCGATGGGTGATTCCGAGTGCCGCTGGAAGAAGTGCTGACCCTGGATCCCCGCGGGCGCCCTGACGAAGGAAACCGGGCGGCCGCGCAGGTGCGGCATCATCAGAGGCGCCACCAACCCGTAATAGCGCGCCAGATCGAGCTTGGTCGCTCCCGAAGAGGGATCTATGACGCGGTCGGGATTGGACAGTTTCATTCCCTTCGGCGGCGTTGCCGCGCTCTCTTTCAAGGCCTTGGCGGGGCGTTCGCGGGTGGATATCTTTTCAGCCGGCATGGCAACCTCGCGCGTGATCTTCTTGGGGGGTTTGTCGGTCCGCAGCCCGCGGAAGGTCGAATGGCGCACATGGCCGTCGCCAGTCCATTCGCCGAACGAAACCTCTCCCACCAGCGTAGGATGGACCCAATGGACCTGCTTGAGGGCGCGCGGCTTGCCCTGGGTCAACGCGCTGGTTTCTTGTTCAATGCCGGCCAGCTTGCGATGCAGGTCCAGCAGCGTCCTGTCGTCGAAACCCGTGCCCACATTGCCGGCGTAGCGCAGCCCGCCATCCGGCTCGTGCACCGCCAGCAGCAGCGCGCCAAAGCCCTGGCGGCTGCCCTTGGGCTCGGTGTAGCCCACGATGACGAATTCCTGGCGCTTGGTGCACTTGAGCTTGATCCAGTCGTCCGTGCGGCGCGACACATAGGGCGCGGACAGACGCTTGCCGATGATCCCCTCCAGGCCCAGCTTGCAGGCCGAAGCGACCAGGTCTGCCGGCGGCTTATCGAAGGCCTCGCTGAACTTCACGTGCTGGCCCTTGCACCTGGCGATGACCTGCCGCAGCAGGTCCCGCCGCAGCCTGAGAGGCTCGTCGCGCAGGTCGCGTCCCGCGACGTAGGGCAGGTCGAAGGCGTAGAAGACGATATCCGCCGTGCTCGCGGCATCGAAGGCGTTCTGCAAGGCCTGGAAGCTGGGCACGCCTTCGCGCGTCAGCACCACGATCTCGCCGTCGATCCAGGCATTGGCGATCTCCAGTGCCGCCAGCTCCTGGGCCAGCCGCGGAATCCTGGCTGTCCAATCGTGGCCGTTGCGCGTGTACAGCTTCGCGCTGCCGCCATCCAGCCTGGCCAGGATCCGGTAGCCGTCGAACTTCATTTCATAGGACCAGTCGTCCGCGCCCCTCGGCACGCCGTCGACCAGGGTGGCCAGCTGAGGCTTGAGCGACACGGGCAGGGGAGCGGCCTTGCCCGGCAAGGCCGCGGTGGATTCTGTTGCATTCACGGCGCGGGCTTGCGGTTTGCTGCGCGCAGCCGCCTTCTTCTTCGTGCGCAGCGGCACCACGCTGTCCGGCATCTCATCCACGACGCTGAAATCCTGGTCTGGCCGCGCGTACTCGTCGTTTTCCTTGATCAGCAGCCAGGGCGGCTGGCGATCGCTCTCTTTCCCCTTCATGCGGATCAGCGCCCAGCGCCCGCGCAGCTTCACGCCGTCGAGCGTGAACTTCAGATGGCCTGTCTTGTATCCCTTGCGCGGATCGCCTATAGGCGTCCAGCGCCCCTCGTCCCAGATGATCACCTTGCCGGCCCCGTACTGCCCCTCGGGGATGGTGCCTTCGAACTGGTTGTACGCGATGGGATGGTCTTCGACCTGCACCGCCATGCGCTTGACGGAGGGATCGAACGACGGCCCTTTCGGCACCGCCCAGCTTTTCATCGCGCCATCCAGCTCCAGGCGGAAGTCATAGTGCAGGCGGCTGGCCCAGTGCTTTTGTATGACGAACACCAGGTCTGCGCCGCCTGATTCACCGCCTTCCGCCGGTTCCGGCGTGACGGCGAAATTGCGCTTCTCGCGGTATTTCTTCAGGCTGTCCGCCATTTTCAGGCCGCCTTTTTCGCCTGCCTGGCGCTCTTGGCGGCCTTCTTCGCAGGCGCCTTTTTCACAGCGGAACTACGCGGCGCGGCTTTCTTGGCGGGCTTGGCCTCGGCCTTGGCGCGCCCCTTGGACGCGCCGCCGCGCAAGCTGCGCTGCAACAGGTCCGTCAGATCGATCACGTTATCCGCATACGCAGGCGCTTCCTCCTGCGGCGCGATCACGGTTTCGGTCTTGCCTGCCTGGGCCTTTTGTTCCACCAGCCCCATGATGGCCGCCTTGAATTCGTCCTGGTACTCGGCCGGATCCCACTCTGCCGACATTTCGTCCACCAGCATCTTGGCCATCTTCAATTCGGACGCGCTGGGCGACATGCTCTTGGCGCCTGCCTTGGGCAGATCCAGTCCCTCCACGGACTTCACCTCGTCGCCCCAACGCATCAGATTCAGGACCAGCGCGTCTCCCATGGGAATCAATGCCGCCAGATGCTGCTTGGTCTGGATCACGACCTTGGCGATGCCTATCTTGCCGCTTTTCACCAGCGTGTCGCGCAGCAGCGCGTACACCTTCTGCCCCTTGTTGATCGGGGCGATGTAATACGGCCGCTCCAGGTAGACGAACGAGACTTCGGCCGATTCGACAAATTGCTGGATTTCGATGGTTTGCGTCGTGCGCGGATAGGCCTCCGCGATCTCCTCGGGGGAGATGATGACGTACTGGCCGTCCTCGTATTCGACCCCTTTGACGATGTCCTTGGATTCGATCTCCTTGCCCGTGCGCTTGTTGATGCGCTTGTAGCCGACGGGGTCCATCGACCGGCGGTCCAGCCAATCGAAATCCACGCCCGATTCCGTCGTGGCGGTATGCAAGCCCACGGGGATGTGGACCAGGCCGAAGGTGATCGCGCCCTTCCAGATGGTTCGCGTGGCCATGAGAATTTCTCCTAGGTGATGTGCACGCGGAGGGAAACGCATAGCAGCAACTCCCATGCCCGGAGTTCCGCCCCCGCCCCACCGCGGCGCCGCCAGCTTTGCGGACCGGCATTCCCGAGCAGGCACGGCGCTTGCTGGGCAGCCTGCCATGACATCAAAACCCGATCCCCGCTCGGAGGGTATCGTGGCGGCCTTCCCCCGGCGCGCTCAGGCCTCCGAACACGAAGTAGCTTCGCTGGACGCCCAGGCAGCCCGCCTCGCCGCGCTGCTGGGCAGGCGCTACGCACCCGGCTTCCGACCCAGCCGCCACTGCGGCGGGGCTGCTCCCTATTACGTGCCTGATCGCACCATCATAGGCGCCAGACGCGCCGCCGTGTTGGGCATCCTCAGTGAGACAGACCTCTACGGCGGCGTGGCGCCGCACGCGTTCGTGGCCACCAAATCCATCAGCCACGGCCTGGTGGGGCCGCGGGCACGCCGCCCCGCGGGCTGGTCCGTGACGCTGGCGGACATGCTGGGCGACGCCGTGCTGGAAGGCTATACCGCCTTTTGCCACGACGACGCCCTGGCCGCGGGACTACGCCTGCTCGAACACGGCGCGGTGCGCGTGAAGCCGACGGATGCTACCGCCGGGCGCGGACAGATCGTGGCCAAGGACCAGCAAGGGCTGCGGGCCGCGCTGGCGGAGCAATCCCCGCGCTTGACGGAGCGCCTGGGCCTGGTGCTGGAAGAAGACCTCGAGGAAGTCGAAACCTATAGCGTAGGCTGGTCGAAAGTGGGCGAGATGGAAATCGCCTACGTCGGCACGCAGTCTCTGACCAACGACAACGAAGGCTGCCAGGTATATGGCGGTTCTGAACTCCACGTGGCGCGCGGCGGCTTCGACGCCCTGCGCGCCCTGGATCTTCACGCGGACGAGCGGCGCGCCATCGATCTGGCGTGCCGCTATGACGCGGCGGCCTGGGCAGCCTATCCGCAATTGATCGCCTCGCGGCGCAACTATGACGTGGCGGTCGGACGCGCAGCGGATGGCAGCATACGCGCCGGCGTGCTGGAGCAGTCCTGGCGCGCTGGCGGCGCCAGCCTGGCCGAACTTGCCGCCATGCAGGCCTTCGCGCTGTCGCCCGCATTGCAGGAAGTGCGCGCCGAAACCCGCGAACGTTACGGCGCGGGCGAACCCGTGCCTATTGCGCAACGCCTGGTGTTCCACGGAGTCGACAGCGCCGTCGGGCAAATCAGCAAGTCCGGGGGCATCGTGGAGGCCGAAGATGGCAGCGCTTAGCACCCCGACCGCCCTGGAGGTGGACGACGTATCGCTGGAGGCGACCTTTCTCACGCCACAAGACAAGGTGCCCGGCGTGCTGTTCATCCACGGCTGGGGTGGCAGCCAGGACTTCGACCTGTCCCGCGCCAAGGGCATCGCAGCGCTGGGTTGTGTCTGCCTGACTTTTGACCTGCGCGGCCACGCGGGCACGCGCTCCCAGCAACTACGGGTGACCCGTGAAGACAATCTGCGCGACGTGGTGGCGGCCTACGACAGATTGTCGCTCCACCCTTCGCTGGACTCCGGTTCGATCGCCGTTGTGGGCAGCAGCTACGGCGGCTATCTGGCCGCCCTGCTCTGCACCCTGCGCCGGGTGCGCTGGCTGGCGCTGCATGTGCCGGCCCTGTACCGCGACGACGAATGGCTGGTGCCCAAGAACCAGCTCAACCGCGAGACATTGCGCGCCTACCGCAGCGCCTATGTGCCGGCCGAGGAGAACCGTGCGTTGAAGGCTTGCACCGAGTTCGCCGGTGACGTACTGCTGGTGGAAGCGGAGGAAGACATCTACATCCCGCACTCCACCATCATGAGCTACCGCTCGGCCTTTCGTCGCTCGCACTCATTGACCCACCGGATCCTCGACGGCGCCGATCACGCGCTGACGGAAAAGCCGGCGCAACGCGCGTATACCTCGATCCTGGTCAACTGGGTGACGGAGATGGTGATGGGCGCACGCGTCGGCGAACGCCCGGGCGGGCTCTAGGCGGAACTTCCAGCAAGGCCAGCCTGCTATTGAAGCCAGCGGGACACCACGCCGACCAGGAACAGGATAGCGACGACAAATGCCCAAAACGCCAGCAGCTGCCACGGGCCGCGCTTTCCCCGCGGCGTGCGCACCGTCTGCGCTTCCCCTCTTTCGCCCTGCGGCGGGCGGGTTTCTTCAGTAGGACTCATCGCTGCTCCTTTACGCACCGCGGCGCGGCAGCGGCGCTGTGCGGCGCAAAGAACGCCGTGCGTGCCGCCCGCCATATGTGTGTCATGCACACTTCCGTGTCAGCACGCAGCATTCCCGCAAAGCGAAGGCGCTTGCCGCGGCGGATTCCCTCAACGCTCCTCGAAATCGCCGGCCCCGAGCTCGATCCGGTCCTCGGAAGGCACCCACTGTGCGCGGTGTGCGACATCCCGCAAAGCCTCGGCAGCGCCTTCAAACGCCTGCAGAAGCTCTGGAGCGCTGTCATCCTTTGCGCCGAACCGGCGCCGGAGCACGTCTCCGGATATTTCGAAGGGACGGGTAACGCCCCCCGTTTCCAGCTCGAAAAGTATGGCGTCGCCCTGCGCGCGTGCCTTGGTTTCCTTGGTGAACTTCATAGCGACCTCTCCTATGTGCGGTTGCTCCGCATGTTTGCGGCGCTCGCCCCGACGTCGTCGGCGGCCCTTTCCGGTATGCAGCAGGCGGCATTCCCGGCTTCTGGCCCAGCACATGGCGGCGGTAGCGGCAATCGTTATCAAGGGGCCGCCATCTACGACTAAAGACCGATGCGTCCGCACCAGTGCACTGCTACTGTCCGGCCGGAGCATGCCTATGTTTGGGACTCTGGCTTCCCGTCTGCAGTGCAGGCGCGGCCGGAATCCGTTCCCGGGCTTGCTCGGCCGACGCTGGCGCGGTTTCCCTTCGTCAGCATGCAGCAGGAGATAAAAATGGAAAAGGTCGAACAGCCCGATCAGCGGGACGACGCAGAACAGCAGATCCAGCCCTTGAGCGCCGAGGAAACCCAGGCGGTCAGTGGCGGCTGGGGGCCAAACCGTACGATTATCAACGTTGCCCCCCAGAAAGACGGCTGGCCCGGCGGCAAGACGCTTTACATGCCGCGGTAGTCAGTAAGGATTCTGGCCGCATCGGACGAATGCCCCGAAAGGCATCCGATTTCATGGCGCGGCGGCGCGCCCGCCGCGGCTTTTTTTTCATGCCGACCGGCTTTTACTCACCACGTTTTCCTGGGTTGCTTCCCACGCCGTGACGCTCTATCGCAAACAGGCGCTTGCCGCGCAACGCTCCGTCGGGCTGGGCGATATCGTCCTGATCCGGCCCGTGTCGTTCGCATTGGTCACCGCCGTGCTGGCGGGCTTCGTGCTGGCCGTCTGCCTGTTTCTTGCGTTCGGCTCGTACACCAAGCGCGCGACCGTGAGCGGCCAGCTGGCGCCCGACACCGGGCTGGTCAAGCTTTACGTGCCACAGTCCGGCATCGTGCTCGAGCGCCGGGTCCAGGAAGGCCAGCACGTCGCGGCGGGCGAGGTGCTCTACGTGGTCTCCGGCGATCAGCAAAGCGCCTTGGGTGACACCCAGGAGGCGATCAGCGGCCAGATCCGGCAACGCGAGGAAAGCCTGCGGCTGGCGCGCCAGAAGACGCTATTGCTGCAGCAGGGCGAACATGACAACCAGGCCGCGGCGATCGCCAGCCTGAAGGCGCAGCTGGCCGCAATGGACAGCCAGATCGAGGGACAGCGCGCCCGCGTCAAGTTGGCCGAAGACAGCGCCCGCCGCTATCACGGCCTGATGGAAAAAGGCTATCTGTCCGCCGAGGAGGCCGACCAGAAACGCGCCGAACTGCTGGAACAGCGCAATCAGCTGCAAGCGCTCCTGCGCGACCGCATCGGCCTGGCCATGGACCTGTCCAACCGCCAGGCCGCGCTGGCAGACCTGGCGTTACGGCAACAGAACCAGCTGGCCCAGCTGGACCGGGACATGGCCGACATTGCCGTGGAGCTCAGCCGCAGCGAGGCCAAGCGACGCGTCGTCATCACCGCGCCCCAGGCTGGCGTCGCCACCGCCGTAACCGCCGCCGCGGGCCAGACCGTGGACAACAAGCGGCCGCTCGCCACCATCGTGCCCGACGGCGCCCGGCTACAGGCCGAACTACTAACGCCTAGCCGCGCGGTGGGCTTCGTCGCGCCCGGCGACAGGGTGCTCATGCGCTTTGCGGCGTATCCGTATCAAACCTTCGGACAGCAGGCCGGCGTCGTGCAGACGGTGACGCGCAGCGCCCTGCCCGAATGGCAACTGAATGAAGCCGCCGCCAACGGCGCCCCCCACGAGGACCTGTACCGGATCACGGTGGCGCTGGATACGCCCGCCCGCGGACCGCAGGGCCAAACGCTGACGCTGCGGCCCGGCATGCGGCTGGAGGCGGACATCCTGCAGCAGACGCGCCGCCTGTACCAGTGGGCGTTCGACCCCGCCTACCGCCTGTCGGGGAAACTATGAACATGCTCGAACGCCTGACGCTGGGGGTCAAACGGCGCGTGCCCAGGCTGCTGCAGACCGAAGCCGCCGAATGCGGCCTGGCCTGCGTGGGCATGATCGCGGGCTATCACGGCCATGAGCAAAGCCTGGCCACCCTGCGCGGCCGCTTTCCAGTGTCGCTCAAGGGCGCGACGCTGGCCACCTTGATCCACGTCGCCAGCCAGTTGGGGCTGGCGTCGCGGCCAGTCAAGGTCAGCCTGGGCGCCTTGGGCAAACTGAAGCTGCCCTGCATCCTGCACTGGGAATTCAATCACTTCGTGGTGCTGACCGCCATCAACGGGCGCTCGGCCACGCTGATCGACCCCGCGTCTGGAACCCGCAAATGCTCCATCGGCGAGCTGTCCGCGTCTTTCACCGGCGTCGCGCTGGAACTCTGGCCCACGCCCGATTTCCAGGAAGCCCGGGACAACAGGCGCGTGCGGCTGCGCGAGTTGACCGGCAGGGTTTCCGGCCTGGGCGGCGCGTTCTCGCAAGTGCTGCTGCTGGCACTGGCGCTGGAAATCCTCACCGTGGTCCAGCCGTTCTTCCTGCAATGGGTGGTGGACCACGTGCTGAACACCGGCGACCGCGACCTGCTGACCACGCTGGCGCTGGCCTTCGGACTGCTGATGATCATGAAGCAGCTGACTTCGGTGGCGCGCAGCTGGATGCTGATGGTCATGGGTACGACGCTGAACCTGCAATGGCGCACCAACGTCTTCACGCATCTGCTACGCCTGCCAGTGGCGTATTTCGAGAAGCGGCATTTGGGCGACGTGGTGTCGCGCTTCGGCGCCATCGACGCCATACAGCGCACCGTGACGACCTCATTTCTGGAGGCGGTGCTGGACGGCCTGGTCATGCTGATCACGCTGGTGCTGATGTTCCTGTACAGCCCGCCCCTGGCATGGATCGCGGTGGGCGCCATGGCGTTGTACGGACTGGCCCGCTGGTTCGGCTATGCACCGCTGCACTACGCGACAGAGGAGCGCATCGTACACGCCGCGAAGGAGCAATCGCATTTCCTGGAAACCGTGCGAGGCGTCAAGGCGATCAAGCTGTACCAGCATCAGGACGACCGGCGTTCCCGCTGGTTGTCGCTGCTGGTCAACGAGATCAACGCGGATCTGCGCGTACAGAAGTGGACGCTGTTCTTCCGCACGTTCAACGGCCTGCTGTTCGGCCTGTCCTCCATCGGGATACTGTGGCTGGGCGCAAGACTGGTGCTGGACGGCCAGTTCACAGTGGGCGCGCTGCTCGCGTTCATCGTCTACAAGACCCTCTTCGACCAGCGCGTGGCGGCGCTGCTGGACAAGCTGGTGGAGGTGAAGATGTTGCGGTTGCAAGGCGAACGCCTGGCCGACATCGTGCGCGAAACACCCGAGCCGACCGACGAAAGATTGCCCGTGCAGGAGGAGCACGCACGCTCACCGGTAATAGAAGTCCGCAATCTGCGCTTCCGGTATGGACCGCAGGAACCGTACGTGCTGGACGACGTCAGCTTCAGAATCGAGGCTGGCGAATCGGTCGCGATCACCGGTCCTTCCGGTGGCGGCAAGACCACCTTGATCAACATCCTGCTGGGCATTCTTGCGCCGACCGACGGCGAAGTGCTCATCGATGGCGTGCCAGCGCGCGGAGCGGGTGCGGCCTCCCTGCGGCGCATCGCCGGCACGGTGATGCAGGACGACGTCCTGTTCGCCGGGTCCATCGGCGAGAACATCAGCTTCTTCGATTCCCAATACGACCCTGACCGCGCCAGCCACTGCGCCGAGATCGCCGCCATCCACGACGACATCTGCGCCATGCCCATGGGGTACAACACGCTGGTGGGAGACATGGGCACGGTGCTGTCTGGCGGCCAGAAACAGCGGGTGCTGCTGGCGCGGGCGCTGTACAAGCAACCCGCCATCCTGTTCCTGGACGAGGCTACCAGCCATCTGGACCTCGAACGCGAACGGATCGTCAACACGGCAATCGCCAGGCTCGACATGACGCGCGTGATCGTGGCGCATCGCCCCGACACGATTGCGACGGCCGGACGCGAGATCTCGCTGGTAGCCGGCAAGGTGGCCAGCGACAGCGGGCAGCCGCCTATGCCGGCTTCCCGAACACGCCGCCGCGCCGCGCCACTAGCGTCGCCTGCGTACGATTGAGCACGCCCAGGGTGCCCAGAATGGCCGACACATGCGTCTTGACGGTCTTCTCGGTCATGTTCAGCCGTTCCGAGATTTCCTTGTTGCGCAGTCCGTCGCACATCAGGCATAGCACCTCGACCTGGCGAGGCGTCAGCGCGCGCAGCAAGGCTGCTTCGTCCTGGTCGCCTGCGGACAGCGCGCGGCGCTGCGGCGGCGCCGCCTCGTTGACCGCTTCCAGCGCGGCGGCCAGCTCCTGGCAGCTGGCGGACTTGTTCAGGAAGCCCTGCGCGCCGGCCTCCAGCGCCCGGCGCATGTCCTCGGGATCTTGCGAGGCCGACAGCACCAGGATGCGCAACTTCGACCGGCGCTGACGCAAGCGTTTGAGCAAGTCGGCGCCAGCCATGTCGGGCAGGTAGAAATCCATGATGACGTGCTGGATCGCCGTATGCCGATCCAGTATCTCCAGCGCTTCCTGGCCGCTGGCCGCGGGATGGATCTCCAGGCCGGCCACGCCCTGGCCCAGCGCCATCACCAGCGCTTCGCGGAACATGGCGTGGTCGTCGACCAATAACACTGCCGTCATTCGGCATCTCCGGGAAGGGGCGCTGCTTCCCTGGCATGCAGCAGGCCCGTCACGTGCTCGCGCAAAGCCTGGACTTGCACGGGCTTGTGCAAGAGCGGCACGCCGCGCGCGGCGGCCTCGGTCAGGCGCGCCGGATCGGTATCGCCGCTGACCAGCAAGGCAGGCAGATCGGGATCGTTGTATTCCTCGCGCAGCCTTTCGATTACGTGAATGCCGGTCTCGTGTTCGCGCAGCCGGTAATCCGTGACGATCAGGGCCGGCGTTTCGGCCAGCGGCAGCACGCGCTCGAACAGCGCATTGCCGCTGGTCGCGGCGATGACGCGGCAGCCCCAGCTTTCGAACAGCATCGACAGGCCCGCCAGGTTCTGCGCGTCGTCGTCCACCAGCAGCGCCAGCTTGCCGCGCAGGCTGTCTTCACTTGCAGGCGCCCGGGGCAGTCCCACATTGGCATCCGTGATCGAAAGGCCTGCCGCGGCCGGATCCGACAGCGGCGCCGTGACCGCGAACACCGTGCTGCGGCCTTCTTCCGAGCGCAGCGCCAGTTCGTGGGCCAGCAGCCTGGCGGTGCGGCGCACGATGGCCAGGCCCAAGCCCAGGCCCTTGCTGCGGTCGCGCTCGGGATTGGCCAGTTGATGGAACTCCCAGAAGACGCGCTCCTGCTCGGCCTTGGGAATCCCCGGGCCGTTGTCCCAGACCTCGATGCGCAATCGGCTTCCGCGCCTGCGGCAGCCCACCAGGACGCGGCCGCCGTCGGAGTGCACGATGGCATTGCTGATCAGATTGCGCAGCATGCGCTCCAGCAGCACGGGATCCGAACGCACGCTGGCCGCGCACGCGCGCACCCGCAGCCGTATCCCCTTCTCGCTGGCCTGCGGCGCGTATTCGGCCTTGAGCTGGTCCAGCAGCGGCTGCATCCTGAACGTCTCGAAACGAGGTTCGATGACGCCGGCGTCCAGCCGCGACAGATTCAACAGCGCGTCGAACAGATGGCCCATCGCCGACAGCGCGCTGGTGATGTTGTCGACCAGATAGCGCCCGTGCCGGGACAGGGGTTCGTTCGCCAGCAAGCCCAGGAACAAGTTCACCGCATGCACGGGCTGGCGCAGGTCGTGGCTGGCCGCAGCAAGAAAGCGGGACTTCTCCAGATCGCTGCGTTCGGCCGCTATCTTCTCCTGGCGCACCTGTTCCAGCAGCGCCAGGTTTTCATAACCCAGCCGCAACGCGTCCAGGTGGGTGCGGTTCATGCGATGGATGAACGCCAGGGTCGCGACCAGATATGCCAGGCCGCCCGTCACCAGCGCCAGATGGATGGCGGAAGGCTGCGCCGCCAGCGCGATGAACATCGGCGCGAAAGCCGGCACTTCGAACGCGTACATCACCGGCAGCATCATGTAGTTCGAATAGATGGCGCCCGTACCCAGTCCGAACAGGATGACGATGAAGAACAGCTGGTACTCCAGCGGGACGAAAAACGTCCAGTAGGCCAGGGGCAGTCCCCACAGGATGCCGGAGCACAGATTCCCGGCCAGCATGCGGCGCACCCAGCGCTGCGCCGCTGACGGGTCGGCGCGATGGCGGTCGTACGCCACCACGGCGGCCCAGCGCAGCACGCCCACGGCCAACGTGGCGCCCAGCCACAGCAGGATCTCGTGGTGGGGCAGCACGCCGACCAAGGCGAATGCGGAAAAACAGGCGCTGATCAGCGACCCGGCCAGGGCGAACGGAAAGCTTCGGCGCAATGCGTCGACCTGCACCTGATGGATGCGGGCGGCATAGGACGAACTTGGCGGCGTGGAAGCGGAAGTCTGACCGATGGTTGGCTGCAATGGCGTGGGGATGTTACGTGCGAGGGACCTGCCGCTTGCGCAGGGGCGGATCGAAACGTGTGCGGATTTTAGACCCATCGTGCGGATTTCCGCAGGCGCTGCGCGATTTTCGTTCGGCATTGACATTCCAACGGTGGTAAGCCCCAGGCTTCTCTCACGCCACTGCGCTTTCCCTTGAACAGAGAGACATCCACGAACAGGAATTCCATATGCCAAAAATCACCGTACTCCCGCATGCCGAGCTTGCGCCCGAAGGCGCCGAGCTGGAGGTGCGGGCTGGCACCACAATTTGCGAGGCCCTGCTGGCCAACGGCATTGAAATAGAACATGCATGCGACATGAGCGCCGCCTGCACCACCTGCCACTGCATCGTGCGCAAGGGTTTCGAATCCTTGAACGAAGCGAACGAGTCCGAGGACGACCTGCTCGACCGCGCCTGGGGGCTGGAAGCCCAATCCCGCCTGAGCTGCCAGGCGATCGTCGCGGAAGAGGACCTTACCGTCGCCATCCCCAAATACACGATCAACCATGCGAAGGAAGAGCATTAGGATCTGGCTGAGGTGTCAGGAACTTCGGCCGATGAGCCTTGCATCCTGTCGGCCGCCTGCCTCGTAGATGTCCCATGCCTGTCCGGCGCTGGCGTCATCATGGATCATGGCCATCAGCGCCCGCACCACCGATGACGGATCGGCGTGTTGGTAGACATTGCGGCCATACACCAGCCCCACCGCCCCTTCATCGAGCAACTCGCGCGACCGCTCGAAGACCTGCCGCAGGTCCTCCCGGCCGCCGCCGCGCACCAGCACCGGGCAGCGCGCCGCCTGCACCACGCGGTGGAAATCGCGCGTGGCGGTCGTGGGGTCGGCCTTGACGATGTCGGCGCCCATTTCGCGCGCCAGCCTGACCAGCGTGACGATCTTCTCCGCGTCGCCATCGACCATATAGCCGCCGCGCGCGGAATGCGGCGCCATGACCAGGGGTTCGATCATCAGCGGCATGCCATAGCGGTCGCAGTCCGCGCGTACCCGCGCGATGTTGGCGACGCACTGGCGGAACAGGTCGGGCTCGTCCGGCAGCATGAACAGGTTGACCACCACGCAGGCCGCGTCCATCTGGACCGCAGGCAGCACCGGGTCCTGCTCGTTCTGCAGCACGGCCCACATGACGCGGTGGGTCGTGGCGTTGTAGGGATTGCCCATGTCCAGCCGCATGACCAGCGCGGGTTTGTCGCGGCCGGGGCGTTGCTGGAGCAGGTCGGCCTGGCCATAGTTCAGCTGGATGGCGTCGGGGCGCGCGGCGGCCAGTTGTTCCATCACGGCCGGCATGTCCTCCAGTCCGGACAGGAAGCTGGGTTCATTGCAGACGCCGTGGTCGACGGCGATGTCCAGGCAGCGGCCGCCGTTCAGCAGGCGGTTCAGGCGCGCTTCTTTTCTGTGCAGCATGGGGATTCCTTGTTCAATCCAGTGTTTGCAGATGACGCCCGGCTGCCAGGTCGATGGCGGCAATGTCTTCAGGCGTAAGTTCCAGCGCGGCAGCGCCGGCGTTCTGCCTGGCCTGCTGCGGCGTGCGGGCGCCGCATAGCGCCACGGTGACCCCGCCTGGGCGCGTGGTCCAGGCGATCATCAGTTGCGAAGCCGAGCAGTCCAGCCGCTGGCACAGCGGTTCCAGTTCCGCGAAGAAGCCTTGCAGCCGGCTGCGATTAGCGACGCTGAAACGGGGGTTGTCGGCGCGCTGGTCGTCGCCGGTAAAGCGGCGCCCCGGATCGATGGGTCCGGCCAGCAGGCCGAGCGCCAACGAGGAATACCCGAGGATGCCGACGTTGTGGCGGCGGCATAGCGGCATCAGCGTGGCTTCGATCTCGCGGTCGATCAGGCTGTAGCGTTCCTGAATGGCGTCCACCGGGCCATGGCGCAGGTATTCGGCCAAAGTGCCGGGATCCACGTTGCTGACGCCGATGGCGCGGATCTTGCCGTGCCGCTTCAGATCCAGCAAGGCGTCCATGGTCTCGGCGACGGGCGTGCCGGCGTCCTGCCAATGCGTGATGTAGAGGTCGATGTAGTCCGTCTGCAGCCGCGCCAGGCTTTGCTCTACTTCGTGGAAGATGGAAGCGCGGCCCAGGTGGCGGTGCACGGCCTGGCCTTCCTCGTCGAAGAAATGCTCGCCTTGGCGTGTATGCCAGACCAGCCCGCACTTGGTGGCGATGACGGCCTGCTGGCGGCGCCCCTTGAGCGCCTGGCCGACCAGGCTTTCGGCGTGCCCCAGGCCATAGGCAGGCGCGGTATCGATAAGCCGCACGCCCGCGTCCAGGGACGCCTGGATGGCGGCAACGGCAGCCGCATCGTCCCCGCCCCCCCACATCCAGCCGCCCATGGCCCAGGTGCCCAGGCCGACGGATTCGCAGGCGATGCCGGACGCGCCCAGTGTTGTTGTCTTCATCGTGAAACCTTTTTGACGTTCATGAGATGGTCGACGGTGACCGCGGCCAGCAGGATCAGCCCCTTGACGACGTCTTGCCAGTAGGGCGACACGTCCAGCAGGATGAGCGAGCTGGTGACGACCGACAGCAAGGCCAAGCCCAGCACCGCGCCCAGCACGGTGCCCGAGCCGCCCTTGAGACTGGCGCCCCCGATCACCACCGCCGCGATGACGTTGAGCTCCATGCCCACGCCGAAGTTGGGCGTGGCAGCGCCGAAGCGGGCCGTGTAGACCACCCCTGCGACGCCGGCCAAGGTCGAGCACAGCACAGTGACCCAGAACTTCACGCGGCCGGTGCGGATGCCGGCATAGAGCGCCGCCTTTTCATTGCTGCCGGTGTAGAACACCTTGCGCAACAGAGCGGCGCGGCGCAACGCGAAATCGCTGATGACGACGATGGCGGCGAAGATCAGGATGACGGCGGGTATGCCCGCGATGGATCCCTGCCCGATGAACTTGAACTGCGGCGGCAAGGAGAACAGCGATTGCGGCGTGCCCTGGGTGATGGCCAGGCACAGGCCGCGCACGATCACCATGAACGCCAGCGACGCGATGAAATGGCTGAGGCCGATGCGGGTGACGCAGCCGCCGATGAGCGCGCCCACCATCGTGCAGACGGCGATCGCGGCCAGGCTGGCGGTCCATGGGTCCAGTCCCATCAGGAAGAGCTTGCCGGTGATGACCATGGCCAGGCAGACCACCGAGCCCACCGACAAGTCGATGCCGCCGACGATGACCAGTATGGTCATGCCGACCACCACGATGCCTTCGATGGAAAACGACAGCAGCATGGCGCGCACGTTTTCCCAGGTCAGGAAATGCGGCGACGCGAAGCTCATGACGGCGCACAGCGCGGCAATGATCAGCAGCAGCCCCGCTTCGCGGAAGCTGCCCAGCCGGCGTCCCGGGCGGGCCCCCGTCGGCAGGCCGGTGGCCGGAGGCATCAGGACTGCTTGCGCCGCCGGTTGGGTTTTCAGGTCGCTCGTCATGTCGCCTCCTCGGCGGACAGGCCGGAGGCCAGCCGCAGCAATTTTTCTTCCGTCATTTCGCTGGCCGCAAGCTCTCCGGCGAGCCTGCCATTGCGTATCACCAAGGCCCGGTCGCACAGGCCGATGATTTCCGGCAGCTCGGACGAGATCACCACCACGCCCACGCCCTGGTTGGCCAGGTCGCGCAGCAGGTGATGGATCTCGGATTTGGCGCCGACGTCCACGCCGCGCGTCGGTTCGTCCATCAGCAGCACCGAAGGGCGGGTCGCCAGCAGTTTGGCGATGGCCACCTTCTGCTGGTTGCCGCCCGACAGGCAGCTGGCGTCGATCGCCACGCCGTCCGACTTGAGCCTGAGCCGGGCGCCCAGCTCGACGGCCAGGCTGCGTTCCGCCGTGCGTTTGAGCAGGCCGAAGCGCGAGCTGATGCGGCGCAGCGCCATCGAAGACACGTTCTGTTCGATAGGCATGTCCAGGAACAGGCCGGCTGCCTTGCGGTCTTCGCTCAGGTAGGCAATACCATGGCGCAGGGCGTCGGCATAGCGGCGCAGCCGCAGGGGCTGGCCGCGCAGCCGCACGGCGCCTCGCCGCGCGCGCCGCAGGCCGCACACGGTTTCGGCCAGTTCGCTGCGGCCCGCGCCCATCAGGCCGGAGATGCCCAGGATTTCGCCTCGGCGCAGCGTGAACGAAATGCCGTGGACTGCGGCGCCGTCGGCAAGGTCCTCCACTTCCAGCAGGGTCTCGGCCGGCGCATCGCCAGCCGCCTGCCGGGGCGGGTAGTAATTGCCCAGATCGCGCCCCACCATGCAGCGCACCAGCGCATCCGGAGAAAGCGCCGCAATATCGCCGCTGTGCACATCGCGGCCGTCGCGCAGTACCGTAACGCGGTCGCAGTGCTCGAAGATCTCTGCCATGCGGTGGCTGATGTAGACGATGCCGATGCCCTGGGCCTTGAGGTCATGCAGGACGCGGAACAGCGCCACGGACTCCACTTCCGTCAACGCTGCGGTGGGTTCGTCCAGGATCAGCACCTTGCAGTCCAGCGTCAAGGCGCGGGCAATCTCGACCAGCTGCTGGCTCGATATGCCCAGCGCATCCACCCGCAGGCCCGGGTCGATGTCCTGGCCCAGCCGCCGCAGCACGGCCGCAGCGCGCTCTTGCAGGCCGGCATAGTCCATCCAGGCCTGTGCACCCGCGCTGATCATGGGCATGAAGATGTTCTCGGCCACGGTCGCATCGCCGCATAGCGAGATTTCCTGGTGCACCAGGCCGATGCCCAGGCGCATCGCATGGGCCGGCCCGTTGATGACCACGCGCTCGCCTTCCAGGTAGATGTCGCCGCTGTCGGGCTGGTGGATGCCGTCGATGATCTTCATCAGCGTCGACTTGCCAGCGCCGTTCTCGCCGCACAAGGCATGGATTTCGCCCCGGCGCAGCGTGAAGCGCACGTCGGCCAGGGCTTTGGACGCGCCGAACTGCTTGCTGATGCCCTGCAGTTCCAGCAGCGCTGCGGGCGCCTTCATTCGTTGATGCCCTTGGTGCCGCGACGCGCCAGGTACTTGTCCCAATAGAAGTCGTCGGCGTTCGCCTTGCTGACGATGGACAGGCCGTTGTCCAGGAACGGCACGGCCATGGGGTTGGTGCCGTTGCGCTTGGCGTCATTCATCGGGTCGATCAGTTGCTGGTTGCGCGCCAGGAACAGCAGCATCATGCCCATATAGCCCTGCACGCCCTGGTTCGGGTTGACGGAGCCGAAGACCTCGCCCGACTTGATCATGTCCAGGATCTTGGCGTTCACGTCGCAGCACAGGACCTTGATGTTCTTCTTGGTCTCGATGGAGGCCTGCGCCGCGCCCAGCGCCGAGTTGGCTTCAGGCATGAACAGGGCGCCCAGGCCGGGGTTGGCCTGCGCCAGGCTCAGCGTGGCCTGGTAGGCCTTGTTCGGATCCTGGTTGCTGGCCGCGCGGCCCACCAGCTTCATGCCGGGATGCTGGGTCTTCATGCGGTTGATGAAGGCGGCGACGCGGCGGTCATGGTTGTCCTGGCCGGGGTTTTCCAGCACCGCGTATTCGCCCTTGCCATTGAGCGAGGCCGCGATGGCGTCGGCGGCCTGCGCGCCTTCGCGGTCGTTGTCGGACGTGACAAAGGACACGCGCTTGGAATTGGGCGAGTCGGCCGCAAAGGTCACCACCGGGATGCCCATGGCCGCGGCGCGGTTGATGGGTTCGATGAAGGGGTCGGGGTTCATGGGATGCAGCAGGATGCCGGCCGGCTTGCGCGCCAGTTCCTGCTCGAACGAGGCCAGTTGCTTGTTGACGTCGTACTCGGGCGTGCCCGAATAGCGGGTGCGCACGCCGAGCGAATGGCCCAGCTGCTTCATCATTTCGTAGACAGGGAACCAGTACTCCACCCCGGACACCATCACGTTCATCACGTAGACGTCGTTGGCGTTGCCGCGCAGCCCGGGGGCTTGCGGGGTGTTCTGCGCAAAGGCGTTGACGCTCGCCAGGCCGGCGCCCGCCGCCGCTACGGTCTTCAAGAAATCTCGTCTCATGTTCCGCTCCTTTTTTCGCATCGTTCCAAGAACCCTGCAGCCCTCGGTGCCTGTTGTTCAACCTTGCTTTGGTCGAATCGTTGTTATGACATCGACGAACTATATTGCAGCCGGATTTTTTAGATTACTAGGGGAAACACTGCTATTCTGCGGAAAATATCTGTAGACAATGTTATGACATGAAAACAGACATCTACCTGGGCATAGACATGGGCTCCACGGGCTTGAAGGCAGTTGCCTTCGAGGCCGGGAGCGGGACCACACTGGCCGCATCGGGCGGCGCGCTGCCCTATCGGCAACTGGCGCAAGGCGGTTGTGAACTGCCCGCGGGCGCCATCCAGACGGCGCTGGCGCGGGCCTTGCAAGGCGTGGCAACCCAGTTGGGTCCGCGCTTGGCCGACCTGCGCGCGCTGTGCTGCACCGGCCATGGCGCCGGCCTGTATGCGCTGGATGCAAGCGGCCAATTGCTGGAAGGCCGCGCGGTGGCATCGACTGACCAGCGCGCCGCCGCGCGCGCCCGGGCGCTGGGCCGCAACATGGGGGACGCACTGTATGACGAAGTCGGCTGCCGGCCGTGGTCAGGACAGTCGTCGCTGATCGCTGCAGAACTCTACGGCGCGGACGCCGCTCAACTCCGCCGCATCCGCCACCTGGCGTTCGCCAAGGACTATCTGGGATTCCTGTTGACCGGCGAAATCGTCACGGACGCCAGCGACGCCAGCACGGCCGGCCTGCTGTCGCTCAACACGGGGACTTGGTCCACGATGGCTTTCGAGGCCGCCGGCCTGTCCGGCCTGTCCGCCACGGCGCTGGCGCCCATCGCGCCCAGCGGCGCCGTGATCGGCCGGCTGCGGCCGGCCCAGGCGGCCGCTTTCGGTTTGCCCGCCGGCCTGCCCGTGGCGCTCGGCGCAATCGATCTGCTCGCCTCGCTGAAGGCGGTGAACGCGGAGCGCCAGGGGCACGCCGTGGCCGTGCTCGGCACCTGGTGCGTGAATGCCGTGGTGGCGCCGGCCCGCGAACCGAAGCCGGAGGTGGGCGCCATCGTCAGCTTCGGCGATCCGGACCGCAGGCTTTATCTGGAAAACAGCCCCTCATCGATGGCGAACGTGGCCTGGCTGGCGCGCACCTTGCAGTTCCAGGATGCGGCCGCGGCGGTGGATTGCGCGATGGGCGTGCCCCTGGGCGCCGACGGTCTGCGTTTTCTGCCCTTCATCAATGGCGGCAGCTGGCCGGCGGGAGCCTGCGCGGGTTACGTCGGCCTGCAAGGCCATCACACCCGCGCGCACATGGCGCGTGCCGTGGTGGACGCCGTGGTAGCGCTGCACGCGCGGCACCTGAAGCGCCTGGCGGCGCTTGGACTGGGCGTGCCAGACAAGGTCGCCGCGCTGGGCGGCGGCGCCCGGGACTTGCGTTTGGCGCGCCTGCTGGCGGGCTTTCTGGGCCACGCCGTGGAACGCTGCGGCGACGACGAAACCGGCGCGCGCGGCGCTGCGCTGTATGCCGCGCTGTCGCAGAACCCTGGCGGCGCCGACTTGCTGCCCGCCCCATGCGAACGGGTCGAACCCTTGGCCACCGAAGCGCAGGCGCACGCCGATTTCTACGCCAGCTTCCATGGCCTGGTGGACAGCATGGCCCCGGCTTTCGGCCATCTTGCGGGATCCGCGCGATGACTCCTCGCACATCCGCTTTCATGCGCCCGGCTTCGTTGGCGGGACGCCATTTTTCGACGGTGATCGTAGGCGCGGGCATCAACGGGGCTGGCGTGTTCCGCGACCTGTCGCTGCAGGGCGTGGATTGCCTGATCGTGGACAAGGACGATGTGGCCGCCGGCGCCAGCAGCGCGCCATCGCGCATGATCCACGGCGGCTTGCGCTACCTGGAAAGCGGATCATTTTCCCTGGTGGCGGAGGCCACGCGCGAACGCAATCTGCTGCTGCGCAATGCGGCGCATCTGGTGCAGCCGCTGGAAACCGTGGTGCCGCTATCCAGCCGCTTCGGCGGACTTTGGGGCAGCATGCTGCGCTTTGCCGGCCTGAACGCCTCGCCTGGCGCGCGGGGACTGTGCGTGGTGGGACTGGGCTTGCGCCTCTATGACAAGCTGGGCCGCAACCAGCGCGTCATGCCCGAACATCGCATCGAGCGCCTGCCGGCGGCGGACAGCGCGCTGTTCGGCGCGGCGGTGCGCTGGACGGCCACGTATTACGACGCCTGGATACGGCATCCGGAATGGCTGGTGCTGGAGCTGATCGACGATGCGCATCGCGGCCACCCGGCCTCGGTCGCGTCGAACTATTGCAGCGTGACGGCTTGCCAGGGCCGCGCCATTACCCTGCGCGATGCGCTGACCGGCGAATCCGTGCAAGTGACTGCCGACACGGTGGTCAACGCAACGGGCGCCTGGCTGGACCGCGCGGCTGGCGCCCTGGAAGGCGACGGCTCGCGCGTCATGGGCACCAAAGGATCACACCTGATCCTGGATCACCCCGCACTGCGCACCGCGCTCCAGGGACGCATGGCGTACTTCGAGGCGTCCGACGGCCGGGTGTGCATCGTCTACCCGTTCCTGGACCGGGTGCTGGTGGGATCCACCGACATTCCGGTGGATGATCCCGACCTCGCCGCGACCGAACCGGCGGAGATCGACTACCTGCTCGATGTACTGCATGAGGTGTTTCCCCGCCTGGACTTCAGCCGGAAGGACGTGGTCTACACTTACGTGGGCGTCAGGCCGCTGGCCCAGTCGGATGCCGACAAACCCGGGCAGATATCGCGCGACCACGCGGTGGTGATCGACCCGCCCAACTCGCGCCGCGAGGTGCCGATGGTGTGCCTGGTCGGCGGAAAATGGACGACGTTCCGTTCGCTGGCGCAACTGGCGGCCGACGCGGTGCTGCAGCAACTGGGCCGCGCGCGGCGGCAGTCGACCGAGCAGGTGGCGATCGGTGGAGGCGCGGGCATGCCCGCCGATGCGGCGGGACGGCAACGCTTTCTGGACAGCATTCAGGCCGCCACCGCGCTGGACCGCGGGCGCGTCGCCGAACTGTTCATGCGCTATGGTGCGCGGGCGGGCGTCGTGGCGGCGGATTTCGCCGCGGCGGGCGATAAGCCCTTGCGCCACGCGCCAGATCATTCAACGGCCGAGATCCGCTATCTGTGCCGCGAAACGTCTGTGCAGCACCTGGCCGACCTGGCGATCCGGCGCACCTTGCTGGCCATTCGCGGCCATGTCACGCCGGCACTGCTTGCGGAACTGGCGGATATCGCCGCAGCCGAGCTGGGCTGGAGCCCGGCGCGCCGGCAAGACGAGTTACGAGCCTGCACCGCGACGCTGCGGGACCGGCACTGTGTTCAACTTCCTCCAGACGAGGCGCCCTGGGCAGAGCCCGCCGATTCCGCCTTGGCTACAGGTTCGATTTCAAACTCTTTGACGACATGAGCAGCCCCATCTCCACCGAAGCCATATTGGACCGCAGCGCCGGCGCCCCGCTCTGGACACAGTTCCGCGACGTGGTGCGCGGCAAGATCCTGCAAGGCGAACTGGCCGTGGGCGACAAGCTGCCCACCGAGGCCGAGTTCGGCGAGCAATATGGCATTTCGCGCATCGTCGTGCGCGAAGCGCTGGCGGACCTGGTCCGCAACGGCCTGATCTACAAGATCCGCGGCCAGGGCGCCTTCGTGTCGGCGCGCGAGCGCGACGAAGACTTCGTGTCCACCGTGCTGGGCTTTTCGGACGAAATGGAGCGCAAGGGCCGCACGGTACGCACCCAGGTGCTGCTGCAGGAACTCCGCGCCCCCACGGCGCACGAAGCCAGTTCGCTAGGGCTGACCGAAGACAGCCAGGTCGTGGCGCTCAAGCGGTTGCGCAGCGTCGACGGCGAACTGCAGTTGCTGGTGGAAACGGCCGTGCCCGCGGACCTGGTGCCGGGCCTGCACCGCACCCGCCTGGAAAACCGTTCGCTCTACGACGTGCTGCGCAGACAGTACGGCCTGCGCATCGTGCGCGCGGAACGTTGGATAGACGCGGTGCAACCGGACGCCCAGACCTGCGAATTGCTGGGCATGAAAGATCCCGAACCCTTGCTGCGCATCGAGTCCATCGCCTATGGCGCCAACGGGCGGGCGCTGGAGCACTACCGCGCCTTGCACCGCTGCAAGTCCAGCCGGCTGCATGTGCAGACTACTACCTGAGACGGCAGGAGGCTGGCCTGTTTGGCGATCAAATTGACAGGATCACTGCGCGGCTGCTGTCGAAGTCAACGGCCTAACGGGCGGCTGCTCATGCTGTAGCGCCTGCCACAGATCATAGTTAGCCTGCATTGCGACCCAAGCCTGGGCAGTACTGGCCCCGGCATGCTCCAGACGGACGGCAAGATCCGGGCTGATGCCCGCCTTGCCGTTGAGAACTCGTGAAAGCGCCACGCGCGACATGGCCAGCCTGTCGGCAGCCTCGGTCACCGATAGCCCCAAGGGAACAATTACATCGTTCCGGAGAATTTCACCCGGATGCGGAGGGTTCTGCATCATGATTGGCCTTGAACGGCTGCTGGACATGCAATATGTCAGCCAAAACCTTCTGCGACAAGCCTCGTGTCTACCGCAGTTCTTGAAGTGGCATATCCTGAAGCATCCGTCCACGCAGATGGGCGCAAGACGTCAAGATGCTCTTCGAGCGCTACTCGAAGTGGATCGACAAGATCGCAAATCAGCCAGGGGAGAGACACGATGCGGCGGCTTGCTGCGCGGCATCTTCGGGCGAGGCCAATCAGGCCTTCTGAACCGGAATCGGAACAGCCACATTCAGGCCCAGTGCGGACCCAAGCCATTCCTTAGTCTTGGATTTGGTGGCGCGCCCGACAGGAATCGAACCTGTATCAAGAGCTTCGGAAACTCTCATTCTATCCATTGAACTACGGGCGCAGCGCAAGGAGGCGGTATTGTACCCAGTTTTCGCTGAACTGCATGAACGGGATCAAATCTTCCGGCAAACTCAGCGAAAACCCCGTCGGTTGCATTGGACTCGTGTCTATGACACCGTTATATAATCCAGCGTTTGCTTGCAAGGCGGGCTCTTCATGCCGCCGACTTGTGCAGTACTGATTTTCTGTTGCCGCCGCCAGGCGCCCCCGGTACCCGTTAGCAGGATTTGGTCATGAGCAACGAGCAGGAACACATAGAAGAGCACTCCTCCCCCATCAAGACCCCGAAGCAACTGATCGTCACGATCGTCCTGTCTTTCGTGATCCCGATCGCCATCATCATCCTATTGGTGAACATGGTGGTGTCGGGCAACAAAACAGGAGCGGGTTCGGACACGCTGTCCCAAGAAGCTGTCGCCAAGCGCATTGCCCCGGTCGCGGGTTTCCAGCTGGTCGATGCAAATGCCCCCAAGGTCTTCAAGACCGGCGAACAGGTCTTCGCCGCCGTCTGTACGGCCTGTCATACCGCCGGCGTGGCTGGCGCACCCAAGGTGGGCGATAACGCCGCCTGGGCGCCCTTCATCACCGCGGGCTACGACGCCATGATGAACGTGGCCCTGCACGGCAAGGGCGGCATGCCCGCCAAGGGTGGCAACCCCACGCTGTCCGACTACGAAGTCGCGCGCGCCGTGGTGTACATGGCCAACAAGTCGGGCGCTTCGCTGCCCGAACCCGCCGCTCCGGCCGCGGAAGGCGACAAGAAGGAAGCCGCTGCCGCTCCCGCCGCAGCGCCTGCAGCGCCCGCCGCTGCCGCCCCCGCTGCGGCAGCTCCGGCACCGGCCGCCGCCACGCCTGCTCCCGCTCCCGCTCCGGCAGCCCAAGCCGCCGCGCCGCAAGCAGCGGCAGTCAATCCGGCTGGCGAAAAGCTGTACAAGAGCGTCTGTTTCGCCTGCCATGCCACCGGCGTGGCCAACGCCCCCAAGTTCGGCGACAAGGCCGCCTGGGAGCCCTACATCAAGACCGGCATGGACGCCATGGTGAAGGTCGCCATGCAAGGCAAGCCGCCGATGCCCCCGAAGGGCGGCGCGGCCAACGCCTCGGAAGACGACATCCGCGCAGCGGTGCAGTACATGGTGGATGCGGCCAAGTGAAGTAAGGCTCGCGGCCCATGATGAATAAAGCCCCTTGATCTGATCAAGGGGCTTTTTCTTTGCGCCAGACCACGGGCGCGACTCGATTGCGAAGTCTTGTGCTGGCGCTCAGGCGCGCGCCACCCAGGCGCCTTCCACCTCGGCCAACTGGCTGCTGATCTGGCCGGCGGCCTCGATGACCGCCGCGCGGAACGGCTCGAGACGGCAATGCTCGGCGCGCACGATCAGGCTCAGCCCGGCCACCACGCGTTGCTCCAGAAAAATCGGCGCTGCAATGCCTATGGTCCCCGGCGTGATCTCGGAATCGCTGACGGCGACGCCCGCCTCGCGGATGGCATCGAGTTCCAGGCACAGGTCCTTCAGGCTCTTCCAGTGCGAAATGGCGCGCACTTCCTCTTCGTGGGCCAGGTACATGCGCTCCAGGGCGCGGCGGCTCTGGTGCGCCAGGATGACTTTGGAGGTGGCGCCGCGGAACATCGGCATGGTGGCGCCGCGTTCGTAGCGGCCCACGCGCGCGGCCGGATCGCCGATTTCCTGGTGGATGCACATGACCTTGTCCTGGTAGCTGCGCGTGAGCACCGAGGCCGACGAGGGCGTGGTGGCCTCCACCAGCCGCCGCATCAGCGGCTCCGCCACCTTGAGCAAGGGGTCGCCATGGCGCATCAGCAGGTCGAAATGGGCAAACGTGGGCCCCAGCACGTAGCGCGCGCCCATCACCGGGGTCAGGAAATCCGCGCGCACCAGTTCCTGCACGTCGCGATAGGCCGAGCTGACGGACACATCCATTTCAACGGCGATTTCCTCCACCGACCATGCGGCGCTCCTGTCATAGAGCTGCAGGATGTGCAGTATCCGGTTGCGCGTCCTGATTTCACCCGCCACGTCGCCCTCTCTTTGTTGTTGCGCCTTTACGGCCCGCAATTTCGCATCCATTGCGAAATTTAATTTCTCCGCGATTCTAGCAGCGTCATCCCTCCCTCTGCCCCGAGGCTGTGGCGCGAAATCGCGGGGGGCTTGCCAAAGCGTCAAGTGGATGCAAAAATCCATTTAATCGCAATGATTGCGAATTTAATGTTTTTTGCAAAGGCGCATCATGGCAATCGATGGAACCTCCGAAACACGCATCCCGGTCACCTTGCTGACGGGCTTCCTGGGCAGCGGCAAGACCACTCTGCTGAATCACTGGCTGCGCGATCCGGCGCTGGCCGATGCGGCGGTCATCGTCAACGAGTTTGGCGAGATCGGCATCGATCACGCGCTGATCGCCAGCAGTAACGACAACACCATCGAACTGAGCACGGGATGCCTGTGCTGCACCGTGCAGGGCGATCTGGTCGAGACGCTGCGCGATTTGCGCGCCAAGCGCAGCGCTGGCCAGATTCCGGCCTTCGACCGCGTCCTGATCGAGACCACGGGCATGGCCGACGTGGTGCCGGTCATCCAGGCCTTGATGACGTTTCCGGTGGCGCGCTCGTTTCGCCTGAACCGCGTGCTGACCGTGGTGGATGCCGTCAACGGGCCAGGCACCCTGGCGGCACACCCGGAAGCCATCAAGCAGGTGGCTGTGGCCGATGCCTTGATCGTCACCAAGACCGACCTGCCGGGCGCGCGCGGCGCGGCGCTTGTGGACACGCTTGCGCAAGTCAACCCCGGCGCCACGCGCCTGGTCTGCGACCCCGCCGCCCGGCCGGACGCCGCCGTGCTGGACGGACCCGACGTCTATGACGTGGATGTGCGCCCGGAGCAGGCGCGGCAATGGCTCAATGCCGCGCCCTACGCGGACGGGCATGGGCATGGGCACCACCATGAACACACGCATGCGCATGACCATGCGCGCATCGACAGCTTCTGCCTGGACTTCGCCGCCCCCCTGCACTGGTCCCAGGTCAGCGCCTGGCTGGATGCGCTGGTCATGGCGCATCCCGACGAGCTGCTGCGCGTCAAGGGCATCCTGCACATAGCCGGCCACGAACGGCCCATCGTGCTGCAAGCGGTGCAGCGCCTGTTCCATCCGCCTGTCGAGTTGCCGCAATGGCCGGACGCGGACCGGCAATCCCGCATGGTTTTCATTACCAAAGGCCTGAGCAAGGACTACGTCATGCAGGTCTGGGACACGGTGCGCGAGCGCGCCCTCCCGCCTGCCGCCCGCGCGGCCTGATCGTTTCGGCATTCCCCATCACAAGGAAAACAGCATGGACACTTTGATCAAGAACGGCCTGGTGGTCACTCCCCAGGGACAGGTGCGCGCCTCTATCGGCATCCGCGACGGCAAGATCGCCGGCTTGTACGAGGCAGGCAGCGAACCCGAGGCGCGCAACGTCATCGACGCCAGCGGCCTGGCCGTATTGCCGGGCGCGATCGACATGCACTCGCACCACCGCCAGGGCTCGCAGAAGGGGTTCGAGTACAAGGACACCATCCTCACCGCCACGCAGCAATGCGCCGCTGGCGGCGTTACCACCAGCGTGGGCATGCCCAACGTCAATCCGCCGCCCAACTCGCTGGACCTGCTGGAAAAGCAGTTCGCCATCTACCGCAGCGATGCCGTGGTCGACTGGAACTTCAACCCGGCGCCGACGATAGAGTCGGAAATGGAAGCCATGACCGCCACGGGTATCGCCGCGTTCAAGATCTTCATGGTGGTGGACACGGGCCGAGACTACCCGCACATGCCCGGCATCGGCGTGCATGATCACGGCAAGCTGCTGCGCATCATGCAGCGCTGCGCCGAACTGGACGTGCCCTTGATGGTGCATCCCCACGACCAGGCCCTGATGGACGTGATCGAACAGACCTACTGGGACCGGGGCGAACGCGACGCTCTCGCCTATGCGCGCGCCTACGCCGCCCACGATGGCGTGATCTGGGAAACCGCCATTGCCACGCTGCTGCGGCTGCAGAAGGCGGCCGGCTGCCACCTGCACATCCTGCACACCCAGACCGCCGGCAGCGTGCAGCTCATCCGCGAGGCCAAGGCGGCAGGCCAGAAGGTCACCTGCGAAATCAATCCCTGGGCCCTGTTCCTGGGTTGCGAATGGTCGGCCATCCAGCGCCTGGGCTCGTATGCGCTGTCGTACTGGGTGCCGGAGAAGAACGTGCCCGGCTTGTGGGAAGGCCTGAACGACGGAACGATCGACATCATCGCCACCGACCATGCGCCGCACACGCGCGAAGAAAAGGAAGTGGGCTGGACCGATGGCTGGAAAGCCCATACCGGCACGCCATCGACGCAGTTCTACCTGAGCATGTTCCTGACGGCGGCCCAGGAAGGCAAGATCAGCCTGGAGCGCGTGGCCGAGGCATGTTCGGCCAAGCCCGCGGAATTGTTCCGACTGCGCAGCAAGGGTGAAATCCGCGCGGGCCTGGACGCCGATCTGGTGCTGGTCGATCTGGAGACGGAATACGAGGTGCGTGACGAGGACGTGCTCAGCCTGGTGGGCTGGAGCCCCTATGCCGGCCGCCGCCTCAAGGGCAAGCCGGTGCACACGCTGGTGCGCGGCGCCACGGTGTACGCGGACGGTAAAGTGGTCGGCGCCAAGGGCGGCGGCCAGATGGCTGCCGCGGTACGCTGAAGCCCAGGCCGCGCATCACTACGACACAAGGGGAAAACATCATGAATCGTCGTCAGTTCTCGCGGCTGCTGGCTTCTGCGCCATTGCTGCTGCCCACGTTGGTCCGCGCCCAGGATGGGACCGCCATCACGTTGATCGTGCCGTATCCGCCTGGCGGCAATACCGACTACGTGGCGCGCATTACCTCCGATTCGCTGCGCCGCACCCTGGGTTCATCGGTCGTCGTGAAGAACCAGGCCGGCGCAGGCGGCACCATTGCCACCGATGCGCTGATACGCTCGCGCAACGACGGCAACACGCTGATGGTGGGCTCCATCGGCCAGGTTTCGCTGGTGCGGTTTTTGTTCAATGTGCGTTACGACCCGTTGAACGATCTGGTGCCGGTCGCCAACATCGCCAGCAATCCGCTGGTGCTCACGGTGCCGTCCAGTTCGCGTTTCCAGAGCCTGGCGCAACTGATCGAGTATGGCCGGGCCAAGCCGGGCGCGCTGACCGTCGCGCACGGCGGCGAAGGGTCGATGTCGCACATGTCGGTGCTGGTGTTTCTCAAGCGCGCGGGTGTCGAGGCGACACTGATCGGCTACCGGGGCGGCGCGCCCGCCCTGCTCGACACCATGGGCGGCACGACCGATCTGTACTCGGCCAACATCTCCGAAATCCTGCCGTACAAGGACAGCGGCCGCATTCGTTTCCTGGGCGTGTCCAGCCGCCAGCCCGTGCCTCAGTTGCCCGGCGTGCCGGCCATCGCCGACACCATCTCCGGACACGAGATCGAAACCTGGAACGGCCTGTTCGCGCCCCCTGGCACGCCCGCCGAAGTGGTGGACAGGCTGGCCGACGCCGTGCAGGTCATGCTGCGCGACCCGGAGGTGCTCAGCAAATTCGACGCGTCCGGCAGCCAGCCGCGGGCAGGCGAAGTAAAGGAGAAGTTCGCCCGGCGCATCCGCGACGACATCGCGCTATGGACGCCGCTGGTGTCCCTGATCGGGGTCAAGCCGGCGAACTGAGGCGGCCGGCGTCGCGAAAAAAAGCCCGCAAGACATGATGTCTTGCGGGCTTTTTCGCATGCCAGGGCGGCGCCTGCCATGCTCATCGCGTCACTCTTCGCCAGCCGCCTTGGTCAGCGACATGCCCAGCTGCACGCGGCGCTGCAGCCACAGGCTGGGGCGATAGCGTGGATCGCCGGTCACGCGCTGCATGCTCTTGAGGATTTCCAGGATGCGGTCGGCGCCGAGCTTGTCGCCCAGGGCCAGCGGGCCCACCGGATAACCCAGGCCCAGCGTCACCGCCAGGTCGATGTCCTTGGGCGTGGCGATCTGCTGCTGCGCGATGTCGCTGGCGATGTTGACGATGGTGGCGACGATGCGCTGGGCGATGAAGCCAGGCGAATCCTCGATCACCGTGACGGGCACGCCGTCCGCAGCCAGCAGCGCGTGCGCGGCGTCGCGCCACTTGGCTTCGGTGGCGGGCGACACCATGATGGTGCGGCGCTTGGCGCTGTCGAAAGCGTAGAGCGTGTCCAGGCCGACCGTGCGGGCCGCGTTCAGGCCTTGCGCGGAAACGGTGGTGGAGACGTCTTCGCCGTAGGGCGTGACCAGGATGAGCGCGTCGGCGTCGGGCGTGGAACCGGTCACCAGCGTGGCGCCCAGCTTTTCGACCAGCGCAGCGGCGCGGGCGTAGCCTTCACCGTGCTTGGGGCTGACCCAGACCTTCAGGTTTTCGGGCAGCGCCGGCACGGGCGGCTCGGCTGGCACCTGCTTCTGGCCGTCGGCGTAGACGTAGAAACCTTCGCCGGCCTTGCGGCCGATCAGCCCGCCCGCCAGGCGCACGGTGGTGATGGGCGAAGGACGGAAGCGCGGCTCGTCGAAGAACTGGCGGTAGATGGACTCCATGACGGGGTGCGACACGTCCAGCGCCGTCAGGTCCAGCAGTTCGAACGGCCCCATGCGGAAACCGGCCTGTTCGCGCATCACGGCGTCGACCTGGGCGAAGGTCGCCACGGCTTCCTGCGCCACGCGCAGGCCTTCGGTATTCATGCCGCGGCCAGCGTGGTTGACGATGAAGCCCGGCATGTCCTTGGCGCGCACGGGCGTGTGGCCCATGCGGCGCGCCAGATCGGCCAGCGCGTCGCCGACTTCGGGCGCGCTGCGCAGGCCGTCGATGACTTCGACCACCTTCATCAGCGCGACCGGGTTGAAGAAGTGGTAGCCGGCCACGCGCTGCGGCCGCTTGCAGGCGGCGGCGATGGCGGTGATCGACAGCGACGAGGTGTTCGACGCCAGGATGCAATCTTCGGCCACCACGCCTTCCAGCGCGGCAAACAGGTCACGCTTGACGTCCAGGCGTTCGACGATGGCTTCCACCACCAGCTGGCAGTTGGACATGTCGGTCAGCGCGGTGGCGGATTCCACGCGTTCCAGCGCGGCCTGCGCGTCGGCCGCGCTCAGCTTGCCCTTCTGGGCCAGCTTGTCCCAGGTCTGGCGCAACGATTCGCGCGCAGCCGCCACGGCATCGGCGCTGGTGTCGTACAGGCGCACGCGCAGCCCGGCCTGCGCCGCGATCTGCGCGATGCCGCGCCCCATGGCCCCGGCGCCGACGACGCCGATGGTTTGAATCTCCTTCATCAACACTCTCCTGCCTTTATTGGATGGGGTTCAGGCCCGGCTTTGCGCCAGCGCCAGGATTTCTTCGGCCGACAGGCCCAGCTTCTCGGACAGCACCTGTTCGGTGTGCTCGCCCAGCATGGGCGGCGGACGACGGTACTCGACCGGGCTGTCGGAAAACTTCAGCGGGCTGGAGGCAATGGGCACTGTGCCCGCGGTCGGATGCGGCATTTCGCGCTTCATGCCGCGCGCCAGGACCTGCGGGTCTTCGTAGACCTGGTCCAGCGTGTTGATGGGGCCGGCGGGAACGCCCACGCCTTCCAGCGCGGCCAGCCAGTGGTCGCGCGCGCCGGTGGCCATGCGTTCGGCCAGGAGCGGCACCAGTTCGGCGCGGTTCTTCACGCGCTGCGGATTGGTGGCAAAGCGCGGATCGGCCGACAGCTCGGGCAGGCCGATCGCGCCGCAGTAGTTGCGGAACTGGCTGTCGTTGCCGACCGCCACGATCAGGTGGCCGTCGCTGGCCGCGAAGACCTGGTAAGGCACCAGATTCTGGTGCGCATTGCCGGCGCGCTTGGGCGCCACGCCCGAGGTCATGTAATTGAGGTTCTGGTTGGCCAGCATGCTGACCTGGCAGTCCAGCAGCGCCATGTCGATGTGCTGGCCCAGGCCGCTGCGCGAGCGCTCGTGCAGCGCGGCCAGGATGCCCACCGTGGAGTACATGCCGGTCATCAGGTCGGTCACCGCCACGCCCGCTTTCTGCGGCCCGCCGCCGGGCAGGTCATCGCGTTCGCCGGTGATGCTCATCAGCCCGCCCATGCCCTGGATCATGAAGTCATAGCCGGGGCGGCTGGCGTAAGGGCCGGTCTGGCCGAAGCCGGTGATGGAGCAGTAGATCAGGCGCGGGTTGAGCTCCTTCAGGCTTTCGTAGTCCAGGCCGTACTTGGACAGGCCGCCCACCTTGAAGTTTTCAACCAGGATGTCGCTTTGCAACGCCAGTTCGCGCACCAGCTCGGCGCCGCGCGGCGAGGCGATGTCCAGCGCCACCGACAGCTTGTTGCGGTTGGCGGACAGGTAATAGGCAGCTTCGGTGGTGTCGTTGCCCGCCTCGTCCTTCAGGTACGGAGGCCCCCAAGCCCGCGTGTCGTCGCCCGCGCCGGGGCGTTCGATCTTGATGACCTCGGCGCCGAGGTCGGCGAGGTTCTGGGTGCACCAGGGACCCGCCAGGACGCGGGTGAGATCCAGCACGCGTATGCCGGTAAGGGGAGCGGGACGTTGCGACATTAGTCTTTTCGCTAGAAGAGAAATGAAAACGTCCGGCTTGCGGCGGCGCGCAAGCCAGACTGGAATTCCGTCATGCCGGCGGCGCGCGGCCGCTGGCGCGTCATATGCCGGCGCGGCCATGGGCCGTGCGCCGGATCACCGTCAGTCATGCAGGATATTAGCCTCTTGCGCCGGGTCCGCGCTCAGGAATGCGCCTTGATGGTTTCGCGGGCGATCACCAGCTGCTGGATCTGCGAAGTGCCTTCGAAGATGCGGAACAGACGCACGTCGCGGTAGAAGCGCTCGACCGCGTACTCCGACATGTAGCCGGCGCCGCCGTGGATCTGCACCGCACGGTCAGCCACGCGGCCCACCATTTCGGTGGCGTACAGCTTGCAGCAAGCGGCCTGCATGGTGGTGTTCTCGCCGCGGTCGCGCATGCGGGCGGCGTCCAGCACCATGCAGCGCGCGGCGTAGAGTTCGGCCTGGCTGTCGGCGATCATGGCCTGGATCAGCTGGAATTCGGCGATGGGTTGGCCGAATTGCTTACGCTCAATGGCGTACTTCACGGCATCGCTCAGCAGGCGGTCGGCGATGCCCACGCACAGCGCCGAGATATGCAGGCGGCCCTTGTCCAGCACCCGCATCGAGGTGCGGAAACCGTTGCCCTCTTCGCCGCCCAGCAGCGCGCTGGCCGGGACGCGGCAGTTGTCGAACACCACGTCGCTGGTCAGGGCGCCGGCCTGGCCCATCTTCTTGTCGGGCTTGCCGATGGTCAGGCCCGGCGTGCCTGCTTCGACCAGGAAGCACGAAATGGAATTGGCGCGACGTTCCGGCGCGGTGCGGGCCATGACAGAGAACAGGCCGGCGATGGGCGCGTTGGTGATGTAGCGCTTGGTGCCGTTGAGCACATAGCTGTCGCCGTCGCGCACCGCGGACAGGCGCAGCGCCATTGCGTCGGAACCTGCGTCGGGTTCGGTCAGCGCGAACGAGCCGATCAATTCGCCGCTGGCCAGCTTGGGCAGGTAGCGGGCGCGCTGCTCGTCGGTGCCGGCCAGCACGATGGCCTGCGAGCCGATGCCGATGTTGGTGCCGGCCAGCGAACGGAACGCGGGCGAGGTCTGCCCCAGTTCGAAGACCACTCGCACTTCCTCTTCCATGGTGAGGCCCAGGCCGCCATGGTCGGGCGAGATGGACAGGCCGAACAGGCCCAGGTCGCGCATCTCGTTGACGATGTCGGGCGGCACCTGGCCGCTTTCGGCGAGTTCGTCTTCGGCGGGGATCAGGCGTTCGTGCACGAAGCGGCGCACGGCGTCCAGCAACAGGTTCAGGGTTTCGGTATCGAGGGCCATGGTGGGAGTCTCAAGAAGATACGGGGCAAGCCGGGGACAGCCGCGCCTCAGGCGCGCATGCCTCCGACCAATAGATCGAAATAGCCGGCGGCGATGGCTTCGGCGCTGTCGCCCTGGCCGGGCTTGTACCAGCGCACCATCCAGTTCAGCATGGACAGCACGGCGCGGCCCGCGGCGGCCACGTCCAGCGCGCGGAACTCGCCGGCGGCGACGCCTTGCGCGATCAGTTCGCGCAGGCGCTTCTCGTAGCCGTCGCGCAGCCGGGCGGCGTCTTCGCGTTCGGTCAGGGCCATGCCGGAATAGCCGATCAGCATGGTGACGAATTCGGCGTGGTGCTGCTCGAAGTAGCGCGCGTGGCCCACCATGAAGGCGCGCAGCCGGGCCGTGGCGCCCTCCGCCCGCGCCACATCCTGGGCGACGGCCTGCGTCAGGCCGCTGAGCACGGCCAGGATGATGGCGTCGTAGATGTCCTGCTTGGTGGTGTAGTAGTGGTAGATGGCCGCCTTGGACACGCCGAGCGCGCCGGCCAGGTCGGATACCGAACTGCCGTCGTAGCCGCTTTGGGCGAAGAGCTTGGCGGCTTCTTCCAGGATGCGTTCGCGCGGGGCCGCCACGGTGGGCGGCCGGCCGGCGCGGGCGCGTTTCTGGGCGGGAGGGGCGGAGGTCGCCATGGCAGCCTTTGCAGGGGCCGCGCCGCAGCTGCCGGAGGGACTCGCGTACCTCCATTGACAGCGCTTCAGCGCATGCCGTTTAATAAGGATTAATTAATTACCGGACGGTCGGTAGGTAATTATAGGCACACCCGCCAACGGTGTTCAAGTCCCGATGTTCAAGTTCTCCCGTGACCTTTTTCCGCGACGAAGCCATGCCCCACTCTCTCGTGACTGATTTGTACGGCCAGATGTCCCTGCCGGTCATCTGCGCCCCGATGTTCATCGTGTCCAATCCCAAGCTGGTGGTGGCGCAGTGCACCAGCGGCATCGTGGGGTCGTTCCCCGCGCTGAACGCGCGTCCGCAGAGCCTGCTGACCGACTGGCTGGACGAAGTCCAGGCCGGCCTGGCGTCGCACCGCGAGGCCAACCCCGGCGCGACGGTGGCGCCGTTTGCGGTCAACCAGATCATCCATCAGTCCAACGACCGGCTGGAGCAGGACCTGGCCGTGTGCGCCAGCCACCGCGTGCCGCTCATCATCACCAGCCTGCGCGCCCCCGGCGACCTGGTCAAAGGCATCCATGACTGGGGCGGCAAGGTGTTCCATGACGTGACCACCATCCGCCACGCCGAAAAGGCGCTGGAAGCTGGCGTGGACGGCCTGATCCTGGTGTGCGCCGGCGCTGGCGGCCATGCGGGCACGCTCAGCCCCTTCGCGCTGGTGTCCGAAGTGCGCCGCTTCTATGACGGCCCGCTGATCCTGTCGGGCGCGATCACCTCGGGTGCGCACATCCTGGCCGCGCAGGCCATGGGCGCGGACTTCGCCTATATGGGTACGCGCTTCATCGCCAGCGAGGAAGCCAACGCCAGTGAAGGCTACAAGTCCGCCATCGTGGACGCCAGCGCCTCGGACATCCTGTATACCCCGTTCTTCACCGGCATTCCCGGCAACTACCTGAAGGCCAGCATCGCCGCCGCCGGCCTGGACCCGGCCAACCTGCCGCAGCCAGACAGCGGCGCGTCCAATTTCGGCTCCACCCGGGTCAAGCCCTGGAAGGACATCTGGGGCGCGGGCCAGGGCGTAGGCGGCATCGCCAGCGTGCTGCCGACCCGCCAGATCGTGGACACGCTGCGCAGCGAATACGCGGACGCCAAGTCCCGCCTGGCCGACGGTTTCGGCGCATGAGCGCCGGCCTGCAGGTCAGCCGTGACGGCGCGGTGCTGACGCTGACCATCAATCGCCCGGACCGCCGCAACGCGCTGGATACGGCCACTTATGCCGCCCTGACCGAGCAGATCACGCTGGCATGCGCCGACACGGCGTTGGCGGCAGTGGTCCTGACCGGCGCGGGCGAGCATTTCACGGCGGGCAATGATTTGCGCGACTTCCAGGCGGAACGCGGCGCAGGCGACAGCGCCGCCTTGACCTTCCTGCGGGCGCTGGTGATGGCGGACGTGCCGGTCATCGCCGCAGTCGAAGGCTATGCCATCGGCATCGGCGTGACCCTGTTGCAGCACTGCGATTTCGTCCACATCGGCGAAGGCGCCACCTTGCGCATGCCGTTCGTGGCGCTGGGGCTGTGCCCGGAAGGCGCTTCCAGCCTGCTGATGCCGCGCCTGGCCGGCGCCCGCCGCGCCGCCGAATGGCTGTTGCAGGGCAAGGCCTTCACGGCGCAGGACGCCTGCGACGCCGGGCTGGCCACTTCGGTCACGCCCAAGGGCCAGGCGCTGGCGGCGGCGCAAGCCACCGCCGCCGACCTGGCGCGCCAGCCGCCGGCCGCGCTGCGCCTGACCAAGGCCATGCTGCGCCGCCCGGACCGCCAGGCGATCCAGGACACGCTGGACTATGAAGCCCAGCAATTCCGCATCCGCCTGCAATCCGAGGAAGCGCAGGCGGCGTTCGCGAAGTTCTTCAAGAAGTAGGAAAGCCGGATTGCGCGCCCTAGCCTGGCGCGCGTAATCCGTCGCCTCAGAACGGCGAATCCGGCCGGAAGTTCGGGGCGCGGCGTTCGCGCAGGGACTGGATCCCTTCGCGCACGTCCGGGCCGCCAAAGCCCATGAATTCCAGCGCCAGCGACGTATCGAAGCTCGGCCCGGCCATGCGCAGCCAGTTGTTCAGCGAGTACTTGGTCCAGCGGATGGCGGTCTGGGAACCGGCGGCCAGCTTGTTGGCGACCTCAAAGGCGCGGCCGATGAGTTCGGCCTCGTCCACGCACAGCGACACCAGGCCGATGCGCTCGGCTTCCTCGCCGGTCACGGTTTCGCACAGCATCAGGTAGTACTTGGCGCGCGCCATGCCGCAAAGCAGCGGCCAGACGATGGCGGCGTGGTCGCCGGCCGTCACGCCCAGGCGGGTATGGCCGTCGATGATGCGCGCGTCGCGCGCCGCGATTGAGATGTCGGCCAGCAGGCCGGCCACCAGGCCCGCGCCCACGGCCGCGCCATGCATGGCGGACACGATGGGCTTGTTGCAGTTGATGATGTTGTAGACCAGGTCGCGAGCCTCGCGCCAGACGCGGGTGCGCACGTCGAAGTCGTCGGCCATCTGCTGCACCAGGTCCAGGTCGCCCCCGCCCGAAAAGCCCTTGCCCTCGCCGCGGATCACCACCACCCGGGTGTCCGGGTCGGTGTCGATATCGCGCCAGATGTCGGCCAATTCGCGGTGCATGCGGTCATCGGCGGTGGACAGCTTGCCCGGCATGCCGCCCTTGGCGCCCATGATCACCTCCAGCACCCCGCCGGGGTGCCGGCGCAGTTTCAGGGACTCATAGGCGGAATAGTGTTCCAGCGTGATGTCGCTCATGTTCGTCTCCACGTAATCTTGTCTTGAGGCCGGGCCGGATGCCGGCCGGTTTGGGCGCACTATAGTAGATACGCGCTTTCGCGCCACGCCGCCATCCCCAGGAGCCTCAGCCCATGAACACACCCGCCCCGTCCGCCGGCGGCACCATCGACCGCGCCGCCCTGCCCGCCCTGTTCGCGCCGCGCGGCCAGGACACCCACAAGGGCAGTTTCGGCACAGTGGGCGTTGTGGGCGGCGGCCCGGGCATGACGGGCGCGGCGCTGCTGGCTGCGCGCGCCGCCCTGAAGACCGGCGCCGGCAAGGTGCTGGTCGGCTTCGCCCAGGACGCCGCGCCGCTGGCCTGCGATCCGCTGCAGCCCGAACTGATGCTGCGCGACGCCCGCTCGCTGCTGGAACAAGACTGGGGCGTCACCGCCTGGGTGGCGGGCTGCGGCATCGGCACGGGCGCCCTGGCGGCCAACGCCTTGTCCGAACTGTTCGTGCTGCGCCGCGGCTCGCCCCTGGTGCTGGACGCGGACGGCCTGAATCTGCTGGCCCGCGGCGACATCCAGCCCAACTGGGGCGAGGGCGCCGTGGTGCTGACGCCCCATCCGGCCGAGGCCGGGCGGCTGCTCGGCATGGACACGGCCGAGGTGCAGGCCGACCGGCCGGCCGCCGCCAGGGAACTGGCCCAGCGCTACCGCGCCTGGATCGTACTGAAGGGCGCGGGCACCGTGGTCTGCTCCCCGGATGGCGATCTGCGGGTCAATACCAGCGGCAATCCGGGGCTCGCCACCGCCGGAACCGGGGACGTATTAGCGGGCATGCTGGGCTCGTTGATCGCCCAGAAGCTGCCGCTGGAGCAGGCGGTCGCCGGGGCAGTCTGGCTGCACGGCGCGGCCGCCGACGCGCTGGTCGCCCAGGGTGTCGGCCCCATCGGACTGACCGCCGGAGAGCTGGCGGATGCCGCCCGCGCCCTGCGCAATGGCGGCTAAGTCCCTGCGGCATAAACATTTTTACAACATATAGGGGTTTACCCTATAAATGGCATTGCTTTTGTTCTAGGGTTATCCCTATAATGGTTTACCCCAAGACGAAACGGACTGGAGCAAACCATGAGCGAACTGACCCTGAACCACACTGCCCGCCTGACCGACGCGCTGGAGCGTGACCTGCTCCGCGGCGCCCTCGAGAACCAACCGAATTCCCATCCGCTGACCAGCCTGAAGAAGGCCGGCCAAGCCGTAGTGGCAGCTGTTGCCGCCGTGTTTTCCTTCATCGACGAAGTGAACGAGTCGATGAACAAGGCCCGCGCCGCCAGCTCGCGCTTCTCCGGTTCGCAGTGGTAAGCCCTGCCGCGCCGGCCTGAGTCGCGATCGATCTCCCGCGATTCAGCCCGGCGCGACCCCGCCGCAACGCCCGCCGGTTTCCCGGCGCCCCTTGCGGCGGTTCTTCGGCGCCCAGCCCCTCACCCGGGCGCCATCGCGCCGCGCAGGCCTCCAGACGAGGCAGCGCGGCGCCCTCTTTCCCCCTCCCTCTCCGCGTTTTCCCTAGCGCCACGCTTGCCATTGCGCATTGACAGTGCGCGAAGCCCCTACCGATAATCGGCCCCTTGCCGTCGTGCCCGGCGCCAAAACCCCCTGAGCCCCTTCCAGGCGACGCCGCCCGCGCGGCTGGCGCAGGCCGGTTTACACGCAGGCGCGATCCGGTTCGTTCCCCATCCGGAGTTGTCACCATGAAGTTGCGTACCACCCTGGCCCTTGCGGCCGCCGCCATTCCCCTGGCCGCCGCCCAAGCCCAGACGCTGAAGATCGGCCTGTCGGCCGAGCCCACCTCGGCGGATCCCCACTACCACAAGATGACGCAGAACGACGCCTTCTCTGCGCACGTCTACAGTTCCCTGGTGGGCCGCAGCGCCGACATGAAGCTGGTTCCGGCCCTGGCCACCTCCTGGAAAACGCTGGACGACCAGACCTGGGAATTCAAGCTGCGCGACGACGTCAAGTTCTCCAACGGCAAGCCGTTCACGTCCGAAGACGTGCTGTTCACCATCTGCCGCACGCTGAACAACGAAACCAACGTGTCGCAGTCCTATATGGACATGACCAAGCGCATCACCGACGTGCAGACGCCGGACGCGCACACCGTCATCATCAAGACCGGCGAACCCTTCCCGCTGATGCCCGCCGAACTGGCGCGTTCGCTGCCCATCGTCTGGAATGGCATCGTCGAACACGGCAAGCTCACGTTCGACCCCAAGAAGGGTTGCGGCGTGACCGGCCCCTGGCCCACCGTGGCCGACTTCAACAACGGCAAGGACGCCATCGGCACCGGCCCGTACACCCTGAAGTCCTACGTCAAGGGCACCGGCATCGAGCTGGTCCGCAATGAAAACTACTGGGGTCCCAAGCCGTACTGGAAGGAAGTGAAGTTCGTGCCGGTGCCGTCGGCCGGCCCGCGCCTGACCGGCCTCTTGTCCGGCGACTTCGACATGATCGAAAACCCCGCCGCCCGCGACCTGCCGCGCCTGAAGGACAACCCCAAGTTCGGTTTCGTCGCCACCCCGTCGACCCGCCTGGTGTTCTTCCAGCCTGACGTGGGCCGCAACCCGAGCCCCTTCGTCAAGAGCGCCGACGGCAAGAACCCGCTGCAGGACCTGCGCGTGCGCAAGGCGATTTCGATGGCCATCGACCGCAAGACCATCACCGCCCGCATCATGGACGGCATGGCCACGCCCGCCTTCCAGTACATGCCCGACGGCATGTTCGGCGCGCTGCCCCAGGCGCCGGAAATCAAGTTCGACCCGGAAGGCGCCAAGAAGCTGCTGGCCGAAGCCGGCTACCCGAACGGCTTTGAACTGACCCTGTCGTCGACCAACGACCGCTACGTCAACGACGGCCAGGTGGCGCAAGCCGTGGCCCAGTACCTGGCCCGCGTCGGCATCAAGACCAATGTGGACGCCATGACGGCCTCCATCTATTTCCCCAAGCGCGCCAAGCGCGAGTTCAGCTTCTCGATGGGCGGCTGGCCGGCGGAAACGGGTGAAGCCTCGGCCCTGTTCCAGCTGTGGGTGGCATCCCTGGATTCCCCCAACAGCCTGGGCACCAGCAACTACGGCGGTTTCAGCAATGCCGACTTCGACAAGGTCTACAAGGAAGCCATCGTGACGGTGGACGCGCCCAAGCGCGAGAAGCTGCTGCAGCAATCCACCCAGATCGCGCTGGACAACGTGCCGCTGATCCCGCTGCACTTCGAAAGCAGCATCTGGGCCTTCCGCAAGGGCATCACCTACGAAGGCCGCCGCGACCAGTACACGCTGGCCACTTCGGTCACGCCCGAAAAGAAGTAATCAGGTCCGCCTGAACGAAGAACGGCTGCCCCAGGGCAGCCGTTTTTTTGCCTGGGCGGAGGACTTCTGCGTCCTTGGCGGACTATGCGGCCGCCCTGCCTTGCAGCGCGTCGTCCAGCTCCCGCGCCAGCAATTCGACAAAGGCCTCGGCCGCTGGCGGCAACACCCGGCCCGGCATGACCTGGATCTGCAGGGTGCGCGATTGCAGCTCGGCATTGGAAATCGGCACGGCGATCAGCTCGTCGCGCCGCAGGCTCCAGGCCACCGAGATATAGCCGCTGAGCATGATGGCGTCCGACCCGAAGACGAAGCCGTGCAGGGGTGAGGAATCGTTGCAGGTCAGCGCTGGCTCCAGCTGCACCGACTCCAGCGCGCAGCCCATCTCGAACAGCTGGCGCGTGGTGGTGCCCGGCCCGGTCAGCGCCAGCGGATACTGGCTGAGATCCTGCAGGCTGACGCTGGCGCGCCCCGCCAGCGGATGGTCGGCCGCCATCACCGCATGCACCGGCGCGCGGCGCGAATAGCGCGGACTGACCCCGCCGATGCGTTCGGCAATGAAGACCATGCCCAGTTCCACGCTGCCTTCGGCCACCCGGCGGCTGACTTCGGCCGGCGACCCCACGTGCAGGTCGAAGCGGATGTTGGGCCAGTCGCGACGAAAACGCGCCATCACCGAGGGCAGGAAGATCCGCGCCACGCCCTCGACAGAGGCCACCCGGATCTCGTTGCGCGCGGCGCCCTTGATGGCGGCGATTTCCTGCAGGACGGAATCGGCTTCCAGCATGGTGCGGCGGGCATGCGCCAGCAGCAGCTGGCCCGCTTCGCTCAGGACCATGCCGCGCGCGGCGCGCTCGAACAGCGGCGCGCCCGCCTCTTCCTCCAGCTTGGCGATCTGCCGGCTGATGGCCGACACCGCCACATGCAGGCGCTCGGACGCGCCGCTCAGGCTGCCCGCCTGGGCTACCTCCAGAAAATACTTCAAGGCGATGCCGTGCACGTCAGCCCTCGCGGTTCTCAGAGAATGGGAATGGGGAACAAGCTTTGCCTTTTCTGCAAAGCTCGAGATAAATATTCTAATTGTAGAGAAAGCAGCCAAGCTCCTAGAATTCGCCCAATACTCAAAGGCGGCGCGCGCCTGACGCGCCCTATATATAAGGGAAAACCCGTGCTAGCAGCCTGTTTCAGCGCCCGTCGCGCCGCGGCGCCCGCTCATGCCGGCCGCTAGCCGCCCCCCCAGCGCCATCGCCTATACAATCCCGTCGCTTCATCGGAGTTCCCATGCCCACGTCCGCCCCCGCGTCCACACCGCGTCCATTTCTACTTGCCTGTCCGAACTTGTCGGCAGAGCGGGTGGGCAACACGGATACCCCGGGGGTCTGGCATTTCGATTCGGGCGTGCCAGGCAAACGCGTCATGCTGAGCGCGCTGATCCACGGCAATGAACTCTGCGGCGCCTGGGCGCTGAAGGACGCGCTGGCGGCGGGCCTGCGCCCGCGCCGCGGTTCGCTGACGCTGGCGTTCTGCAACCTGGCGGCGTTCGATCGCTTCGACCCTGCGAATTACGCGCCCGCGCGCTTCGTCGACGAAGACATGAACCGCGTCTGGAGCGACGACAAGCTGAGCGTGCCGACCAGCCAGGAACGCCGCCGCGCAGCCGAGATCCAGCCCTGGGTCGAGCAGGCCGACTGGCTGCTGGATTTCCATTCGATGAGCAATTCCGACGTGCCGCTGCAGCTGACCGGCATGGAGCAACGTAATATCGACCTGGCGCTGGCCCTGGGCAACCCCGCCACCATCATCGCCGACGCCGGCCACGCCGCGGGCGTGCGCATGCGCGACTATGGCCGCTTCGGCGAAGCCGGCGACAACGGCACCCGTTCCCTGCTGATCGAATGCGGCTTCCATGGCGCGCCCGAAGCGCGCGGCGTGGCTGTCGACCAGATGGCGCGCTTCCTGGTGGAGGCGGGCACGGTGGACCGCGGCGACCTGCCCGCGGATTGGTTCGCCCCCGCCGCGTCCACGCAGCGCGCACTGCGCGTGACGCATGCGATCGCCGCCAAGAGCGCCGATTTCCGCTTCGCCCAACCCTGGAAGGGCCTGGAAACGCTGGCCCGCGCCGGCGACCTGATCGGCTGGTCCGAGGGCGAGCCCGTCGTCACGCCTTATGACGATTGCGTGCTGATCATGCCTTCCACCGCCAATCTGCGGCCCGGCGTGACCGTCGTCCGGCTGGCGCAGCCCATCGCCTGAAGACCCGCGGCGGCCCGCCAGGAACGCCGCCCCGCAACACCATAACCAATACAACAAAGGGACAAAATCCATGTCTGCCCAGACGCTCTACCGCAGCATGCTCACGGCCTTCGCCATGGCCGCCTGTACCACCGCGGCCATCGCCCAGGATGCCGCCGGCGTTCTGCGGATCGGCCTGTCGTCCGAGCCGACGTCGATGGATCCGCACTACCACCAGGCCACGCCGAACGATGCGATGACCTCGCACATGTTCGAGACGCTGGTGGGGCAGGATGCCAAGATGAACCTGATCCCGCGCCTGGCCACGGCCTGGAAGCCGGTGGACGACACGACCTGGGAATTCACGCTGCGCGATGGCGTCAAGTTTTCCAACGGCCAGCCCTTCACGGCGCAGGACGTGCTGTTCACTTTCTGTCGCGTGGTCAACAACGAGCAGTCCATCAGCAGCTCGTACCCCTCCATCGTGCAGAAGTTCGCCGACGTGCAGGTGCGCGACGGGAACACGCTGGTGATCAAGACGCGCCAGCCCTATCCGCTGCTGCCCAACGACCTGACCCGCATGGGCATGCTGTGGAACGGCATCGCAGAACATGGCCCGATCAGCTTCGACCTGAAGAACAAGTGCGGCGTCACCGGCTCCTGGCCTACCGTGGCCGACTTCAACACCGGCCGCTCCGTGATCGGCACCGGGCCCTACACGCTCAAGAGCTACGTCAAGGGCACCGCCATCGAACTGACGCGCAACGACGCCTACTGGGGCGCGAAGCCGGCATGGAAGGACGTAAAGCTGGTGCCGGTGCCTGCCGCTGGCCCGCGCCTGACCGGCCTCTTGGCGGGCGACTTCGACCTGATCGAAAATCCCGCCGCGCGCGACGTGAAGCGCATTTCGGAAACGCCGGGTTTCGGCCACGTCATCACCCCGTCGGTGCGCGTGGTGTATTTCCAGCCCGACGTGGCGCGCAATCCCAGCCCTGGCGTGAAAGCCGCGGACGGCAAGAACCCGCTGCAGGACGTGCGCGTGCGCCGCGCCATTTCCATGGCCATCGACCGCAAGACCATCGCCGACCGCATCATGGACGGCGCCGCCACGCCGGCCAACCAGTTCCTGCCTGACGGCATGTTCGGCACCCTGCCCAACCCGCCCGCGCTGAAGTACGACCCGGCCGCCGCCAAGAAGCTGCTGGCCGAAGCCGGCTACCCGAACGGCTTCGAGCTGACCGTCTCATCGACCAACGACCGCTACATCAACGATGCGCAGGTCACGCAGGCAGTGGCGCAATACCTGTCGCGCGTGGGCATCAAGACCACCGTCGACACCATGACGCGCTCGGTCTACTTCCCCAAGCGCGCCAAGCGCGAGTTCAGCTTCGCCATGGGCGGCTGGTCGTCGGAAACCGGCGAGGCCTCGTCCTTCCTGCAATACTGGGTCAGCGCGTTCGACAAGGAACACGGCCTGGGCACCAGCAACTACGGCGGCTATGACAACCCCGAGTTCGACCGCGTGTTCAAGCGCGCCCTCGTCACCGTGGACCCGGCCGCGCGCGAAAAGCTGCTGCAGGAATCGCTGACGCTGGCGTTGGCCGACCTGCCCAGCATTCCCCTGCATTTCGAAAGCAGCATCTGGGCGTTCCGCAAGGGACTGACCTATGAAGGCCGCGCCGACCAGTACACCCTGGCCATGTCGGCCAAGCCCGCCAAGTAAGACCCTACGCGGCGCCCGCAAACCCTGAGCCCACCAAGGAAATAATCTCGTGGCCTTGTTCATCCTACGCAGACTGATACAGAGTCTGTTCGTGCTGCTGGCCGTTTCGGTCGTGGTCTTCTTCGCGGTCTATGCCGTGGGCGATCCGATCGAACTGCTGGTCAGCCCCGAAGCCAGCCAGGCCGCACGCGAGGCGATGATCGCCCGCCTGGGCCTGGACCTGCCGGTATGGCAGCAATACACAGGATTCCTGTGGCGCGCGCTGCACGGCGACCTGGGCACATCCTTCGTGCACGGCATCCCCGCCATCGAGCTGATCGTGCAGCGCATCCCCGCCACGTTCGAGCTGGTGGTGGTCGCCATCATGCTGACCTGTGTGTTCGGCATTCCGCTGGGGCTGATCGCGGGCCTGTACCGCGACCAACCGCTGGGCCGCGGCATCATGGCCACTTCGGTGCTGGGCTTTTCGCTGCCGAACTTCTGGCAAGGCATGATGCTGATCCTGCTGTTCGCGGTATGGCTGGGCTGGCTGCCCGCCACCGGCCGCGGCGACACGGTCACCGTGCTGGGCGTGCCGCTGTCCATCCTGACTGCCGATGGCTGGTCGCACCTGATCATGCCGGCGATCAACCTGGCGCTGGCCAACATCGCCCTGGTGCTGCGCCTGACCGCGTCCGGCGTGGTCGAGGCCCGCAGCCAGGACTACGTGAAGTTCGCGCGCGCCAAGGGCGTCAAGCCCGGCCGCATCGTGCGCCGCCACATCCTGCGCAACATCCTGATCCCCGTGGTCACCGTGATCGGCATGGAATTCGGCACCCTCATCGCCTACTCCACCATCACCGAAACCGTGTTCGCCTGGCCAGGCATGGGCAAGCTGCTGATCGACAGCGTCTACCAGCTGGACCGCCCGGTCGTGGTGGCCTACGTGATGCTGGTCACCCTGATCTTCGTGATCATCAACCTGGTTGTGGACATCCTGTACGCCACGCTCGATCCGCGCGTGCAGCTCGTGACTCCCGCTCAATAATCCGCCATGGCTCAAACTCCGAATCCCGGCCGCACCCGCACCGTCCAGCCCCTGGCTGAGACGCCCCAGCGCGCCTCCATCCTGAAGAAACTGCACGCGCGCCCGACGGTGCGCGGCTCCGTCATCGCGCTGACCATCCTGATCGTCCTGGTGGTCTTCGCGCCTTTCTTCGCGCCGCAGAATCCCTACGACCTCGCCAACCTTTCGCTGATGGACGGCCGCCTGGCGCCGCGCCAGGCGCTGATGGACGGCAGCATCGCCTGGCTCGGCACCGACGACCAGGGCCGCGACATGCTCAGCGCCATCCTGTATGGCCTGCGCATCAGCCTGATGGTGGGCCTGTCCGCCGTGGTCCTGGCCACCGCCGTGGGCGGCGCCATCGGCCTGGTAGCCGCCTATGTCGGCGGCGTGGTCGACACCGTGCTCATGCGCATCGTCGACTTCATCCTGGGCTTTCCGACCATCCTGGTGGCGCTGGTGCTGCTGGTGGTGCTGGGGCGAGGGGTCGACAAGGTGATCCTGGCGTTGGTGCTGGTGCAGTGGGGGCATTACGCCCGCATCATGCGCAGCCGCGCCCTGCAGGAACGCCGCAAGGAATACGTGGAAGCCGCCGCCAACCTGGGCTTCCCCGCCTGGCGCATCATGCTGTTCCACCTGCTGCCCAACTGCCTGGGCCCCGTCATGGTGTTCGCCACCATCCAGATCGCGACCGCGATCGCGCTGGAAGCCACGCTGTCGTTCCTGGGCGTGGGCGTGCCCATCACCGAACCGTCGCTGGGCCTGCTGATTTCCAACGGTTTCCAGTACCTGCTGTCGGGCGACTACTGGATCAGCCTGTTCCCGGGCATCGCCCTGCTGGTGCTGATCCTCTCCATCAACATCGTGGGCGACCGCCTGCGCGAAAGCCTGGACCCGCGACGAGCATGAGCGAAATCCTTCTAGACGTGCGCGGCCTGCGCACCGCATTCCATACCGAAGCCGGCGCGTGGCTGGCGGTCGACGGCGTCGACCTGACCGTGCGCCGCGGCGAGATCGTCGGCCTGGTCGGCGAATCGGGTTCCGGCAAATCCGTCACCGGCTTTTCGCTCCTGGGCCTGATCGACCCGCCCGGGGAAGTGGTGGACGGCGAAGTGAAGTTCAAGGGCACGGACCTGCGCAAGCTGAGCGAAGAGCAGATGCGCCAGTTGCGCGGCAACCGCATCGCCATGATCTTCCAGGATCCCCTGATGACGCTCAATCCGGTGCTGCGCATCGGCGAGCAGATGATGGAAGCCATCCTGACCCACGAAGACGTGCCGCGCGCCGAAGCCGAGGAACGCTGCCGCGAGGCGCTGGCCATGGTCGGCATTCCTTCGCCCGAAAAGCGCCTGAAGAGCTATCCGCACGAATTCTCGGGCGGCATGCGCCAGCGCGTGGCGATCGCGATCGCCATGCTGAACAAGCCCGACCTGATCATCTGCGACGAGCCGACCACGGCGCTGGACGTCACCATCCAGGGCCAGATCCTCTACCGCATGCAGGAGATCTGCCGCGAACACAACACCGCGCTGATCTGGATCACCCACGACCTGGGCGTGGTGGCTGAACTGGCCGACCGCGTGGCCGTGATGTACGCAGGCCGCATCGTCGAAAGCGGCCCGGTCGAAGAAGTGCTGGACGCGCCGCGCCACCCCTACACCAAGGGCCTGCTGGATTCGATGCCCGGCGCCACCCAGCCCGGCGCGCGCCTGCACCAGATCAACGGCATGGCGCCCAGCCTCGCCGGCCGCCCATCGGGCTGTCCGTTCCGCCCGCGCTGCACCAGCGCGGTCACGCGTTGCACCGAACAAGCCCCCACTGTCACCACCGAAGGCGCGCGCAACTACCGCTGCTACGTGCCGATTACCCGCGAGGCCCAGCCGGTATGAGCCAAGCCGATACCCCCGTCATCGAGCTCAAGAACGTCCACAAGCGCTTCGAGCAGCGGCCCGACCTGGCCCAGCGCATCCTGGCCCTGACCGGCCGTCCCATCGACCGCCGCACCGTGTATGCGGTCAACGGCGTGGACCTGTCCATCAAGCGCGGCGAAGTTGTGGGCCTGGTCGGCGAATCCGGCTGCGGCAAGTCCACGCTGGGCCGCGTCGTTGCCGGCCTGCATGGCCAGACTGAAGGTCAGCTGCTGTACCAGGGTCAGGAAGCCCGCCGCCTGCGCGGCGCCGACAAGCTGGCCTATACGCTGGGCGTGCAGATGATCTTCCAGGATCCGCAGGCCTCGCTGAATCCGCGCCAGCGCCTGCGCCAGATCCTGGGCGAATCGCTCAAGGTCCACAAACTGGCGCCCGCCGCCCAGATTCCCGCGCGCATCGACCAGGCGCTGAAGGAAGTGGGCCTGGACCCCGAGTACCGCGACCGCTTCCCTCACCAGATCTCGGGCGGCCAGCGCCAGCGCATCGGCATCGCGCGTGCGCTGATGGTGGCGCCGAAGTTCCTGGTCTGCGACGAGCCCGTGGCCGCGCTGGACGTGTCGATCCAGGCGCAGGTGATCAACCTGTTCATGGACCTGCGCGAACAGCACGGTTTCACCTACCTGTTCATCAGCCACGACCTGGGCGTGGTCAAGCACATCTCCGACCGCGTGGCGATCATGTACCTGGGCAAGATCGTGGAAATCTCCACGTCGGCCGAGATCTTCGCGCGCGCCAACCATCCCTACACCCAGGCCCTGATGGCCGAGGTGCCGGACGTGGGCCGCCGCGGCCGCAAGTTCACGCCGATCAAGGGCGAGATCCCGTCGCCGCTGAATCCGCCGCCGGGCTGTACCTTCAATCCCCGCTGCCCCCACGCCATGCCGCGCTGCCGCGAGCAGGCGCCGGTCCTGAAAGAAATCTCGGCAGGCCATTGGTCGGCCTGCCACCTGAATGAGGCGAACGCCTGATGAAACCCTCCGAGATGTCCAACGTCGACCGCATCGCCATCGAACTGGGCCATGCCGGCCGCAACGCCATCCTGTATGTGGACGAGGACCGCAACTCCGACCGCCCCTTCAAGCTGCAGACCTACCGCCCCTACGGCTACACGCCCGACATGCCGGTGGTCATCGTGCAGCACGGCGTGCTGCGCAACGGCGACGAGTACCGCGATTTCTGGGTGGAAGCCGCCGACAAGCACAAGCTGCTGATCGTGGCGCTGACCTTCTCCAACGAGATCTGGCCCGGCGTGGAAAGCTACAACAACGGCCGCGTGTTCTCGGCCGGCGGCAATCCGCGCCACATCGACGGCTGGACCTACGCGTTGGTGGGCAATGTCATCAAGGACCTGATCGCCGGCGAAATCACCGACGGCCAGAACGTCTACCTGTTCGGCCACTCCGCCGGCGGCCAGTTCGTGCACCGCCTGATGAGCAGCCAGTCGCACGCGCCGTTCAAGGCCGTGGCTGCCGGCAACCCGGGCTGGTACACGCTGCCCACGTTCGACTATCCCTTCCCTGAAGGCATGGACGGCGTAGGCATGACGGAAGACCACCTGGTGAAGCTGCTGGCCTATCCGATGACCATCCTGGCGGGCGACCAGGACATCGCCACCGACGACCCCAACCTGCCGTCCGAACCCGCCGCCATGCGCCAGGGCCCGCACCGTTTCGCACGCGCGCAGAACTACTTCGAGTTCGGCCGCAAGGAAGCCGAGCGCCGCGGCGTGCCGTTCGGCTGGAAGCTGCAGGTCGTACCGGGCATCGGCCACGACGGCCGCGCCATGTCCGCCGTCTGCGCCAGCCTCTGGTTCGACGGCAAGATGCCCGACGCCGCCGAACTGGCCCGCCTGGCCGGCCAGCAGGTCGCCTGACCGCCCCCACTTTCTTCGTTGCAGATATCCGATACCGTCATGTCCAACACCCAGAGCACTGAACAGATCGTCGCCGGCATCAAGAGCTGGCTGCAATGCGAATCGCCCTCGAACTTCCCCGAGGGCATCGCCGCCATGGCGCGCATCATCGCCGACTACGCCGCGGCCGCCGGCCTGACGGTGGAGCTATCGTCCCTGGGCCCGACCACGGGTCCGCTGCTGTACGCGACCAACCGCGCCCCCGGCGACACGCGCCCCGGCATCCTGATCCTGGCGCACATGGACACGGTGCATCCGGTGGGCACGCTGCTGGAGAACCCGGTGCGCATCGAAGGCGACCGCCTCTATGGGCCGGGCGGCTACGACATGAAGGCCGGCATCTACCTGGCGCTGACGGCGCTGTCCGGCCTGGCGCGCCCCGGCGCGACCCAGCTGCCGGTGGACTTTCTGGTGGTGCCCGACGAAGAAACCGGCAGCCACGCGTCGCGCGCGCACATCGAGCGCTTTGCCGCCAACGCCAAGTACGCGCTGGTCTGCGAACCCGCCCGCCCCAACGGCGGCAAGTGCGTCACGGCGCGCAAGGGCACCGGCATGCTGAACCTGAACGTCAAGGGACGTCCGGCCCATGCCGGCATGCAGCATGAGAAGGGCCGCAGCGCCATCCGCGAAATGGCCCATCAGGTGCTGGCGCTGGAAGCCATGACCGACTATGACCGCGGCATCACCGTGAGCGTCGGCACCATCGCCGGCGGCACCGTGACCAACACCGTGCCAGCGCTGTGCCGCTGCGTGGTCGACTTCCGCGTGCCCGACATGGGCGCCGCCGAAGACGTGCTGCGCCGCATGCGCGAGCTGTGCGCCGTGGGTCCGGACGTGGAACTGGACATCGACGTGGAACTGAACCGCCCGCCCATGGTGAAGACCGAAGCCGCCGCCGATCTGCTGGCGCTGGTGCAGGGCTATGCCGAACGCGCCGGCTTCCTGCTGGAAGACGCGCCCATGACGGGCGGCGGCAGCGACGCCAACTTCACGTCCGCCATGGGCATCCCGACGCTGGACGGCCTGGGCGCCGACGGCGACGGCGCGCACACCTTGAACGAGTACATCCTGGTTTCGACGCTGGAACAGCGCATGAAATTCTGGGAACTGCTGCTGAAAGAACTGGCGTAAACAGTCCTTGCCGCCACCGATAGCCGTGCGCCGGCGGCTGCTGGCGCGGGCGTTCGCCATGCAGGTCCTGTTCGCGGCTGGCGCAGCGCACGCGCACGCCGGACAGGCCGAACCGGACCGCAGCCTGCTGGCCGACCGTCCGGCCCGTCCCACGCCGGCCCAGCCGGGCTGGCTCGTCGTCGTCGACAATTGGCAAACGCTGGAAGGCGGCGCCAACACCGCCCGCATCAAGCAACGCACCACCGGCCTGTATGGCGGCGGCGAATTCGACGCGGGCGCCGGCTGGCGGCTGGGCGGCGCGCTGGGCGCCACCCGCAGCCGCGTCCGCATCGACGCGGCCGATGCGCGGGTGGACGTATACAGCTATACCGCGGGGATCTACGGCAAGAAGTCGTTCGACGCCGGCCCCGGCAAGCTGAACCTGCTGACGGCCGCCTCCTACACCTGGCACGACATCGACACCCGGCGGCATTTCGAGATGCCCGGCATCGCCCGGCAGACCTTGACCGCCGACTTCAGCGCCTACACCGCGCAGGCCTTTTCGGAACTGGGCTACGAGCTGCCGCTGTCGGAAAGCGCGACCATCGAACCATTCGCGGGCCTGGCGGTGCGCAACGTGCGCACGCGCAGCTTCAGCGAATCGGGCGGATTCACCGCGCTCTCGGCCGACGCGGGACGGATCCAGCAGACCACCACCACGCTGGGCCTGCGCGGCCAGACCGGCTTCGCGCTCGGCCCCACCTTCGGCAGACTGCACGCGACACTGGGCTGGCGCCGCGCCTTTGGCGACGTACAACCGGAAACCACCCTGGTGCTGGACGGCGGCAGCGTGCTGACGGTCGCCGGCGCGCCCATCGCCCGGTCCGCCGCGCTGGCGGGCGCCGGCCTGGAAATCGCCGTGTCGCGCTCGGCCGTCATCGGCCTGGCCTACGGCGGCCAGTATGGCGGCGGCAACCGCGAACACACCGGGTCGCTGAGCCTGCGCTGGGCCTTCGGCAGCCTCTGAAAACCGGGGCCCTTTCGCCTTAGAATTACGCACCCAGACTGCGCACTTCCTCTTTCATCATGGCCGATTCCCCCAAGCCCCTCAGCGCCATCGCCTATGGCGTCGCCACGCTGGCCGCCGACGGCGCCATCCTGGATACCTGGTATCCGCGTCCCTCGCTGGCCGACAACTCGCCGGCCACCGGCACCCGCCACCTGTCGCCCGAGGAAGCCCGCGCCGCGCTGGGCGAACATGTGCCCACCGCCCTGGTCCGCGACACCCGCCGCAAGGTCGACATCGTCGCCGTGCGTACCGCGATCTCGTCGCTGGACGAACCGCCGGTCGATGCGCACGACGCCTATCTGCGCCTGCACCTGCTCAGCCACCGGCTGATCCGTCCGCACGACGCCAACCTGGACGGCCTGTTCAACGTGCTGGCCAACGTCGCCTGGACGTCGGCCGGGCCCTGCGCGGTGGATCAGGTGGATGCGCTGCGCTGGCATCTGCGCGCCTCCGGACAGATCCTGGAAATCCGCGGCGTGGACAAGATTCCCCGCATGACCGACTACGTCATGCCCAGCGGCGTGCGCATCGCCGACACCGCGCGCGTGCGCCTGGGCGCGCATCTGTCGCCCGGCACCACGGTGCTGCATGAAGGCTTCTGCAATTTCAACGCCGGCACGCTGGGCGCGTCCATGGTCGAAGGCCGCATCAGCGCCGGCGTCATCGTCGACGACGGCAGCGACATCGGCGGCGGCGCATCCATCATGGGCACCATGTCCGGCGGCGGCAAGCAGGTGGTATCCATCGGCAAGCGCTGCCTGCTGGGCGCCAACTCGGGCATAGGAATTTCGCTGGGCGACGACTGCGTGGTGGAAGCCGGCTGCTACGTCACCGCCGGCACGCGCGTGCTGACGCCGGAAGGCGCGGTGGTGAAGGCCACCTCGCTGGCGGGTCAGCAAGGCCTGCTGTTCCGCCGCAATTCGCAGACCGGCGCCGTGGAGTGCCTGGTGCGCACCGCCGCCTGGGGCACGCTGAATCCGGCCCTGCATACGGGCCACTGAAGCCCGGCCCGGCTCAGGCCCCCGGCGGCACCGGCACGAACGGATAGTGCGCCACCGTGCCGCCGCCCGCGATGATGGCGGTGGCTTCGGGCACTTCCTCCCAGGCGCCGGGCATCTCGGTCAAGGGCTCCGACAGCAGCAGGAATGCGTCGTCATCCAGCGCCGCGATCTGCGGATTGTCGGGATATAGCTGGCGCAGATGGCGCACGCAGGTGTTGTGGAACAGCGTGCGTGAATCGGCCTCGCTGGAATAGCGCACGGCGATCAGCCGCTGGCCGTCCAGCGCGCACACCGTCATGTTGATGGGCTGCGCCACGCCATGCCTCCTGCCCGTCTCTTCCACCGCGCCCACCATGCGGGCCAGCGCCGCCAGCGGGTCTTCCTCCAGGCCGAAGCTCAAAGCCAGCAGGAACATCACCTCGGAATCCGTCGACCCTTCCAGCGAGCCGAAATAGGCCGGCGCGATCATCAGCATCAGGTCGCGCCTGAGCAACGGATAGTCGCGGATGACGCCGTTGTGCACGAACAGCCACTGGCCGTGGCGAAACGGATGGCAGTTGGTTTCCTGCGCGGGCGTGTCGGTGGCGGCGCGGATGTGCGCCACGAACAGCGGCGCGTGGATCGCGCGCGCCGCTTCCCGCAGATTGCGGTCGTTCCAGGCCGGATGCACGCTGCGGTAGCGGAACGGCGGCTCCGGCGGCCGGCCTTCGTGTTGACGGCCATACCAGCCCAGCCCGAAGCCGTCGCCATTGGTGGTGGTAGCGCCCAGCCGCGAGTGCAGGCTCTGGTCGATCAGGGAGTGCTTGGCCTTAAACAGCACGCTCTCCATCTGTATGGGACTACCGGTATAAGCCAGCCAGCGACACATGGCGCGCTCCTTCGATCCACGGGATTGCCGCGCCCCGGACGGCGGGGCGGGCGCAGTCCAGTGTAGGAGCAGGCCGCGGCTTTCCACAAGCCGCCGCCCCGCCCCTATTTCTTCAGCAACGCCTTGAGCATGGCCATGCGCTCCTTGGGATTCATTGCAGCGGTGGCCGCGTCTTCCTGCATGCGCACATCGCCCAGGCCCATTTCCTCGATGAAGCGCGAAGGCTCGCGCACCAGGTCTTCGCGCGCGCGGCGGCGGCGCTTGCACCAGCTCAGGTTCAGGCTGCGCTGCGCGCGCGTGATGCCCACGTACATGAGCCGGCGCTCTTCCTGGATGCGCGAAGCCAGGTTCTCGGCCGCGCGCGCCGGATCGCCGACTTCGTCATCCTTGCCCAGGTGCGGCAGCAAGCCTTCCTCGACGCCCGCGAGGTACACGTGCGGATACTCCAGCCCCTTGGAAGCATGCAGGGTGGACATCTTCACCGCATCGGGCTCTTCTTCCTCGCCGCGCTCCAGCATGGTGACCAGCGCCACATGCTGCACCAGGTCGAAGAGCGTCATGTTGTCTTCTTCGGCCTTGCGCTTGAGCCATCCGGTCAGCTCCAGCACGTTCTGCCAGCGCGTCTGCGCGGGCCGCTCTTCGAACAGCTCGTACAGATGGCGTTCGTACTGGATGGCTTCCAGCAGATCGTCCAGCAGCACGCCCGCGGGCTCGGACGGCGCGGCGTCCTTCGCATCGGCCGCGCCACGGCCCGCGCGCCATTGCATGCGGCGGATGAACTCGGTGAAGGTGCGCAGCGGCTCCAGCTGCCGTGGCGCCAGCAGGCTTTCCAGGCCGGTCTCGGCCACGGCGGCCAGCAGCGACAGCTCGCGGCTTGCGGCGTACTGCCCCAGCGTCTGCAAGGTGGCTTGGCCGATGCCGCGCTTGGGCGTGGTGGCCGCGCGGATGAAGGCCGGATCGTCGTCGTCGTTGGCCAGGATGCGCAGATAGGCCAGCACGTCGCGCACTTCGGTCTTGTCGAAGAAACTCTGCCCGCCCGAGATCGTGTACGGGATCTTCAGGTTGCGCAGCGCCTGTTCCAGGATGCGCGATTGATGATTGCTGCGGTACAGGATGGCAAAATCCTTCCACTGCGCCTGGCGCTCGAAGCGCGAAGCCGACACCTTCATGGCGATGGATTCGGCCTCCTGCTCCTCGCCGTCCATGGCCGATACCAGGATGGGTTCGCCCACGCCCAGATCGGACCACAGCTTCTTGTCGAACAGCTTGGGGTTCTTTTCAATCACCTGGTTTGCGGCCGCCAGGATGCGCTGCACCGACCGGTAGTTCTGCTCCAGCTTGATGAGCTTGATGTTGGGGTAGTCGGTGGTCAGCTTGGCCAGGTTCTCGATGGTTGCGCCACGCCAGGCGTAGATCGCCTGGTCGTCATCGCCCACCGCCGTGAACATGGCGCGCGAACCCGTCAGGAGCTGCACCAGGCGGTACTGGCACACGTTGGTGTCCTGGTATTCGTCCACCAGCAGATAACGCACGCGGTTCTGCCAGCGGGTGCGCACTTCTTCGTTATTGGCCAGCAGCAGCGCGGGGATGCGGATCAGGTCGTCGAAGTCCACCGCCTGGTAGGCGGCCAGCGTGGCGGCGTAGCTGCGGTAGACGTTGGCCGCTTCCACGTCGGCCGGCGTGATGGCTTCGCGCGCGGCATCGTCCGGTTCCATCAAGCCGTTCTTCCACAGCGAGATGATGCCCTGCACGTGGCGCAGGCGGGCCTTGTCGGTCGTGTTCAAGAGTTCCTGGATGATGGCCATGGCATCGTCGGCGTCCAGGATCGAGAACGTCGGCTTCAGGCCCGCGTTGCGCGCTTCCTCGCGCAGCATCTTCACGCCCAGCGAATGGAAGGTGCTGATGATCAGGCCCTTGGACAGCTTGCGATCCACCAGGGTCTTCACGCGTTCGTCCATCTCGCGCGCGGCCTTGTTGGTGAAGGTCAGCGCCACCACGTTGCGCCCCATATAGCCGCACTCGCGCAGCAGGTACGCAATCTTCTGCGTGATCACGCGCGTCTTGCCGCTGCCGGCGCCGGCCAGCACCAGGCAGGGGCCGTCCAGATACAGCACCGCTTCGCGTTGAGCGGGGTTCATGCCTTGGGCTATAGGTTCGCTGGCGGACATTCGAGTCAGGTGATCATGCATCGCGGCGGCCGCATTGAAGCTGCGGCCAGCAAGCATGAAGCTTGCGGCCGCCCGTCAGCGGGCCGGTAACACGCGAGAAAAAGGGGACGGGCGCAGCCGCCACGGCGGGCCTGCCGCGCCGGCGCGATAGAGGAGAAAGATCATAGAACAATCGGATCGACGGCGCATTGGCCCCGGCCGCAGCCGATCAGATTTCCAGCGGATCGACTTCCAGTTGCCAGCGCACGCGGGCCTCGTTGGCCAGGTACGGCAGGTGGTGCGACCAGGACGCCAGGAAGGCCTGCAAAGCCGGCCGGCTGCTGCTTTCCGCCAGCAACTGGGCGCGCTCGATATTGGCCACGCGCACCACGCGCAGCGGCACCGGGTCGTACAGCATGATGGCGTCCAGGCCTGGAAAATCGGCCGCCCATTCACCCTCGGGCAAGGCCCGCGCCCGCTCCAGGAATTCCAGCGCCACCTTCAGCTCGCGCGCCTCCGCGGTCAGCAGGGCCTGGTAAACGAAAGGCGGCAGGCCGGTGCTTTCCCGCTCGTGCAGGGCATGGCGGGCAAAGCCCGCGTAGTCATGCCGCAGCAGCGCCTGATAGACCGGCTGCTCGGGGTAGTTGGTCTGTATCAGCACCTCGCCGTTGCCTTGATGGCGGCCGGCGCGGCCCGCCACCTGCATCAACTGCGCGAACAGGCGCTCGGGCGCGCGGAAGTCATGCGCGAACAACATGGAATCCGCATTCAGCACGCCCACCAATCCCAGGCGCGCGAAGTCGTGGCCCTTGGCCACCATCTGCGTGCCCACCAGGATGTCCACCTCGCCGGCATGCACCGAGGCGAACAGCGCTTCGGCACTGCCCTTCTTGCGCGTGCTGTCGGCGTCGATGCGCAGGATGCGCGCCTCGGGAAACAATTCCGCCAGATGTTCTTCCACCCGCTGCGTGCCGCGCCCCATGGGCGCCAGGTCCTGGTCGCCGCATTCGGGACAAGCGCGCGGCACCGGGGCCTGGTAGCCGCAGTGATGGCACTGCAGGCGATGGCCGCGGCCGTCGGTACGGTGCAGGACGGTAAATGCAGTGCAGCGCGGGCAATTGCTGACCCACGCGCAGGACTGGCAATGCAGCACCGGCGAATAGCCGCGGCGGTTCAGGAAGATGAGGGACTGTTCCTTGCGTTCCAGGCGCTGTCCGATGGCATCCAGCAGTTGCGGCGACATGCCCTGCTTCAGTTGCAGGCGCCGCGTGTCGATCAGGCGCATGGACGGCAGGCTGCTGGCGCGCGCCCGGCCCGGCAGGGTCAGGCGCAGGTAGCGCCCGCGCTCGGCATGCTGCCAGGTCTCCAGGGACGGCGTGGCCGACCCCAGCACTACTGGAATATTCAGGTCATGGGCGCGCCACACCGCCAGGTCGCGCGCCGAATAGCGCAAGCCGTCCTGCTGCTTGTAGGACGCGTCGTGCTCCTCGTCCACCACGATCAGGCCCAGCTGGCTCAAGGGCGCGAACACCGACATGCGCGTGCCCAGCAGCATGCGGGCCTCGCCGCGCTGGGCGCGGGTCCAGGCCTGCAAGCGTTCGCCATCGGACAGGCCGCTATGCATGACGGCCAGACCGTCCGGTCCAACGAGTGCCTCCAGGCGCGCGCGCAGCGCGCCTTCGAGCTGCGGCGTCAGGTTGATTTCGGGCACCATCAGCAACACTTGGCGTCCCGCCGCCAGCACCCTTTCGGCCGCGCGCAGGTACACCTCGGTCTTGCCGCTGCCCGTCACCCCGTGCAGCAACACGGGCTTGAACCCGTCCAGCGCGCCTATGGCGTCCACCGCCTCGCGCTGGGCGTCGTTGAGCTCCGGCGGCTGGTCGGCCTGGGCCGGCGCGCGCGCCGTCTTGCGCTTGCGCCCGTCCAGGCGCGCCACGGGTCCGCCCGCCGAGCGCTTGCCCTGGTAGGCCGTGGGCTTGCGCAGCGGCGGCGGCAGCGTGGGCAGCATCACCTCGCCCAGCGGCCGCTGGTAGTAGTCAGCGGCAAAGCGGGCCAGGCGCAGCCAGTCCTCGTCGAAGGGCGGCAGGTCATCCAGCACCTCTTCGATCGGCCGGATCTGCTTGGGGTCGAAGGACGGCTCCGCCGGGTTGTCCACCACCACGCCGATCAGCTTGCGGCGGCCGAACGGCACGATGACCCGCAGGCCCACCGTCACCGGCGCGTCGCTGCGGTAGTCGAACGGACCCGGCAGGGGCACGTCCAGCGCCACCCGCACCCAGCAGACCGCGGGGGTCGTGTTCGACAGCGTTTCAGACATGGGTGCTAGGACGGAGCATGTAGAAGGATGATCCCGGATGATGCCGGCGCGCTCCATTTTCCGCCTGTGGATAACTTTGGGGAAAAGGCAGGAGCAACATCGGAAATTGGAATTTGACAAGATTGCGCAAACTTGCGAAATCTTGTTGAAAACCCTCATTTCACCATTTAAAACAATGACTTATGAGAGCTTCCGAGATTGTAAACTAGCATCTAAAGGGTTTTCCCCGAGGGCAATCTTGCTGTGCACAAGTGTCCTCAGGGACCCTCCTGCTCCGGCCCTGTAGACCGAAGCGTCCACTCACTTACCCTCGCAGCGAACGGCTGTGCTGGTGGACTTCATCAACCAATTCGACTACGGCTTCTGGCGGAGTAAAGCGGGATATGCCGTGGCCCAGGTTGAACACGTGGCCGCCCTTGCCGACCGGTCCGAACGCGTCCAGCACGCGCCGCGCCTCGGCACGGATGGCGGGTCCGCCACCGAACAAGGCCATGGGGTCGAGGTTGCCCTGGAACGCGACCGAGTCCCCGGTGCGGCGCCGCGCGGCGGCCAGATCCACCGTCCAGTCCAGGCCCACGGCATCGGCGCCGCAAGCAGCGATCTGTTCCAGCCACTGGCCGCCGCCCTTGGTGAAGACAATGGCCGGCACGCGGCGGCCTTCGTGTTCGCGGGTCAGCCCGGCCACGACCTTGCGGGTGTAGGCCAGCGAAAACTGCTGGAACAGCCCGTCGGCCAGCACGCCGCCCCAGCTGTCGAACAGCATCACGGCTTGGGCGCCGGCGGCGATCTGCGCGTTCAAGTACTGCAGCGTGGCTTCGGCGTTGTTTTCGAGGATGCGGTGCAGCAGGTCGGGACGCGCATACAGCATCGTCTTGATCAGGCGATAGTCGTCGCTGCCCTGGCCTTCCACCATGTAGCAGGCGATGGTCCAGGGGCTGCCGGCAAAGCCGATCAGCGGCACCTTGCCGTCCAGGTCGCGCCGGATCGTGCGCACGGCATCGAATACATAGCGCAGCTTGTCCATGTCCGGCACTTCCAGGCGCGCCACGTCTTCTTCGGTACGCACCGGACGGGCGAAGCGCGGGCCCTCGCCTTCGGCGAAGTCCAGGCCCAGGCCCATGGCGTGCGGCACCGTCAGGATGTCCGAGAACAGAATGGCCGCATCCAGGTCGAAACGCTCCAGCGGCTGCAGCGTGACTTCCGAGGCGTAGTCCGGGTTCTGAGCGAGGCCCATGAAGGAACCTGCGCGGGCCCGCGTCTGGCGGTATTCAGGCAGGTAGCGGCCGGCCTGGCGCATCAGCCAGATCGGGGTATAGGGCACGGGCTCGCGCAGCAGCGAGCGCAAGAACACATCGTTCTTCAGTACGGAAGCAGACACGACTATCCTCGATGATCGGAAGCCGTGATTTTACTTCCCCTGGCTGACAAGTCGCAGCCAGGCTCTGCGCCGGACTTGCCGGCGCGCAAGCGGAGCGCTTTCAGAGGCAAGGCGGCGCGCGCGGCGCCCCGCCCGCTGGCCGTGCGTCGACCGACCGCCCGCAGGTCCGTCGCTTCAGGCCCCCCGCTCCTGCGCGGCCTGCCGGTACGGCGCCGCCTCGATGCCGTGCTTGCGCATCAGCGCCCAGAACGCCCGCCGGTGCTTGCAGCAAGCCCGCGCCGCCTGCGCCACGTTGCCGCCATGGCGCGACAGCGCAAGCCGGATATAGTCGCGCTCGAAGCCGTCCACCACCCGCGCCTTCGCGATGCGGAAGGATTCATGCGCAGGCCGCGGATGCGGTTTGCGCATGCCCGACAAGGTTTGCTCTACCAGATCCTGTGGCACCCGGGCGTGCAACGCAGCGAGCCTCGGCGCCCCGTCCGCGCCCGGTTCCATCCGCGCCTCGCGATAAGCCGTCGTGGGCTCGCGGATATCCGCCCGCGCCGCGCCACGCCCGTGCGCCGCGCCGGCCAGGCGGCCAAGCCGCACCCGCATGCTTTCCAGGCAGGCCGGCTGCATGATGAAATCCGACGCGCCCAGGCTCAGCAGGTCTTCGATCGCGGGCGCCTTCACATCGGAGATCAGCAACAGCACCGGCGTGCTCAATGCGCTGCCCGCCTGTTGCAGCGCCATGCGCGTCCAGGCGAGCGATGACGGTGCCACCGGCAGAATGCAGCAGTCGTAGCGCCTGAGCGCCACCGCCAGCCGGGCCAGCGCCTGCACGTCCGCTTCCTGGCTGTCGGCATGCGCGTCGGCGTCGGTCTGCGCGCCTGACACGGCATCGCGCGCCGCCATGCCCGCGGTCGCATAGCGCACCGGACTCAGCGACACCAGATGGAGCCGCACGCGCGTCTGCCTGGCCGGGTGCAGCGCGACCAGATCGCGCATCGGCCCATCATGGCCGGGCGCCAGCAATACCCCGCAATCCAGGACTTCTCGCACGCTTCCCCCTACGCTTGACTAGGAAGATTGAAGGCTACTGTTGCAACCGGCGTGCAGCTATTCGTAGTGATCGCATTGCGGCCCGCACAAAGGACGGCGGACCTTCACTCGGCAATGAAAAAAACAGGTATGAAAAAAGCGGCCCTGAGGCCGCTTCTTTCGATTCCGGGGCGAACCCCGGGGCACAGCTTCGCCGCTTAGTGCGAACGGCCGCCTTGGCGCAGCTTGCGCGCCGCGATGGCTTGCGCAGCCAGCATGGCGAGTTCCGCTTCGACCACGGCGATGTCCGCCTTGTCCTTGGCGTTGGCCAGGGCCTGTTCGGCCTTCTGGCGCGCTTCCAGGGCGCGGGCTTCGTCCAGGTCGGCGGCACGGATAGCCGTGTCGGCCAGAACCGTCACGCTGCCCGGCTGCACTTCCAGAATGCCCCCGGCGACGAAGATGTTTTCCTCGCCTTGGTCGGCACGAACGATCTTGACCGTCCCGGGGCGTATGCGCGAAATCAGCGGGGTGTGGCCGGGCAGAATGCCCAGTTCACCCGCTTCGCCAGGCAGCACCACGAACTTCGCCTCACCGGAGAAGATCGCTTCCTCTGCGCTGACGACATCCACATGCAGGGTAGCCATATCGGTTCCTTATTGCAGTTTCTTGGCCTTCTCGAAGGCCTCGTCGATCGAGCCGACCATGTAGAAGGCCTGTTCCGGCAGCGCATCGCACTCGCCGTTCACGATCATCTTGAAACCACGGATGGTTTCGGCCAGCGGAACGTACTTGCCGGGCGAACCGGTGAACACTTCTGCAACGTGGAACGGCTGCGACAGGAAGCGCTGGATCTTACGGGCGCGGGCCACGGCCTGCTTGTCTTCCGGCGACAGTTCGTCCATGCCCAGAATCGCGATGATGTCGCGCAGTTCCTTGTAGCGCTGCAGCGTTTGCTGCACGCCACGGGCCACGGCGTAGTGCTCTTCGCCCACGACTTGCGGGTCGAGCTGGCGGCTGGACGAATCCAGCGGGTCCACGGCCGGGTAGATACCCAGGGCGGCGATGTCACGCGACAGCACGACGGTGGAGTCCAAGTGCTGGAAGGTCGTGGCAGGCGACGGGTCGGTCAAGTCGTCCGCAGGGACGTACACGGCCTGGATCGAGGTGATCGAGCCGGTCTTGGTCGACGTGATGCGCTCTTGCAGCTTGCCCATTTCTTCGGCCAGCGTGGGCTGGTAGCCCACTGCCGACGGCATACGGCCCAGCAGTGCCGACACTTCGGTACCGGCCAGGGTGTAGCGGTAGATGTTGTCCACGAAGAACAGGATGTCGCGGCCTTCGTCGCGGAACTTCTCGGCCATGGTCAGGCCGGTCAGCGCCACGCGCAGACGGTTGCCCGGGGGTTCGTTCATCTGACCGAACACCATCGCAACCTTGTCCAGAACGTTCGACTCTTCCATTTCGTGGTAGAAGTCGTTGCCTTCGCGGGTACGCTCGCCCACGCCGGCGAACACCGACAAGCCGCTGTGCTGCTTGGCGATGTTGTTGATCAGTTCCATCATGTTGACGGTCTTGCCCACGCCGGCGCCGCCGAACAGGCCGACCTTGCCGCCCTTGGCGAACGGGCAAACCAGGTCAATAACCTTGATGCCGGTTTCCAGCAGTTCCACCGACGGCGACAGCTCGTCGAAACGGGGAGCCGCTTGGTGAATGCCACGCTTTTCGTCGTGCTGGATCGGGCCGGCTTCGTCGATGGGACGACCCAGCACGTCCATGATGCGGCCCAGCGTGCCGGTGCCGACGGGCACCGAGATCGGGGCGCCCGTGCCGGTGACCTTCATGCCGCGGCGCAGGCCGTCGCTGGAGCCCAGCGCAATGGTACGCACCACGCCGTCGCCCAGCTGTTGCTGCACTTCCAGCGTCAGACCCTTTTCGGCGAACGAGGAACCCTCGTCGGCCAGGGTAAGCGCTTCGTAGATCTTGGGCATTTGATCGCGGGGGAACTGAATATCCACCACGGCGCCGATGCACTGAACGATGGTTCCGTTGCTCATGTCGATTCCTTGCTTGATAGCTTTTGACGGGATGCTGCCTGCCTCAAACGGCGGCAGCGCCCCCTACGATTTCCGAAATTTCTTTGGTGATCGCGGCCTGACGGGTCTTGTTGTAGACCAGTTGCAGATCGCCGATGACCTTCTTGGCGTTGTCCGACGCCGCCTTCATGGCGACCATCCGGGCCGACTGCTCCGAAGCCATGTTCTCGGCCACGGCTTGGTACAGCAGGCCTTCAACGTAACGCTGCAGCAGGTCGTCGATCACGCTACGGGCGTCGGGTTCGTAGATGTAATCCCAGCTGTAGTCCGACTTCACTTCCGAGGTCTTGGCCAGGCTATCAGCGCCCGTCTGGTACGGATCATCCAAACCGCTGGCCAGAGGCAGCAGGCGCAAGAACAACGGCTCCTGCTTCATCGTGTTGACGAAGCGGGTCGAGGCCACGTACAGCGCGTCGATGCGGCCTTCCAGGTAGGCGTCCAGCTGCACCTTGATCGCGCCCAGCAGGCGGTCGAGTTGCGGCTTGTCGCCCAGTTGCACTTCCTGGGAAACCAGTTTGGCGCCGATGCGGGTCAGCACGCCCACGCCCTTGTTGCCGAAAGCGGTCGCTTGCACGGCGATGCCGTTCTTCTCGAACTCTTTCAGCTTGCCCAACGTCACGCGGGTGATGTTGGTGTTCAAGCCGCCGCACAGGCCCTTGTCGGTCGTGACCATGATCACGCCGACCGCCTTGACTTCGCGTTCGACCAGGTACGGGTGGCTGTACTCGGGGTTGGCCTGCATCAGGTGCGCAGCAATCTCGCGCACCTTGGTGGCATACGGACGGCCAGCACGCATCCGCTCCTGCGCCTTGCGCATCTTGGATGCGGCGACCATTTCCATCGCCTTGGTGATCTTGCGCGTGTTTTGCACGCTCTTGATCTTGGTTCGGATTTCCTTAATTCCGGGCATTGCGCTTTCCTGTGAAGACTGGCCGATGGGTTCCGCTGGCGCCTCATCCATCCGGGAAGGATGGGTGAGGCGTCGCGGACGCCTAACCCATCACTTTCTTAAAAAGCACCGTGCTTCTTGAATTCCTGGATGGCGGCGGCCAATTCGGCTTCGTCATCCTTGGACAGTTCCTTGGTGTCTTCGATGCGCTGGATCAGGGCCGCATGCTTGGCCTTCAGTTGATCCTTCAGCGACTTCTCGAACGACAGCACTTGGGCCACGTCCACTTCATCCAGGTAGCCGTTGTTGACCGTGTACAGCGTGACGGCCAGTTCCCACACTTGCAGCGGCTGGTATTGCGGCTGCTTGAGCAGTTCCACCACGCGCTTGCCGCGTTCCAGCTGGCGACGGGTCGCGTCGTCCAGGTCGGAAGCGAACTGCGCGAAGGCGGCCAGTTCACGGTACTGCGCCAAGTCGGTACGGATACCGCCGGACAGCTTCTTGACGACCTTGGTCTGAGCAGCGCCACCCACACGCGACACCGAGATACCGGCGTTGATTGCGGGGCGGACACCGGCGTTGAACAGGTCGGTTTCCAGGAAGATCTGGCCGTCGGTGATCGAGATCACGTTGGTCGGAACGAAGGCCGACACGTCGCCTGCCTGGGTTTCGATGATCGGCAGCGCGGTCAGCGAGCCGGTCTTGCCCTTGACGGCGCCGTTGGTGAACTTCTCGACGTACTCTTCGTTCACGCGGGCAGCGCGTTCCAGCAGGCGCGAGTGCAGGTAGAACACGTCGCCCGGGTAGGCTTCACGGCCCGGCGGACGGCGCAGCAGCAGCGACACTTGGCGATAGGCCCAGGCTTGCTTGGTCAGGTCGTCATAAACGATCAGGGCGTCTTCGCCGCGGTCGCGGAAGTATTCGCCCATCGTGCAGCCGGCGTAGGCGGCCAGGTACTGCATGGCGGCCGAGTCGGAGGCCGAAGCGGCCACGACGATGGTGTATTCCATCGCGCCGTGCTCTTCCAGCTTGCGCACCACGTTGTTGATCGTCGAAGCCTTCTGGCCGATAGCGACGTACACGCAGGTGACGCCCTTGCCCTTCTGGCTGATGATCGTGTCGACAGCGACGGCGGTCTTGCCGGTCTGGCGGTCGCCAATGATCAGTTCGCGCTGGCCGCGGCCGATCGGCACCATCGAGTCGATAGCCTTGATGCCGGTTTGCAGCGGCTGCGACACCGAGCGGCGGGCGATAACGCCAGGCGCCACTTTTTCGATGATGTCGGTGGCCTTGGCGTTGACCGGGCCCTTGCCGTCGATCGGCTCGCCCAGCGTGTTGACCACGCGGCCTTTCAGTTCGGGACCGACCGGAACTTCCAGAATGCGGCCGGTCGTCTTGACCTGGTCGCCTTCGGAAACGCCGGTGTAGTCGCCGAGAATAACGGCGCCGACGGAATCACGCTCGAGGTTGAGCGCCAGACCGAAAACGTTGTTGGGGAATTCGAGCATTTCGCCCTGCATCACGTCGGACAAGCCGTGGATGCGGGTAATACCGTCGGTCACGGACACGACGGTGCCCTGAGTACGGACATCAGCCGAAGCGCCCAGGCCCTCGATGCGGCTCTTGAGCAGTTCGCTGATCTCGGAGGGATTGAGTTGCATATTGACTCCTGGAATCCTGTTAGTTGCCTTAAGCGGCGAGCTGATCGCGCATGCGGGCCAATTGGGCTTGTACGGAAGTATCGAGCACCTGGTCACCGACGGCCACGCGCACGCCGCCGATCAGCGACGGATCAACGGTGACGCTGGGCTTGAGCTTGAGGCCGAATTTTTGTTCGAGCGCGCTGACCAGTTCTTTGACCTGGGCATCGCTCATTTCGAACGCGCTGGTAATTTCCGCCTGCGCCGTGCCGTCGTGACGATTCCGCAGCACCGCGAATTGCGCGGCGATGTCGGGCAGCAGCAGCAGCCGGTCGTTTTCGACCAGCAGCTCGATGAAATTGCGGGCGGCTTGAGGCAGTTCGGCCTTTACCAGGCCGGAGAACAGCTCGACGCGCTGCTTGTCGCCCAGACGCGGGTCGGCCATGGCCTCGCGCACGTCGGGGTTGGAGGCGACCTGAGCCAGTTCGCTGACCAGATCGGACCAGGCCGGCAAGCCGGCGCGGTCGTCGCGCGCCGCGCTGAAGAGCGCTTCAGCGTAGGGCCGGGCAACAGTGGAAAGTTCAGCCATGACGGTCCCGGATTAAAGCTGCGCGCGGAGCTGGTTGAGCAGCTCGGCGTGTGCGCGGGCGTCAACCTCGCGCTTGAGGATCTGTTCAGCACCCTTGACGGCCAGCGCAGCGACGTCGTCGCGCAGCAGGTCGCGGGCGCGCTGGACTTCCTGCGCGGCATCCTGGGCAGCCTGCGCCACGATGCGGGCGCGTTCGGCTTCCGCTTCACGGCGGGCCTGCTCGATCAGGGAGGCGGCTTGCTTCTCGGCCTCGATGATGCGGGCGTGGTTTTCGGACTTGGCAGAAGCCTCGATCAGACTGACGCGCGCCTGGGCTTGAGCCAAATCGGCTTTGCCCTTCTCGGCGGCGGCCAGGCCGTCGGCGATTTTCTGGCGGCGCTCGTCCATCGCCTTCGTCAGGGGAGGCCACACGAATTTCATCGTGAACCAGCCAAGAACGAAGAACACGAGCATCTGGAAAATGATCGTCGCGTTCAGATTCACGGTCGTTCCTTTAACACCTTGCGGCTCCGACCGCACCCGGAAAGGGGCGTCACGGAGCACTCGATACTTTGCTAGTCGGCGACGGAGCTTGCACCCACATCGCCGCCAGCGTCATGACCCGCCTTTTCGCCGGCGGGCGGTGCCTTAGCCGACGAACGGGTTGGCGAAGGCGAACAGCATGGCGATACCCACGCCGATCAGGAATGCCGCGTCGATCAGGCCAGCCAGCAGGAACATCTTCGTTTGCAGAGCGTTCATCAGTTCAGGCTGACGAGCCGAGGCTTCCAGATACTTGCCGCCCATCAGTGCGATGCCGATGCAAGCGCCGATAGCGCCCAGACCGATGATAAGACCGCAAGCGAGGGCAACGAAAGCGACGTTGGTCATGACAACTCCTTGGTTAGAAATCTGAAGTCAAAAATTGAAAAATAAGGGGTACTGCTCAATGCAAGATAATCTTGCTATCCCATGCTGGCCGGGTGGCCAGCATGGGAAATTCGGGGGATCAGTGGCCTTCGTGAGCCTGGCCGAGGTACACCAGCGTCAGCATCATGAAGATGAAGGCCTGCAGCAGAACGATCAGGATGTGGAAGATCGCCCAGATGGAGCCGGCCAGGATGTGGCCGATGCCCAGGCCGATGCTGGCGCCGTTGAAGCCGGTCCAGGCGCCGCCCAGCAGGGCGATCAGCATGAAAATCAGTTCGCCGGCGAACATGTTGCCGAACAACCGCATGCCCAGCGACACGGACTTGGCGGCGTATTCGATCAGGTTCAGCAGCAGGTTGAACGGGGCCAGCACGATGGCGCCGATGCCGTGCGCGTGGAACGGCGCGGTGAACAGTTCCTTGACGAAGCCGCCCGGGTGCTTGATCTTGATGCCGTAGTAGAACATCAGCAGCAGCACGCCCAGCGACATGCCCATCGGCACGTTCAGGTCGGCGGTCGGCAGAATGCGGTGGTAGTAGAGCGGATCGCCGTGCTCAGCGCCCAGGCCGGTCAGGCGCCAGATGGAGGGCAGCAGGTCGACGGGCAGCAGGTCCAGCGCGTTCATCAGGATGATCCAGAGGAACACGGTGAGCGCCAGCGGGGCAATGAAAAGACGGCTCTTGGCGTTGTGGACGATGCCCTTGGCCTGGTCGTCGACCATGTCGACGATCATTTCCACGAAGGCCTGGAAACGGCCCGGCACGCCACTGGTGGCGCGGCGCGCAGCGCGCCACAGGAAGAAAATGACGATCAGACCCATCAGGCCCGACCAGAACAACGAGTCGTAGTTGATGATGTCGAACTGAGCGATAGCGCTCTGTTTCTCACCCGTATTGTTCAGATGCACCAGGTGGTGCTGAATATACGCGGACTGAGGCGACACGTCGCTGGCAGCAGCCATTTGAATCCTACCCTATTTGCTGTGCCCGGCCCTTGCGAACCGGACGATTCCACGATTTCGTTTGCCGTAAACCTGCTCGGCGCTATGACAACTTGCGGAACATCAAGAGCAGGAGATAGCCCTTCAATGTGAGTATCAGACCGAGCAACGCGGCAGGCCATACGAGGCTATCCTGCGTCACACGCGAAAGCAGCCACAACAGCAGCGCCGTTGCGAACAACTTGATCAACTCACCAGAGAGAAAGGTAAAGGGACTGGCCTTACCGGCCCGTACGCTGACAGCCAGGCGCAATGCGAACAACGCATTGGGAATGAAATACGCTCCCGCCCCCGCCAGCGCCGACCAACCTGCCGCCGCCCCTCCGACAACCCCCGCAATTACTGCTGCTGCGAGCCCCATGGCACCTTGCGCTGCCAATGCCAACAGGAGCCCGCGGCTAGCTTGAGCATTCAGCGCCGCGCGATCCGCGTCACTGAGAACCAGAACTTTATCCGTCATGTCGTGGTCAAACATTGCTTGCTGCTGACCCTGACCGTCAACCGGACCCTGCCGCACTTCATGCTGCATGGAGTTCTGTTGCATCAAACTTCCTCGCTTTGCTTCTTTGCCCCTATCAGAACCGGCGCGTCTCGCTGCCCGTAGCTGCCCCCATAGCCGGCGCCAAGTCGTTGATTTCAAAAGGCTCATCAACACCGTGCCCGCTACTTGTCAGCCGCTACGTGTTCTTATCCCGCAAGCGTCAAACCCGCAGAGTATAGCGTGATTCTTTTTACCCTAGCAAATGAACTTTCGGCCGTTTGTAAGGCGCAAACAACGCTTGGATCGGCCGAAATTAGGGACGCGAATCACCCCTCGCAGCATGCTGCGCAAACCCTGCTCAATGAACCGCGGCCTCCGTCATGGAGGCCGCGCTTTATACCATCAAACCAGGATCAATCCTCCTTGACCGGCGGCGGCGCCCACAGTCCGTCCAACGCCGTATCCTGCGGCGAGTACAGGCGCATGCTGAGCAGGAACGGCGCATCGGCGGCCGGCGTGGCGATCCAGTTCGAGCGCTTGCGCTCGCCGGGATCGCGGCGCTGGATGTAGATGTCCAGCGAACCGTCGGCGTTGTACTTCAGGCCATCGGTGCTGCGCAGTACGTAGCGGTTGGCCGGATTGTCGGCGAAGCCGTGCTTGTCGTCATAGACGTGCAGCGACCAGAATGCGTTGACCGGCGGCAACTGCCCCTTGTCGAAGTGCAATACATAGTCTTCATCGGAATTCAGCGCGCGGCCCTTGGAGTCGGACACCGTGACCGGGTACAGCACGTCTTCCGGCGTCGGCGCGCCCAGGCCGGCATAGGCGATGGCGGCGCGGCGCGTGTAGTCGGTACCATAAGTACCGATGCCGGACAGCACGGTGCTCCAGCCGTTCATGGGCGTACCCAGGCGCGACACGCCATCAGCGATGCGCCGGCCGGCCAACGGCTGGGCCTGCGCCAGCGCCTGCTGCACGGCCGGACTCAGGCGGCCATACGAGAACGGCTGGCGGCTGTCCAGGCCGATGCGGCGCATGCGGTCCAGAATGGGCGTGTCGTTGGCGTGCGGCGGGTTGCTGCGCATCACGTCGAAGAACAGCGTGAAGAACGAGGCGGCGTCCATGCCGGCCGCCTGTTCGGCCGGCGTGCCGTCGGGCACCGTCACGGGCATAGGCGGCGGCAGGTCGCTGCCGATCGGCGCCGAACCCACGCCGGGCCCCGTTTGCGGATAGGCGCTGCGGGAACCGCGGTTGGCAGCGGGCCTGGCGAGCACAGGCGCGGCCATCGGGCTGGCGGTCATGCCGGCCTGGATCTGATTGACGGCCGCGTAGTCCTGCGGGCCGCCCGCCTGGGTCCAGCCGATCAACCAGCCGGTGGCCGTAGGGCTGTGGATCACGTCCATGCCGGGGGGCACGCTGCCCTGCCAGCCAGGGCCGACGATGGCGAACGACTGAGCGCCGTTGCCGTTGGTGCGCGTGCCGCGCGAGGCGAATACGTCGCTCCACATGTCCAACGCCGACAACACCATATAGCGGTCGCCGGTCGCGGGCAGGTTCACGATCAGCGGGGCGCGCGACACGTCGAACCAGAGGCTGGAATAGAGCGCGTCGGCGCTGGGCCAGGGCACGTCGCCTGCGCGCGGATCGGGGAAGGCGGCCTTGTGGCCGAACTGGTTCACCGGCGCCTTGCCGTCCAGCGGCGTCTGCACGGCGGTGGCCTTGCGGCGGGCCAACTCCATCAGCACCATCGGATAAGCATAGACATAGGCGTCGATGGCGATGTCGCGCAGCTCTTGCTCGCTCATCTGCGCCGCGGGCGCGGAGGCGGCCGGGTACGGCGTCTCGGACACCAGGCGCAAAGTAGGCCGCGGCGATTGCGCCTGGGCGGCGGTGACGAAGCAGGCGCTCAGTGCGCCAGCAAGGACCGCGGCGGACCAGCGGCGGGTAGCGATGGATGTACGCATGCAAGGCTCCTTATTGATTTTGTCTGCAAGCGAGCCGCCGCGCCGGGCTTGCCAGTTCGGGCAAGCCTCTCTGGCGCGGCACCTCGCGGTGACGCTTTTTCAGGATAGGGCCGAACTCTGCAACAAGGTGCTGCCGAACCGTTTCAAGGCGCAACTCCGCTCATGGGCCTGGAAGCGCGCAAAAAAACGCGCCCTGGGAGGGCGCGCGGGGCGGATCCTGGTGCACCCGGACAGGCCGCCCGGGCGTAACAAGGATTAACGGTGTTTGAAGTCCGGTTTGCGCTTCTCGGTGAAGGCGGCCATGCCTTCCTTCTGGTCTTCGGTCGCAAACAGCGAATGGAACACGCGGCGCTCGAACAGCAGGCCTTCGTTGAGCGAGCCTTCGAAGGCGCGGTTGACGCATTCCTTGGCCATCATGACCGACGGCAGGGACATGGAGGCGATGACGGTGGCCGCGTCCATGGCTTCTTCCATGAGCTTGTCGGCCGGAACCACGCGCGACACCAGGCCGGCGCGTTCCGCTTCCTCGGCGCCCATCATGCGGGCGGTCAGCGCCAGGTCCATGGCCTTGGCCTTGCCCACCGCGCGCGGCAGGCGCTGGGTGCCGCCCGCGCCCGGAATCACGCCCAGCTTGATTTCGGGCTGGCCGAACTTGGCGGTGTCGGCGGCGATGATGATGTCGCACATCATGGCCAGTTCGCAGCCGCCGCCCAGGGCGTAGCCGGCCACGGCCGCGATCACGGGTTTACGGATGCGCTTGAGGGTTTCCCAGTTGCGCGTGATGTATTCGCTGCCATACACGTCCATGTAGGACCAGTCTTTCATGGCGCCGATGTCGGCGCCCGCGGCGAAGGCTTTTTCGCTGCCGGTGATGACCACGGCGCCGATATCGGCGTCCGCTTCGAACGCCAGCAGGGCCGCGCCGAGCTCATCCATCAGTTGATCGTTCAAGGCGTTCAGGGCCTTGGGACGGTTCAGCGTCAGCAGGCCGACGCGGCCCCGGGTTTCGACCAGCACAAACGACTCGCTCATTGATGTCTCCGAATAAGTATGAAAGTAAGATATGGCCATGGAAAAAGACTACGCTTTGCCGCTACTTTACCGCCTCGCGCCCCATGATCCGGCCGGACACCGCTACCGGATAACCCTAAGCATCGCCGCGCCCTCCCCCGACGGCCAGCGCCTGTCGCTGCCGGCCTGGATTCCGGGCAGCTACCTGATCCGCGATTTCTCGCGCCAGATCGAATCGCTGGCGGCCTATTCGGGCACGCGGCGCGTGCCTGTCGAGAAGATCGACAACCATACCTGGCAGGCCGCGCCCTGCGAGGGTCCGCTGCGGGTGGAGTACGAGGTCTACGCCTGGGACCTGTCGGTGCGCGGCGCGCATCTGGACGAAACCCACGGCTTTTTCAACGGCACCAGCGTGTTCCTGCGCGTGCATGGCCAGGACCATCTGCCCTGCCTGGTGGACCTGGCGCCGCCGCGCTCGATCCAGGGCTGGAAGGTCTACACCAGCCTGCCTGAAGCGCGCGGCCACAAGGGCGCTGCGCGCCGCCACGGTTTCGGGCTGTACCTGGCGCCGGACTATGACGCGCTGATCGACCATCCGGTGGAGATGGGCACGCCACAGGTTTCGAGCTTCGTGGCGCATGGCGCCGAACACGAACTGGTGTTCACGGGCGTTGCACCCAATCTGGATCTGGCACGGATCACGGAAGACGTGCGCAAGATCTGCGAAACGCAGATTGCGTTCTTCGAGCCCCGCAGCAAGCGCGCGCCGTTCCTGGACAGCTCGGACCGCTATGTGTTCATGACCATGGTGACGGGCGACGGCTATGGCGGCCTGGAGCATCGCGCCAGCACCGCGCTGATGACGGCCCGCAAGGATCTGCCGGTGATGGGCCAGCAAGGCCAGGGCGAAGGCTATCGCGGCTTTCTGGGCCTGGTAAGCCATGAATACTTCCATACCTGGAACGTGAAGCGGATCAAGCCGGAAGCCTTCGTGCCCTACGATCTTTCGCAGCCCGATCTGACGCGTCTGCTGTGGGTATTCGAAGGCTTCACGTCCTATTACGACGATCTGCTGCTGTTACGCTCGGGCGCGATCACGCAGCCTGACTATCTGCGGCTGCTGGCCAAGACCATCACCAGCGTGGCGCGTACGCCGGGCCGGTTGAAACAGTCGGTGGCGGAGAGTTCGTTCGATGCCTGGACGCGCTATTACAAGCAGGATGAAAATTCGCCGAACGCGCTGGTCAGCTATTACACCAAGGGCGCATTGGTGGCACTGGGACTGGATCTGCTGATCCGCCGGGAAACGGGTGGCGCGCACTCGCTGGATGATGTGATGCGCTTGCTTTGGAGCCGCTATGGACGCGATTTCTATCAGGGCAAGCCGCAAGGGTTGCCGGAAGATGGACTGCCGGCGCTGATTCGTGAAGCCACTGGCGTGGATACGCGGCGCTTCATCGCGCGCCATGCCTATGGGACGGCGGATGTGCCGCTGGCGGAACTACTGGAGCCGCAGGGCATCAAGCTGCAATGGAAGACGGCGGCCAATATTCCTTCGCTGGATGTGCGTACGCGCAAGCAGGGGGAATCGCTGGTGCTGGCGACAGTGCTGGAGGGCGGCGCGGGGCATAAGGGCGGGTTGTCCGCCGGGGATGTGCTGGTGGCGGTGGACGGCTTGCGGGTGGATGCGCCGGCGGGGCTGGAACTGTTGCTGGCGCAGTACCGGGTGGGGGATCGGGTGACTGTGCATGTGTTCCGGCGGGATGAGTTGAGGGAGTTCCGGGTGCGGTTGGGTGCGCCGGAGGCTTTGGATTGTGTGTTGACGGGCTGAGTTGTTTTGCTTTGCTTGGTTTTTTGGGGCCGTCTTTTTGTGGGACGGCCTCTTGTTTTTGGGGCCGGTCTTTGTGTTCTTAAGACCGCCTGGCGCGGCGGCCCGGCCGGTGGCGCGGGGCAACGATTGCGGTCCGGAGCGTTCGCTCCGGACTTCCCCTGCGTCATCCTCGTCACCGCCTACGGCGGTTCCTTCGGATTCCCTTGGGCTTATCGACGCCCCGCGCCACCCCAGGCGCCGCCGCGCCAGGCTCTGCTGATTGAATCTTGCCGGTCGCTGGGACGGGTGGTGTGCTTGGCGTTCTTCTCCCCGACGAGGAAGAGAGAAAGATCTTGCGGGGACGCCAAAGACGGCCGCGCGGGCGGCCTTCTTTGGCATATGGTTGCAGTCAGTTGTACGGATGGCGCTGCGCGCGGGTGCAGGCATGCACTCATATGCAATCCGTCGCCCAGCAACGATTCCTGCTCAAGCGCAGATCATCATCAGCGCACAGCGGCATCACCAATCGCAAGACGCCGCGTAAGCCCCAAAAGGCCGCCCGGGCGGCCGGCCTGGGGCGGGCCCCGCAAGACCATCGCCCAACCCCCACCGTCGGCGAGAATCCTACGAAGACCAGTCACCCCAGCTGACGCCAAGTTTCAAAAGCGGAGTCTGGCGCGTCGGTGCGCTGGGGCGCGCGGGGCGTCGATAAGCCCGAGGGAATCGGAAGGGAAGGCCGAAGGCCTGGACGACGATGACGAAGGGGGGGGGCCGCCGAGGCAAGTCCGGAGCGAACGCTCCGGACCGCAATCGTTGCCCCGCGCGCCCCAGCGCACCGACGCGCCAGACGGATTAAGAACCCGCCGCTGCGCCAGCAGCAGACTCAGCAGCACCACCGCCAACAACATCATCCCCCCCGAGCGCCTGATAAACCGTCACCTGATTCACCAACCGATTCAACATATTCTCATCCCGAGAAACCTCAGCCACCCGCCGCTTCTCCTGCGCATCCAGCCAATCCTTCAACGGCACCGCTCCCGCCCGATAGCGCACTTCGTACAGCCGCTCGGCCTCGCGCGCCGCGCGCAGCGACGCATCCAGTTGCTCTGCCTGCAAGCGCAGTTGCGTGCGCTTGGACAGCGCGTTCTCCACGTCCGCCATCGCCTGGTACAGCGCCTGCCGGAAATTCACCACCCGCTCTTCGTAGTCGGCCTTGGAGATCTTGATGTTGAGCTGCATCTGGTTCCATTGCAGGAACGGCAGCGTCAGCGCCGCCCCCAGCGAGCCCACCGGGTTCTTCAGGACATCGGACAACGTGGGGCTCGAACTTCCCAAGGCGCCGGTCAGCGTCAACGGCGGGTAGAAGCTGGCGCGGGTTGCGTCGACGGTGGACAGGGACTGGCGCAGGCGCAGCTCGGCGGCGCGCAAGTCGGGACGGCGGCCCAGCAGGTCGGCCGGCACGCCGGCGCGCGCTTGCGGCAAGGGATAGCCCGGCAATCGCGCCGGGTCGGCCATCATGCGGTCCGGCGGGCCGTCGAACAGGATGGTCAGGGCGTTGGCGTATTCCACCCGTTGCTGCACCAGCAGCGTATGAGCGGCTTCCTGGCTGGCCACGGTCTGTTCAGCCTCGGCCATTTCCAGCGCCGACGCGCCGCCCGCCGCGTATTGGGCGCGCACCAGGTCCTGCGTCCTGCGTGCGTACGCGATGCTCTCGGCGCTGCTGGCAATACGCTGGTTGATGAAGGCGGTCTGCCAGTACAGCGTGGCCGTGGTGCCCACCAGGGACAGCGCGGCACTCTGGCGGTCCTGCTCGGTCGCCAGCGCATCCCACTGCGCCGCGTCGCGCTGGCTGGACAGCTTGCCCCACAGGTCCACTTCGTAGCTGACAGTCAACTCCGCCGCGTTGGTCCGAGAGATCGCGCGATCTCCGTACAGATTGCGGTTGCGCGTCACATTGGCGTTGCCGCCCAGTTGCGGCAGCAGCTTGTCCTCGGTGATTCCAGCCTGGTACTGCGCCCGGCGCACGCGGATCGCGGCGGCGGCCAGGTTGTTGTTGCGCGCCAGCGCGGCGTCGACCAGGCCGTTGAGCGTCGGGTCGTTGAAATTGCGCCACCACTGGCCGCCATCGGCCAGCGGCCCGGCCTGGAAGTCGCCTGCGGGCGCATGGGTCCAGGCGGCTGGAATGGACGTCAGCGGCGGCTCGTAGTCGGTGTGCAGCAGGCTGCCGCAGCCGGCCAGGGCCAGCAGCAGCGCCAGGGCGGCAGGTTTGCAGATCAGGGAAACCGCTTTCATCTTCCTCATTCCCGGGCCAGGGCCTCGACGGGATCCAGGCGCGCGGCATTGCGCGCCGGCAAATAGCCAAAAAGCACACCGATCAGCGTCGAGCAGCTGAACGCCGCCACCATCGATGTCGTGGAATAGATCATCTGGAACGACCCGCCCGTGGCCTTGGACACCAGCACGCCCAGCCCCAGGGACAGCACGATGCCGATGGCGCCGCCTATCAGGCACACCAGCACCGCTTCGATCAGGAACTGCTGCATGATGTCGCTGCGCCGCGCCCCCACCGCCATGCGCACGCCGATCTCGCGGGTGCGCTCGGTCACCGACACCAGCATGATGTTCATGACGCCGATGCCGCCGACCATCAGCGAGATCAGGGCAATCATGGACACCAGCAGCGTCATGGTGGCGGTGGTGCGTTCGATGGTCTTGCGGATCGCGTCCGTGTTGAACACGAAGAAATCCTTGGTCACGTGGCGCCGCGTCAGCACGCGCACGATGGCCTGCTCCGCCGCGGCGGGCGGCGAGGCGTCATTGACGCGCACCGTGATGCTTTTCAGATGCTGCTGGCCCAGCACGCGCGACAGCGCCGTGGTGTAGGGGACCCACACGTTCAACGAATCATTGCTGCCGAAGACGGTTTCCTTCTTTTGCGTCACCCCGATCACGCGCGCCGGCATCGACCCCAGGAATACCACCTGCCCGATGGGCTCGGTATGCGAGCCGAACAGCTTGCGCCGGGTGGCGTCATCGATCACCACTTCCTGCGCACGCCGCAGCACGCTGGTCTCGTCGAAGAACTTGCCCTGGGCCAGCTTGATGGCGCGCACGCGGAAATATTGCTCGCCCACGCCCTGGATCACGCCGGTCACCGACACGTTGCGATAGCGCAGCGTGTTGCTGGTGGAGACTTCCGGCGTGACGCTGTCCACATAGGATTCGCGCGCCAGGGCGTCGGCGTCGGCCGGCACCAGGGTGCGGATATTGACGGCCTTCTCGTCGCCGAAGTCCTTGCCCGGAAAGATCTCCACCGTGTTGGTGCCGATCTCGCTGATGTCGTCCAGGATCTTGCGGCGCGAGCCTTCGCCCAGCGCCACCACCGACACCACGGCCGCGATGCCGATGATGATGCCCAGCATCGTCAGCGAGGTGCGCAGCCGGTGCGCATTCATCGCCAGCAACGCCATGCGCAAAGCCTCGCGGCAACGGTCCAGGTAGGCCTGCCACACAGGCCGCGCGGCCAGCGCCGGCGCATCTTCATTGACGCGTTCGCGCCGCGGCGCGTCGGGATTGCGCTTGTCGGCGACGATCTCGCCGTCGCTGATCTCGATGATGCGCTGGGCGTGGCGCGCCACATTCATATCGTGCGTGACGATGATGATGGTGTGGCCGGCCGCGTTCAGTTCTTCCAGGATGCGCAGCACTTCCTGGCCGGTGTGCGTATCCAGCGCGCCGGTCGGCTCGTCGGCCAGGATGATGTCGCCGCCGTTCATCAGCGCCCGCGCGATGCTGACGCGCTGCTGCTGGCCGCCGGACAGTTGGCCGGGCCGGTGCCCGGACCTGTCGCCCAATCCCAGCCGCTTGAGCAGTTCATCGGCGCGTTCCAGGCGCGCCTCGCGCCGCTTGCCGGCGTAGACGGCCGGCACCTCGACGTTGCCCTGCGCGGTCAGATCGGACAGCAGGTGGTAGCGCTGGAAGATGAAGCCGAAGTGCTCGCGGCGCAGCTCGGCCAGTTCGTCCGGGTCCAGCTCGCCCGTGCTGCGCCCGTCGACCCGGTACTCGCCGCGGGTGGGGCGATCCAGGCAGCCCAGGATGTTCATGAGCGTGGACTTGCCCGACCCGGACGCACCCACGATCGCCACCATCTCGCCGGCCTCGATAGCCAGGTTGACGTCCTTCAGCACCGCGATGGTCTGTTCGCCCGCGGGAAACTCGCGGCGCACGCCCGTAAGCGATATCAAAGGCCCGCTCATGTCAGGCCCCCGGCGCAGCCGCGGCCGGCGCGGCATCCGCCGACACGACGCGCTCGCCCACCTCCAGCCCTTCCAGCACCTGCGCCTGGACGTTGTTGTTCATGCCTATCCTGACCTGGCGCGTTTCGGTCTTGTTGTCCTTCAGGACCACGCGCACGGCGTAGCGGCCGTCCTCGCCGCGCTTGCCCAGCGCCGAGGCCGGCACCACGACCGTGTTCTTGGCCTCGCCCAGCACGATGAAGACCTGGGCGGTCATGGAGATGCGCAGCTTCTCGTCCGGATTGGGCACGTCGAACAGGCCGTTGTAGTAGACGGCGGCGGTGGTGGAGCTGCCGCTGGTCGATCCGGTAAGCGAAGACGCCGCGTCGTCCTTCTGCACGGAATCCGGCGCCGGCTCCACGGCGCGCAGGGCGGCGCGGTAACGCTCGTCGGGTTCGCCCAGGATGGTGAAGTACACCGGCAGGCCGGGCTTCACGCGGGTCACGTCGGCTTCCGAGATCTGCGCCTTGATGGTCATGGTGTCCACCTGAGCCACCTTGATGATGGTGGGCGCGCTCTGGATCGAGTTGACGGTCTGTCCTTCCTTGGTCACCACCGCGACCACCATGCCGTCGATGGGCGAGACGATGCGCGTATAGCCCAGGTTGACCCGGGCGGTGTCGACCTGGATCTCGGCCTGCGCGATCTGCGCATCCAGCGAGGCGATTTCGGCGCGGGTCACGCCCAGCGTAGCCTCGGCGCTCTCGTAGGCCTCGCGCGAACTGGCGTCGGCCGCCAGCATCTGCCGCTGACGGCGGAAGGCCAGCTCGGCCTGCTTCAGCGTGGCGACCTTGGCGGCCCGCTCGGCGCGCCGGGTCTGCAAGGCGGCCTCGGCGTTGCGCAGCTCGTTCTGCTGGGTCATGTCGTCGATCTCGGCGACCAACTGGCCCTTTTTGACGCGGTCGCCCAGCGCCACCTTCAGGGATTTGAGCTGGCCGGTAGCCTGGGCGCCGACGCTGACGCGTTCGATGGCGTCGATGGTGCCGCTGGCCAGCACGCTGTCTTCAAGGTCGGCCCGGGTGACCTCGGCCACCGCGAAAGTGGGCGGCGGCGGCGCGGAAAAGAATGCGGCGCGCACGCCGAAACCGGCTAAAAGCAGAAAAACGGCGATCAGGGCGTAGCGCTTGAACTTGCTGCGAGACTTTTTCATTGAACCTGTCGGATGTGGCGCTGGAAATCGAGCCAGCGCCGGTATTGCGAATTGCGGACCGGACAAGGGGAGGCTTGCCCACGCTGCCTGCACATCCTAAACGTCTAGTGCGTCCGAACCATCGACGATCTGTGGCGAAACGGTGAAAAACAGTAAAGCGGAACGGAACGTCAAGGTCCGCGTGATTGTTCCGTTGCATGAACGATACAACGCTTTGTCCGTCACCCACGCAAGCCCTCGCACACAGATGCGGCGAACGTGCCGCCATCTTGCGCCATAAGCATGCGACTTCGCCCCTAGATAGCCGCCATCATGCGATTGGCGCCAAAATACGTTTGCGGCGCTGCAAAACAGCAGCGCCTCGACATAGGGCGACGATATGGCCAGAATGAACGCAGTTACGCCGTATCCGTGTCCACTTCTCATAGATCCCCCTCTTCGTCACCCAGTTCCCCAGAATTTTCCGGGGCGGTGCTTTTGTGCCTGCTGGCCATGATGAATCACGTGGCGCTCACTGGGGGACGGATCACGGTTTCCCTCACCGCGCTGCAGATGGGGCTGTCGACCTTCAAGGTGGGCACGCTGGTCGCGGTGTTCGCGGTGCTGCCCATGCTGTTCTCTGTGCGCGCCGGCCGCTGGGTTGACCGGGTCGGCATTGTGCGGCCGCTGGTCATCGGCACGGCCCTGGTCGCCTCGGGCACCGCGCTGCCCTTCATCTCACAGACCCAGTTCGCCCTGCTGATAGCCTCCTGTTGCATCGGCATCGGCTTCATGTTGCATCAGGTCGCCACGCAAGACCTGCTGGGCCACGCGGAACCGGCTCAACGGCTGCGCAATTTCTCCTTTATGTCGCTGGCGCTGGCGGGGTCCGGATTCTCGGGCCCGCTGATCGCCGGGCTGGCGATCGACCATCTGGGGACGCGTCTGGCCTTCGGCCTGCTGACCTTGGGTCCGTTGCTTTCGGCGGGCGGCCTTTATGTCTTGCGTCACCAATTGAAGGCGGTGGATTCGCAGCTGTCAGGCAAAAAAGAGGCTGAAAAGCGGCGCGTTACTGAATTGCTGGAAGTGCCGGCATTGCGCCGCATCCTGATGGTCAACACGATTTTGTCCGGCGCGTGGGACACCCATTTGTTCGTCGTGCCCATTTTCGGCGTCGCCATCGGCCTGTCGGCTACCACCATTGGCGTCATTCTTGCGTCCTTCGCGGCGGCTACTTTCGTTATCCGCCTGATATTGCCCTTCATCCAGCGCCGTGTGCGGTCCTGGACGCTGGTGCGGGTAGCAATGGCGACAGCGGCCATTGATTTCATGCTTTACCCGCTGTTCACCGACGTTAACGTCCTGATCGTGCTGTCTTTCATCCTTGGTCTGGCCCTGGGCTGCTGCCAGCCGAGTATGCTTTCCCTGCTGCACCAGCATTCGCCGCCGGGCCGCGCCGCCGAGGCGGTGGGCCTGCGGATGGCCCTGATCAACGGCTCGCAGGTGTCCCTGCCGTTGACCTTCGGCGCGCTCGGTGCGGTAATTGGCGTTGCCCCCCTCTTCTGGGCGTACTCCGTGGCCCTGATGGCCGGAGGCTGGGCCAACCGCAATCCCCCGATCGAATCTGAACGCAAAGCGTAGCCGTGAACATGCAGTCCTCTCCTCCCGCCGCCGGCAATTCCGGCGCCAGCCTGCCCTTTCGTCTTTGGACTGCGCAAGAGCGGCAGGAATCACTGGACGAGGCGCTGCGCCACTGGCAATCGGGCGAAGACGTGTGGGTCTACGGCTACGGCTCCCTGATCTGGCGGCCCGACTTCGACTTCGTGGAGCGCCGGCTGGCAACGCTGCGCGGCCACCACCGGGCGCTGTGCCTGTGGTCGCGGGTCAACCGCGGCACCCCGGAATGCCCCGGTCTGGTATTCGGCCTGGACCGGGGAGGCTCCTGCCGCGGGGTGGTCTACCGCCTGGCGGGCGACCAGGTGCCGACCTATTTCCCCGCGCTCTGGGAGCGCGAGATGTCCACTGGCGCCTATCTGCCCCGCTGGATCAACTGCGCCACCGATACCGGCACCGTGCGGGCGCTGGTCTTCATCATGAACCGGGACAATCCGGCCTACATCCGCGCCCTGCCCGAACCCGAGCTGCTGGCCATCGTGCGCCGCGCTGCCGGACGCTATGGCCCCTGCACCGAATACGTGGTGCAGACCGCCCAGGCGCTGCGCGCCGCCGGCATCCATGACGCCCGCCTGGACGCCATCGCGCGCCGGCTGGAGCTGGACGGGCACACCCTGCCGGAAGGCGCCTGAGGCCCGGCCTCGGGAAATCTTGCCTGCGCCCTGAGCGGGGTCAATGAGGGTACCGCCTCCCAGGCGGTATAAACTCCTTGTTATCAACGCTGAACTACTAGCCCCATGTCCGTCTCTGATCTGCGTCAAAGCTACGACAAGAACGTGCTGCTCGAAGGCCAGGCCGCCGCCTCCCCGTTCGAGCAGTTCACCCGCTGGTTCGACGAGGCCCTGGCCGCCAAGGTCCCCGAACCCAACGCCATGACCCTGGCCACGGTGGACGCCAGCGGCCAGCCCAGCGCGCGCATCGTCCTGATCAAGGGCTTCGATGAGCGCGGGTTCACGTTCTTCACCAATTACGAATCCCGCAAGGGCCTGGACCTGCAGGCCGAGCCGCGCGCCAGCCTGCTGTTCTTCTGGCAGCCACTGGAGCGCCAGGTCCGCATCGAAGGCGTGGTCGAAAAAGTGGCCGGCGACGAGTCGGACGCCTACTACCACAGCCGCCCCGCCGGTTCGCGCATCGGCGCCTGGGCCTCGCGCCAGAGCCAGCCCATCACCCGTGAAGAGCTGGAAGCCCGCGAACGGGAATTCCGCGAGCGCTTCGGCGAACAGCCGCCGCGCCCGCCGCACTGGGGCGGCTACCGCCTGAAGCCCACCGCCTTCGAATTCTGGCAAGGCCGGCCCTCGCGCCTGCATGACCGCCTGCGCTATGTCGCCGACGGCCAGGCCTGGAAGATCGAACGCCTGTCGCCTTGATGCCGGGCGCCGCGCGCCCGCCCCCAATTAACGATTGCATGACCGCCTCCTCCCCTGATTTTGACGCCGCCTTTTTCCGCACCGCGCTGGGCCGTTACGCCACGGGCGTGACCGTCGTGACGACCGCCGACCCCGATGGCGCGCCCATCGGCCTGACGGTCAGCTCCTTCAACTCCGTGTCGCTGAACCCGCCACTGGTGCTGTGGAGCCTGTCGCGCAGTTCGTCGTCGCTGGCCGCCTTCGAGCAGTGCGAGCGCTACGTCGTCAACGTATTGGGCGCGGAGCAGATCGCGCTGGCGCGCCGCTTCGCCACCGGCAAGACGCCGGACCGCTACGCAGGCCTCACGGTGCACCACGCGCCGGGCGGCACGCCCATGCTGGACGGCCACTGCGCCGCCTGGTTCGAATGCCACAACCGCAGCCGCTACGTCGAGGGCGACCATGTCATCATGGTGGGCGAAGTGGAGCGCTGCGGCCATAGCGGCGAGCCGCCGCTGGTCTTCCATGCCGGCGGTTTCGACCTGACCCCGGCTGGCGCCCGTTCGGAAAGGAAAACGCCATGAGCGTGGATGTGGATTGCGTCGTCATCGGCGCGGGCGTGGTGGGCCTGGCGATCGCGCGCGCGCTGGCCCAGTCCGGACGCGAGGTGCTGGTGGCGGAAGCCACCGAGGCGATCGGCACCGGCACCAGTTCGCGCAACTCCGAAGTCATACACGCCGGCATCTACTACCCGGCGGGCAGCCTCAAGGCCCGGCTCTGCGTGCGCGGCAAGCACCTGCTTTACTCCTATTGCGCCGAGCGCGGCGTGCCCTACAAGCGGCTCGGCAAGCTCATCGTCGCCACCACGACGGAACAGGCCGCGCAGCTGGAGGGCATTGCCCAGCGCGCCCGCGCCAACGGCGTGGACGACCTGCAGTTCATTTCCGGCGAGGACGCCATGCGCCTGGAGCCCGCGCTGCGCTGCACCGCGGCGCTGTCCTCGCCGTCCACCGGCATCGTCGACAGCCATGCGCTGATGCTCTCGTTCCAGGGCGACGCCGAAAACGCCGGCGCCCAGTGCGTCTTCCACACGCCGCTGGTGTCCGGCCGGGTCCGCCCCGAAGGCGGCTTCGAGCTGCAATTCGGCGGCGACGACGCCATGACCCTGAGCTGCAACGTGCTGATCAATTCAGCCGGCCTGCACGCGCCGGCGCTGGCGCGCCGCATCGACGGTCTGCCCGCGTCCAACATCCCCAAGGATTACCTGTGCAAGGGCAGCTATTTCACGCTGTCCGGCCGCGCGCCGTTCTCGCGCCTGATCTACCCTGTGCCGCAGCATGCCGGCCTGGGCGTGCATCTGACGCTGGATCTGGGCGGCCAGGCCAAGTTCGGCCCCGACACCGAATGGGTCGAAACCGAGGACTACACGCTGGACCCGGCCCGCGCCGACGTCTTCTACGAGGCCGTGCGCAGCTATTGGCCGGCCCTGCCCGATGACGCGCTAGCGCCCGGCTACACCGGCATCCGCCCCAAGATCTCCGGCCCCCACGAGCCCGCGGCCGATTTCGTCATCGCCGGCCCGGCCGCGCATGGCGTGCCCGGCCTGGTGAACCTGTTCGGCATAGAATCCCCGGGGCTGACCTCCAGCCTGGCCCTGGCCGAAGAGACCCTGGCCCGTCTGAACGGATGATCCCCACGCCGCGCATGCCGCGCGTGGCGGCATCAACAAATACTGTCACCTCTTCTCCTTTTTCTCCTCTCCCTGAACCATGCAGCACAACGACTACATCCTGACCCTGTCCTGCCCCGACCGCACGGGCATCGTGTACCGCGTCAGCGGCCTGTTGTTCGAATTGGGCTGCAACATCCTGGATTCGCAGCAGTTCGGCGACGAAGAGACCGGGCGCTTCTTCCTGCGGGTGCACTTCGACGTCCCGGCGGGCGTAGCCGCCAGCGACCTGCGGGCGCGGCTGGACGGGATGTCGGCGGAATACGGCATGGAGCTGAAGCTGCATGACGCCCGCCGCAAGGAACGCCTGCTGATCATGGTCAGCAAGCAGGGCCACTGCCTGAACGACCTGCTGTTCCGCGTGCACAGCGGCCATCTGCACGCCGAAGTGGCCGCCATCGTCTCGAACCACAACGACTACGCCAGCCTGGCGGCGTCCTACGGCATCCCGTTCCACCACCTGCCGGTCACCGCCGACACCAAGGCGGAACAGGAAAAGCAGGTGCTGGCCCTGGTCGATCAGGAAGGCATCGACCTTGTGGTGCTGGCCCGCTATATGCAGATCCTGTCGGAAGACATGTGCCGCGCGCTGAACGGCCGCGCCATCAACATCCACCACAGCTTCCTGCCCAGCTTCAAGGGCGCCCGCCCCTACCACCAGGCGCATGCGCGCGGCGTCAAGATCATCGGCGCCACCGCCCACTACGTGACCTCGGACCTGGACGAAGGCCCCATCATCGACCAGGACATCGAACGCGTGGACCACACGATGACCGCCCAGGACCTGACCCAGGTCGGCAGCGACATCGAATCCCTGGTGCTGTCGCGCGCCGTGCGCAGCCACGTCGAGCACCGCATCCTGCTCAACCGCAACAAGACCGTCGTCTTCCGCTGATCCTCAGCTTGCGGATCGCCGTCCGGCGGATTCGCCTGGCGGCGGATCCTCGGGCGCGCCTGCCCCCAGCGGGAACTGGCGCGCCGCCATTTCCACCGCCTTTTCCTGCAGCGGCGAACGCGCAGCCTCGGGCCAGATCATCTGGCTGACCGAGCGGGCCGCGTGCTCGAAGGCAATGAAGCGCGTCCCCGCCAGCCCGCTGCGCGACAGGCAGGCCGGCACGATGGACACGCCCAGCCCCTGCGACACCAGCGACGCCACGCTCAGCCAGTGCCTGACCTCGTGCCGGATCACGGGCATGAAGCCCGCCGACACGCACATGGACAGCACCGTCTCGTAATAACTGGGCGAAGCGGCCCGGGCGAAGAACACGAAGTCGTCCGCGGCCAATTCCGCCAACCGCAGGGACTCCCGGCCGGCCAGGGGATGCGCCTGCGGCAGGCACACCACGAAAGGCTCGGCCATCAAGTCGCGCGCCAGCACGCCTGGCGGCACCGGATTGGCATGGATGAAGCCCAGATCCTGCTCGCCGCGGCGCACGGCCTCGATCTGGTCATGGGAATTCAATTCGGTCAGCACATGTTCCACGTCCGGCAGCTCGGCGCGCATGGCGTTGAGCAGCGCTGGCAGGCCGCGGTACAGCATGGAACCGACGAAGCCGATGCGCAGCCGGCCGCGCAGGCCCGCGTCCACGCGCTGCACCAGCGTGCGCACCTCTTCCGCCTGGCGCAGCAACGTCAGGGCTTCCCGGTACAGCACCTGGCCGGCGTCGGTCAGCTCGACGTGGCGGCTGGTGCGGGTCAGCAGGCGCGCGCCGACGTTGTCCTCCAGTTGGCGGATGGCGTAGCTGAGCGGCGGCTGGGAAATGTGCAGCCGCGTGGCCGCGCGGCTGAAGTGGCGTTCTTCGGCCACGGCGATGAAATAGCGCAACAGGCGCGGATCCAGGTCCATTTGTCTCCCCTGGGACTGCAATCCATACTTTTTTTGGATTGTTCTACACACAAACAGTATTTGTATAGATTAATCCATGCAAGCACCATCACAGGCATCGTTCCCGTCTTCAGCAGGATGCCGCCATGGATACCCCCGTCAAGACCGCGCCCACCGCCGCCACGCCCGTTCCGGATTCGCGCGGACAAAACCTGTTCAGCGCGGACCCTTACGCCGAGGCGCTCAGCCGGCGCTACCTGCCGCCCGCGCTGCACGCCCACCTGCTGCCCCACCTGGAACGGCTGGGCGCGCTGGCAGGCGGCGTCATGGACGAACTGGCCGCCGCCGCCGACAAGCACCCGCCCACGCTGTCCGTGCGCAGCCGCGCCGGCGCCGACGAGTCCCGCATCGACAAGCATCCGGCCTACGTCGAACTGGAGCGCCTGGCCTACAGCGAATTCGGCCTGGCGGCGCTGTCGCACCGCGGCGGCGTCCTGGGTTGGCCCGAACCCATGCCCGCGGCCGCCAAGTACGCGCTCAGCCACCTGTTCGTGCAGGCGGAGTTCGGCCTGTGCTGCCCGGTCAGCATGACCGACTCGCTGGCTCGCACCCTGCGCAAGTTCGGCGACCCGGAACTGGTCGAGCGAGTCCTGCCCGAAGTGACCTCGCAGGATTTCGATGCGCTGCGCCAGGGCGCCATGTTCATGACCGAACAGGGCGCCGGGTCCGACGTCAGCGCCACCGAAGTGACCGCCACGGCGCAGGACGACGGCACCTGGCTCATCCACGGCGACAAATGGTTCTGCTCCAATCCGGACGCAGGCTACGCCATGGTGCTGGCGCGCAGCGAATCCCAGCCCGGCCTGAAGGGCGTATCGCTGTTCCTGCTGCCGCGCGACCTGGCCGACGGCACGCACAACCACTACCGCATCCTGCGCCTGAAGGACAAGCTGGGCACGCGCTCGATGGCCAGCGGCGAGATCCGCCTGGAAGGCGCGGTGGCCTGGCTGGTGGGCGAGCGCGGCCGCGGCTTCAAGCACATGGCCGACATGATCAATAATTCGCGCCTGTCCAACGGCATGCGAGCCGCCGGCCTGATGCGCCGCGCCGTGACCGAGGCGGTCTATGTCTCGCAGCACCGGCGCGCCTTCGGCAAACGCCTGATCGACATGCCGCTGATGCAGCGCCAGTTGGTCAAGATGACGGTCTGGGCCGAACAGGCCCGCAGCGTGATGTTCCAGACGGCGCGTGCGCTGGCCGACGCGGACCAGGGCGCGGCCGATCCGGCGCTGGCGCGCATCCTCACGCCGCTGATCAAGTTCCGCGCCTGCCGCGATGCGCGCAAAGTGACCGGCGACGCCATGGAAGTGCGCGGCGGCTGCGGCTACATCGAGGAATGGACCGAACCGCGTCTGGTGCGCGACGCCCACCTGGGCTCCATCTGGGAAGGCACCAGCAACATCGTGGCGCTGGACGTGCTGCGCGCCATCACCCGGGAAAACTCGCTGCCGGCGCTGCGCAGCCATATCGACGGCCTGCTGGCCGCAGGCCGCCCCTGCCCGCCCGAACTGGCCGACATGCAGGCGCGCGCGCTGGAGCAGACCTATGCCCTGGCCGAACACGCCGCGCAGGCCGACCGCCCCGAGCTGGCGCGCCAGGCGGCTTCGCTGCTGTACCACGCGGTTTCCATGGCCGCCCTGCGCTGGGAAGCCACCGAACCCGGCCTGGAAAGCCGCGCGTTGCTGGCCGACCAGGTGCTGCGGCATCGCCTGGGCCCGCGCGATCCCTATGCCATTGCGGCCGACGAAAGCACGGCGTGCCGCGCCATCCTGCAATACGCGCTGTAAGAACCGACGCCGGCGGCACAGCCGGCGCGCAACCACTGGAGACAAGCATGAACCGAACCTTCGCCCCTTTGCTGCTGGCGGCTGCCGCCGCCATCGCCCCCGCCGCACCCGCGCTGGCCGCGGACGCCTATCCCTCGGCCCGGCCCGTGACGCTGATCGTGCCCTTCCCGCCGGGCGGTCCCACCGACGCCCTGGCGCGCAGGCTGGCCGACAAGCTGCGGCAACCGCTCAACCAGAACGTCATCGTCGAAAACCGCGCAGGCGCCGGCGGCAACATCGGCTCCGAGTACGTGGCGACCGCCAAGCCGGACGGCTACACCCTGCTGTTCGGCACCTCGGGGCCGCTGGCGATCAACGTCAGCCTGTACAAGAAGCAGGGCTACAACCCCGAGACCAGCTTCGCGCCCATCATCCGCATCGGCCACCTGCCCAACATCCTGGTGGTGAACCCGTCAGTGCCCGCCAACAATGCGCAGGAACTGATCGCCTACGCCAAGAAGAATCCGGAAAAGCTGAGCTACGCCTCGTCGGGCAACGGCGCCTCGTCGCACCTGGCCGGCATTCTCTTCAACAATATGGCCGGCACCCAGATCATGCACATCCCCTACAAAGGCACGGGACCGGCCCTCAATGACCTGCTGGGCGGGCAGGTGTCGATGTCGTTCACCGACATCCTCACCGCGCTGCCCTACATCAAGGCGGGCAAGCTGCGCGCCATCGGCCTGGCCAGCGCCCAGCGCTCGGATGCGCTGCCCGACCTGCCGACGCTTTCCGAGCAGGGACTCAAGGGCTACGACGTCAGCGTCTTCTTCGGCATCGTCGCGCCCAAGGGCACGCCGGCTGACGTAGTGGACACGCTGAACCGCGCCTTCAAGACCGCGCTGTCCGATCCCGAGGTCGCGCAGACGCTGCGCAGCCAGGGCATCGTCGAAGCCCAGGACCAGACGCCGCAGGGCCTGGCGACCTTCATCTCGGCCGAAGTGCCCAAATGGCGCGACCTCATCAAGAGCGCCCACGTTTCCATCGACTGAACGGACCCCACATGGCTGCAACCCTGCCCAACGCCGGCGCGCTCGCCGGCTGCAAAGTGATAGACCTGTCGCGCGTGCTGGGCGGCCCCTATTGCACGCAGATCCTGGCCGACCACGGCGCCGACGTGCTGAAGATCGAGCCTCCCGGCGGCGACGAGACGCGCGGCTGGGGGCCGCCCTTCCTGGGCGATACGGCGTCCTACTTCATCGGCGTGAACCGCAACAAGGACGGCATGACGCTGGACCTGTCGCAGCCCGCTGGGCAGGAATTGCTGCGCCATCTGCTGGCCGACGCCGATGTGCTGGTGGAGAACTTCAAGCCCGGCACGCTGGAGAAATGGGGCCTGGGATACGACACGCTGAGCCGCGACTTCCCCGCTTTGATCCATTGCCGGGTCAGCGGCTTCGGCGCGGACGGTCCGCTGGGCGGCCTGCCCGGCTACGACGCCTGCGCCCAGGCCATGTGCGGCCTGATGAGCGTGAACGGCGATGCGGACGGCGAAGCCACCCGGGTCGGACTGCCGGTGGTGGACATGGTGACCGGCCTGAACGCGGCCGTGGCCATCCTGCTGGCGCTCAATGAGCGTACGCGCAGCGGACTGGGGCAATTCCTGGACATCACGCTGTACGACTGCGCCCTGTCGCTGCTGCATCCGCACGCGCCCAATTACTTCTACAGCGGCAAGGTGCCCGCGCGCAGCGGCAACGCGCACCCGAACATCGCGCCCTACGAAACGCTGCCCACGGCCAGCGGCCCGATCTTTCTCGCGGTCGGCAACAACCGCCAGTTCGCGCAGCTGGCTCAGGCGTTGGAAGCGCCAGGATTGGCGGACGATGCGCGCTACGCCACCAACGCCGACCGCCTGCGCAACCGCTCATCCTTGCGCGACGACCTGTCCGCGCTGCTGGCGGGCCACGACGCCGCTGCGCTGGCCGACCGTCTGCTGCGTGGCGGCGTCCCCGCCGCCGCCGTACAGACCGTGGACCAGGCCCTGGCGCATCCGCATACCCGCCATCGCGGCATGGTGCTGGAGCACGGCGACTATCGCGGCGTGGGTTCGCCGATCAAGCTGTCGCGCACGCCAGCCACGTTGCGCAAGCTGCCGCCGACGCTGCGTCCCTCCGACGCCGGCGAATAGGCCCGCGCGGCCTCAGCCGCCCTGGGCCACGCCTTCGCGGCGCGGATCGGCGCCGCCCTGCAGGCCGCCAGCATCGATCACGATGCCGTGGATGCCGCTGGGGAATTCGGTGATGCGCACCGGATGCCCCATGCGCTCAAGCTCTGGCGCCAGCGCCTCCAGCGCGGTGCCCTTCTCCAGCTCGGTCTCCTTGTTGCGGCTGCCCATGTTCGGCAGGTCGATGGCCGCCTGGATGTCCAGGCCCCAGTCCAGCACGCCCACAATGGTCTTGGCCACATAGTTGATGATGGCGCTGCCGCCCGGCGACCCCACCAGCAGATAGGGCTTGCCATCGCGCAGCACGATCATCGGCGCCATCGAGCTGCGCGGGCGCTTGCCCGGTTCGATGCGGTTGGCGACGAGGCGGCCCTCGGGATCCTTGTAGGACGAGGAAAAATCCGTCATCTCGTTGTTCAGCAGGAAGCCGCGCACGAAGATCTTGCTGCCGAACTCGTTTTCGATGGTGGTCGTCATGCTCAAGGCATTGCCCTGGGCGTCCACCGCCACCAGATGGCTGGTCGAGGGCAGCGCCCACGCGTCGTCCTTGCCCAGCGACAGCAGCTTGCCTTCCGGATCGCCGGGCAGCGCCACCTTCATGCTGCGGTCCGGCTGGATCAGCGCGCCGCGCGCGCGCAGATAGGCGGGGTCCAGCATGGCGCGCACCGGCACCCTCACGAAGTCCGGATCGGCCACGTAGAAATCGCGGTCGGCGAACGCCAGCCGGCCAGCTTCCGAAAAGTAATGCACCGCCTCCAGGCTGCCCGGCTTGTAGCGGGCGAGGGGGAACTGCTCCAGTTCGCCCAACATCTGCAGCACCGCGATCGGGCCGCTGCTGGGCGGCCCCATGCCGCACAGCTGGTAGCCGCGATAGGCGCCGCAGACGGGATCGCGCGTCTTGGCGCGATAGCCCGCCAGGTCGGCCAGGGTCAGGTCGCCAGGCACGGCGTGGCCGCGCACGGCGGCAACGATATCCCGGGCGATGTCGCCCTGGTAGAACGCGTCCGCGCCTTGCTCCGCCACCGCGCGCAGCGTGCGCGCGAATTCCGGGTTCTTCAGCACGTGGCCCACCGGCCAGGGAGCGCCGTCCGGCGCGTAGAAGTAGGCCGCGGCCGCGGCTTGCGTGCGCAGTTCCTTGTTGCCGGCCAAAAGCTTATGCAAGCGCGGCGACACGGCAAAACCTTGTTCGGCCAGCCGGATCGCGGGCTGGAACAAGTCGGCCCAGGGCAGCGCGCCCTGCTCCTTGTGCGCCAGCTCCAAGCCTCGCAGCAAGCCCGGCACGCCCACCGCCAGGCCGCTGTTCACCGCACGGGCGAATGGCACCGGCTTGCCGTCCGCATCCAGGAAACGTTGCGGCTGGGCCGCGGCGGGCGCGGTCTCGCGGCTGTCGTAGGTCTGGATACGGCCGCTCTTGGCCGAATACACCACCATGAAGGCGCCGCCGCCGATGCCCGACGATTGCGGCTCCACCAGGTTCAGGACCAGTTGGGCGGCGATGGCGGCGTCCACCGCGCTGCCGCCCCGGCGCAGCATCTCGTCGCCCGCCTGCGTCGCCAGCGGATTGGCCGATGCCATCATGAAATGCGGCGCACGCACCAGTTGGCGCGTCTGTATGCCGCTGGCGGCCTCGGGGTTCAGGTCCTCGGCGGCCTGCGGCGTGCGGGCCCAGGCCGCGGGCATGGCGGCAAGCGCGGCGGCAAGCATGAGGGCGGCGGCGTGGCGGGGTGCGCGCATGGGAAGCTCCAGTGTGCGCCGGCTTTCCGGCAGGGGTTCATGATAGTCAAGGCGCCCGCGGCTGTCGCGACGCCAGCCGCATCCGGCTTAGAATCGCGGTTTCCGCCCACCGTCCACCGTGCCATGCGTTTGCGCCACATCGAGATTTTCGAAGCGATCCGCCGTACCGGATCCCTGACCGAGGCCGCGGCCGCGCTGCATATCTCGCAGCCCGCGGCCAGCAAGCTCCTGGCGCACGCCGAGGCGCAGCTGGGCTTCAAGCTGTTCGAGCGCGTCAAGGGCCGGCTCGTCGCCACGCGCGAAGCCGAGATCCTCACGCCCGAAGTCGCGCGCCTGAACCAGGACCTCAACAGCGTGCGCAGGCTGGCCGCCAGCCTGCGCGACCATCCCAACGGCCACCTGCGACTGGGCTGCGCGCCAGCGCTGGGCCTGGGGCTGCTGCCCGGCGTGGTGCGCGACAGCCGGGAGGCGCAGCCCGGCATCACCTTCGACATCCACACGCATCACAGCACCGAACTCGTACAGGGGCTGCTGACGCGCGAACTGGACCTGGCCATCACCTTCGACACCAACGACTATCCGGGCCTGACCCGCATGGGGCTGGGCCACACGGAGCTGGTGCACCTGAGCCGCAAGGAAGGCACGGGACCGCTGCCGCTGGCGGAGCTGACGGCCATGGCGGGCGACACGCTGATCGTGCTGGACGCGGCCGACGCCTCCGGCGCCCTGCTGCAGATGGCATTGGACGCGCAGGGCCTGGATCCGCAAGTCGCCATCCAGGTGCAAACGCACTACGTGGCCTGCGCGCTGGTGGACGCAGGCTGCGGCGACGCCATCGTGGACGCCATCACCGCGCAGGCGATGCTGCGTCCCGGCATGAACCTGCGCCGGCTGGACCCCGCGCTGCGCGTGCCGATCAGCATCATGGTGCGCAACCAGGATCCGCTGTCAGCGCTGCACCGCGACTTCATCGAACGCTTGCGCGCCGCCTGCGAAGCGCTGCAGGCCGGACTCGACGCCGCGGCCTGAAGCGGCCGGCGCACAAAAAAAAACGGGCGCCCGAAGGCGCCCGTCATTGCGTGCAGACAGGGCAGGCAGCGCCCGCCCCGCGCGGCGTCAATCCAGCTTGATGTTCTGCTTCTTCACGACGTCCTTCGCCCAGTCATACTGCTCTTTGATTTCCTTGGCGAATTCTTCCGGCGTGTTGCCCGACGGCGCCGAACCCTGGTCGTCCAGCGCCTTGATGACCTTGGGGTCCTTCAGGGCCACCACGGCAGCGTCGCGCAGCTTGTTCACGACTTCCATCGGCGTGCCCTTGGGCGCCAGCAGACCGTACCAGACCGGCTGGTTCAGCACCGGGAAGCCGGCGTCCTTGAAGGTCGGCACGTCCTTGATCGAATCGATGCGGGTCGGCCACGCGATGGCCATGGCGCGCAGCTTGCCCGCCTGGATCTGCGGCATCGACGACGGCAGGTTGTCGAACAGGATTTCGATCTGGCCGCCGACGGCGTCAGCCACGGCCGGGCCCGAACCCTTGTACGGCACGTGCACGATGTCCGTGCCGGTGGCCATCTTGAACGATTCGCCCATCAGGTGCAGCACGCCGCAAGTGCCCGAGCTGCCGTAGGAGTACTTGCCCGGGTTCTTCTTCAGCTCTTCCAGGAAGCCCTTGAAGTCCTTGGCGGGGAACTTCGGGTTCACGGCCACCACGTTGGCGGTGTTGGCGAAGTTGGTGACCGGCTGGAAGTCCTTGATCGGATCGTAGGGCAGGTCATTGGGGCGGCAAGCGGGGTTCACGGCCATCGTCGACACGGTGGCGATCGACAGCGTGTAGCCGTCGGCATCGGCGCGCGCGGCTTCGGATGCGCCGATGGCGCCACCGGCGCCGCCCTTGTTTTCCACAACCATGGGCTGGCCCAGTTCCTGGCTCATGCGCTGCGTCACCAGGCGCGCGATGATGTCGGTCGAGCCGCCAGGCGCGAACGGAACGATCACGCGGATAGGCTTGCTCGGGTACTTGTCGGCAGCGAAGGCGGCGGAGGCGCCAAAGGTGCCGGCAACGCCGGAGGCCAGGGCAATGGCCACGGCCAGGGAGCGGACTTTATTCATAGGTGTGTTTCCTCCAATATGCGAGCCCGTGTGTGTACGGACCGTTGTGTGATGCGCCTGCCTGTAGACAGGTCAGCAATGAACGGCGGGAGGGCGCAAGTTCTGTGCGCAGGGAGAGCACTGCTTTTATAGGTTGCTTGTGGCACATGCGCCCGCCAGAATGACGGAGAATAGCAGCAAATGCTTACAGACGCATAGCGCCGGGATCCCCTTCTGACGCGCATCAAATACCTGCTCTCACATGTCCGTTGCCCTTCTGGTTTTCCCTGATTTCATGCTGGTCGCGCTGGGTTGGGCGCTGCGTCACAAACTGAATTTCTCGCGCGAATTCTTCGCCGGCACCGAGCGCCTGGTTTACTTCGTCCTGCTCCCCGCACTGCTGTTCCAGTCCATCCTGCGCACCCCCATCACCGCCGGCAACGCCGCCATGCTGCTGCAGGCCTGCGCAGCCGTCATCGCGACCGGCGTCGCGCTGACCTGGCTGGCGCGCTGGGCGCTGCGGCCGTCGCCGCTCAGCCTGGCCTCGTCCGCGCAATGCGGCTACCGCTTCAACACCTATCTCGGCCTGGCCTTGTCGGCCAGCCTGGGCGGCGCCCAGGGCCAGACGGTCATGGCGCTGATCGTCGGGTTCGCCGTGCCGATGGCCAACATGGCGGCGGTCTACGGCCTGGCGCGCCACAGCGGCGGCAACCTGCTGCGCGAACTGGCACGCAACCCGCTGGTCATTTCCACGCTGGCCGGCCTGGCCTGCAATCTGGCCGGCGTGCATCTGCCCGGCCCGCTGGACACGGCGCTGGGACGCCTGGGCGCTGCCGCGCTCGCGCTGGGCATCATGTGCGTGGGCGCCAGCCTTTCATGGGAAGGCGGCAAGGGCCATGGCGCGCTGATCGCCTGGATGCTCGGGGTCAAGCTGCTGGCGCTGCCCGCGGCGGCCCTGCTGATCGCGCATCTGCTGGCGCTGCCGCCGCTGGAATCGCAGATGCTGCTATTGTTCGCGGCCCTGCCCACCGCGTCCGCGGCCTATGTGCTGGCCATGCGCATGGGCGGCGACGGCCGCATGGTGGCCGTGCTGATATCGCTGGGCACGCTGCTTTCGGCGTTGACGATTCCGCTGTGGCTGATGCTCACCGGCGCAGGTTGAGCGGCAAGGCCCGACAACGAAAAAAGACCGCCGCTGAACTGACCCCCAGAAGTTGGATGGTCAGAAGCTAAAGGCCGAAGGCCTGAGCTCGGTACTGCACCGGGCTCAGGCCTTTTAGCTTGAGCTTGATGCG